>JAIROT010000008.1 GCA_031257385.1 Treponema sp.
CCAAACCTCAAGTGTTGAAACAGGCGTTTAGTCTTCAAAAATCCATGAACAACGGGAAGCCACGTCGGCAAACCATGCCTCGTTGTCTGTGGCCCGGCAGGTGATTTCCAGAGCTATGGTAAAATCCCGATCCTTATATAGGTTCCGGATATTCCGATACATATTCTCGAAGTCCCCATAATTCCAACAGGCGCCGGGATAGTCAAAGTCCACATGCTTGTCACCGTACAATTCCCGGGAGGGATCATCCATTACGCAGTTACAGAAGTGGATATGATCACAATAAGGCAAGGTCCGCCTGAGGGAAGACATGACATCTTCACCTTCTTCCCGAAGATGGGCGACATCCATGATGAGGGCATAACACTGATACTGTTTTTTGATGCGCTCCGTAGTTTCCATAACCTTATCCGTCGGCCCCAACAGTTGGAAGGACTGTACTTTACTGTCCCCCGGCTCAAGCAGCAGGGTTATGTTATAACCGCGCTGTTCACCGTATTCGGCGGCTTCTTCAATAGAATGCACGTAGGCATCACAGGCCGCTTTGAGTTGTTCCGGCGTGGGGATAGAAATTGCCGCCGGATCGGGTGAATATCCGGGGACGAAGCCGCTGTTCAACATCACCCCATGGGAACCGATTTCTGAAGCCCGATCCATGCAGCTTTTCAAAACACTTACCGCCCGGCTTCGTTCTTCTTTGTCCCCGGTACAGAGTGAGAAACCCGCTCCTTTCAGGGCAATTACCCCTATCAATATTGAAGAAAAACCGGCTTCTGTGAAGAGTTTGGCGATTTGACGGTCATGACCGGGAGGATGGTAAAATTCAAGCTGCGTAAATGAATAACCCTCAAGAAAACGGACGGTCTTTTCCAGATCTTCCCAGGATTCCAGGGTTTTTGGAAAAAGAGAGGATATGGCAAGGGACCGCTTTATGGTTCCCATGATTACAGGCCCTTCTCTTTTCGGCGCAGGGCTATCAGGTCCAGGGTTTTCCGCCAGCCGGTCTCAAAATTGGAACGGAACAAAGCCACCGGTCCAAAGGCTTCATAGTCTTCCGGATTGAGGCCCTTTGACTCATAGGCTTTTCTAAACTCGGGGATCTGCTCGCAAAGCGTATCTATTACGGCCGGGGGAACCGGCGCCGGAAAACGCTGAACTACGGGCTGATCCTGCTCAATGAGTTTGTCGGCACTTCCGCCCCAGTTGATGGTTATTGAACAGGGAGCGCCTACCAGTTCGGTAAAGTGATGAAGGCCCCTGGCCCCACCGGAGCAGAAACCGATGGCGAAACGGTTTTCGGCCAACAGGGCGCTGATTTTTTTCGCTACCGCGATTCCGCCCTGCCAAACATAGTCTGCGGGAACGTCTCGATTATCCCGCTTAACCACTGAGGTAATGTATTCGTCAAAAATACCGGGGATGTGGGCAAAATACATGACCGGAACTTTTCCGTTTTTTTTAAGGAACTGCTCGTACAATTTCGCGCAGTCCAGCATTTGGGCGATCGACATAACTTCGGTAGCCAGAATGGGACAGCCCTCGGCGAGAAGATCTTCCATGGCGGCAAGCCCGGCGGGTATGGCGGGAATTTTTACCATAATATTGGGATACTCCCTGGTATGAAGCCTGGCCCATTCCACGATGACATCCCGTTGTTCGTGAAAAGGGTCGGCCTGAATAGTAACAAAACCAAGCCGCCCAAAGGAGGCGTTGTAGAGGGGCAGAAATTGTTCGGCTATTTCCTTTACCAGGGCATATTGAAACAGGCCCTGGGCCCGGTTATCGTCTTTTTCGGCCTTTATGATACCGTCCAGAACCGAATAGCAACGGGCACTGTCCTCCGGGTGGGTAAGCATTTTATAGGGATAGGTCGGGTTCTGGGTGCAGCCCACCGCACCCGCTTCCAGTGCAAGACGCGCTTCCCCAGGGGTAACATTGTTTATCCACAGACGGGTGGGGCTCATCTCGGTAACCCGATGGAAATAGCCGTTTTTTTGTTTCATATTAATTACCTCTATTGAGCTATTATAGGCCGAGCCGATTCTAAAGCCCGGTTGGTTTTGAAACAGTCTCGACCGGGTCTTATTATCCTACATCCCACGTTGGATGTCAAGAAAAAGTCAAAAAATACAAAATGGGAGAGGGTTGTTTCAAAAAAGACCGCATTTTAAAATAGCTTCAAATTTAATACGATTTTTCTTGACAGTTTCCGAATTCGGTCTTAATATAACATGCTATGTAGTACATCCTATGTTTAATTGGAGGGCTCATTTGAAAGTCGCGGCAGTTTATACCAGTACCACCCCGGAGCTTGTCGAGATGGTAGAATCGGAGCTAAAAGCCCAGTTTAGTGAAGACAATCTTGAGATCATTTCTCTAAAAAATCCTGATATACTCCAGGAAGCCAGGGATGCCGGTGGGGTTACACCCCATTGCGCCCGGGAGTTGATTAATCTGTATGAGGAAGCGGCGAGATCCGGGGCTGAAATTATCTTCAATATATGTTCTTCAATAGGGGACGTGGCGGCTCTGGCAAAGCCCTTGTATGAATCCTGCGGAGTTTCCTTTGTCCGCATAGATGAGGATATGGCCAGAGCAGCGGTCAAAGCAGGTAGGCGTATTGGAGTGATAGCGACACTACGGACGACCCTGGAACCGACCAAACGGCTTATCCAGGCCTGTGCCGATGAAGCAGCCGTCAAGGTGGAACTGGTGGACGCCCTGGCTGAGGGGGCTTTCGGCTTGGATCAGGAACAGTTTAAGAAAAAACTGATTGAAACCGGCCGCAGGGTCAAGGAAAAGGCCGATATTCTTGTTTTCGCCCAAGGGTCCATGGCATATGCGGCAAAGGATGTGTCCGAGGCCCTGGGGCTGCCGGTATTTTCCAGTGTGGCTTACGGCGCCAAGGCCGTTAAGGCCGCCGCCGATAAGCGTGCCTGGGGTAAAGAAAAAAGCGCTTAAACTTTTGTCAGGAGGATAAGTCTTTCTTTGGGGAGACTAATATTTTTAGGAGGGATTCTATGAAAGCACGTTTTATTTTCTGCGCCACGATGGTAACGATACTACTTGTCGTGACAAGCTGTTCCAAAAAGGAAAGTTCCGAACCCGTTGATCCTGCCGCCGCTGCCGCAGTTGCGGAGCCTCAGTTTGTCTTGAAAATCGGCATCTCTACCAACGATCAGGATCCGCGGGCTATTGCGGCGCTTCAATTCGCAAAGGAAATAGAGGAAAAAACCGGTGGTAATTTGAAAGCAAATTTATACCATTCAGGACAGCTCGGCGGTGACGGCGCTTTGATTGAGGCCCTCGCCCTGGATTCGGGAACGGTGGACATTATCATTTCCGATGCCAGCAATTTCTCAACCTATGTCCCCAAGATGGGAATCTCCGCACTGCCTTTCCTGTTTGGCGATTTTGAAACCGCCTGGAAATTTATGGACAGCAATATTGAGGCTGAGGTTGAACAGGAATTGATTTCGCATAACATAAGGGTTTTGGCCCACTACGACAATGGATTCCGCTGTGTTACCACCGGTAGCAGGGTTGTGAAAACCCCGGCGGACATGAGGAATATGCTGATCCGTACTCCGGAAAATCCGGTTATCATGGCTTCCATGCGTGCCCTGGGGGCGAATCCTCAACCCCTGGCTTTCTCCGAACTGTATATGGCCCTTAAACAGGGAACCTACGATGCCCAGGAAAATCCGGTGCCGGTTATTTACAACAACAAACTCTATGAGGTGCAGAAGAATTTAAGCCTGACCAATCATATCTATTCGGGTATGTGTTTTGCCATCGGTGAGAACATTTGGAATAAGCTCAGCGATTCTCAGAAACAGATTGTTGCCGCCGCCGCTAAGACTTCGGAGGGAACAAACCGGGCGATGAACAAACAGATGACCGAGGATTTTCTCTCTAAACTTGAAAGCGAAGGGGGTATGACCATCACTCAGCCGGATTTGCCCCAGTTTATTGAGGCCACTAAAAGCGTGAAGGACGGACTCTCCGGCGATTATGGCGCGGATCTTCTCCAGCGTTTGGATGCCTGGCTGGCGGTTAACTGACGATCTGCGGCCATTTACCCATGGTCAGGCAAAGGATGAATAATGCGGAAAATTCTGGAAACCATTGATCGTATTTCAACGGCAGTCGCCGTTATACTGTTTATGTTGATGGTTCTGATCCTGCTGCTGAATATAGTACTCCGTCAGTTCAGCAGCGGGATAAGTTGGTATATGGAAAGCGCTCAGTTCCTCAATATCTGGAGTGTGTTTATCGCCGCCCTGGGGCTCTGCGCCACCAACGATCATCTTCATATCGACGCCATCGAAGGAGTCCTGAAAGGGACGCCTAAACGTATTATCAGGCTTATCATCACCCTGCTTACCGTGGGTTTTTTCATTATTCTGGGGTATTCTTTTGTGCTTCTTGCAAGCAGATCGCGGAATACGATTTCCACCATGCCCGCGTTAAAGATGGCCTATATATACTGGCCGATTCCCGTGTTGTGCTTTTTGTCGGCCCTTTCCTGTATGTTGCATGCGATTTGGGACTTTATTAGCTTTGGCAAGGGAGAGAAGCTTCAACTGCTTGCCGGGGGAGAGACCGAAAAATGACCGGATTTTTGTTTGTTGTTTTCTTGATTGTGCTTGCTTTTGGGGCGCCTATTGCCGTTTCATTCGGCCTTTCGGCGGTTTTCGGGATTAGTGTTTTTAAACTTTCAAACCTTATTACCATGGGGCAGCGCTTCTTTGAAGGGACCAATTCTTTTGCCCTGTTGGCGGTTCCGCTCTTTACCTTCGCGGGTTTTCTGATGAGCGGCGGGGGAATAGGCAGACGGCTGATCAGTTTTGCCTATTCTCTGGTGGGTCATATTGTCGGAGGGATAGCCCATGTAAATGTTGTTACCAGCATGATCTTCGCGGGTATTTCCGGTTCATCCGCCGCGGACGCCGCCTTTGAAAGCGCCCTGCTTATGCCGGAGATGATAAAGAAAAAATACAGCCGGGAATTTACCGTGGCGGTTACCGCAATATCATCCACTATCGGCATTATCATACCGCCGAGCATACCGATGGTTATTATTGCCGGGATTCTGGGGATCTCCACCGGAAAACTTTTTGTGGGGGGGATTATCCCCGGTATTCTCTGCGGTTTTGCCCAGATGGTGGTCAGCTATTTCCAGGCGAAAAAGGATGGGGTGCCCAAGGAAGAAGGGGGCTTTGAATTTAAAAATGTGTGGAAAGCCTTCAAGGAAAGTTTTCTCGCCCTGCTGATGCCTCCCCTCATCGTAGTTTCAATCATGAGCGGCGTCGTATCCCCCACCGAAGTTGCCTTGGTTACGGTGATCTACGCCCTCATCGTTGGTAAATTAGTGTACCACGAATTGGACTGGGGGAGTTTCAAGACGGCGCTTATCAGCACCGTTAAAACCTCAAGTAAGATATTCCTTATCATCGGTGTCGCTTCGGTTTTCGGTAAACTGCTTACCGTTGGGGGATTTGATAAGCTGGTGGCGAGTACCCTGCTTTCCCTCACGGATTCTCCTACGGTCATCTTACTCATCATTTTGGGAATACTCTTTATTATGGGTATGTTTATGGAGACGATTTCGATCATTGTACTCTTTATGCCTATTATTTACCCGGTGGCTTTGCAGGTCGGAATCGATCCGATACATTTGAGCGTACTTGCGGTTATTGTACTGGGTATTGGCCTTGTAACACCGCCTGAGGGTATGTGCCTCTTTATCTGCTGTGATTTTCTTAAGGTGCGGATATGGGATGCCATGATTGCCCTCATCCCTTTTATAATTGTCATGTTGCTGGTGGTGGGGATCCTTATACTCTTTCCCCAGCTGGTGCTATGGCCCGCCTCGTTTGTGGGATAACCGCAGAATGATCGCCACAAGGACTATTTTATGACCCATAACGAACATTTCGCCAAAGAGATTCTCCGGTTTGCCAACGTTCTCCGTTACGATGTGGTGAAGATGATCCACCAGTGCGGCGATGGGCATCCCGGTCCCTGTATGTCCATTGCCGAGATTATGGCTTATCTTTTTTTTTACGAACTCAGGCTGGATCCCCAGAATCCCCAATGGCAGGGCCGGGATCGTTTCATCCTTTCCAAAGGTCACGCCTGTCCCATATTCTACGCATGCCTGGCCCGGAAGGGGTTTTTCCCTGCGGAAGAACTTCCCAAATTGAGGACGCTGGAGGGTATGCTTCAGGGCCATCCGGATATGAACAAAACCCCCGGCGTGGATACGGTCTCCGGAAGTCTGGGAAACGGCGTTGCCATTGGCCTGGGTATGGCCCTGGGTTGTCGAATGCAGGGGCTCGACAGCAATGTTTTTGTCATTATCGGTGACGGTGAACAGCAGGAGGGGGTTATCTGGGAAGGGGCTATGTCGGCGGCCCAGTACAAAGCCGGCAATCTCATTGTTTTCGCAGACTGCAATAACCATCAATCCGGCGGTAAAGTTACCGATCTCAGTTCTCTGTACCCGGTGGCGGAAAAATGGAGATCCTTTCACTGGCATGTCCAGACCATTGAAGGGCATGATCCTGATGCAATCAGACAGGCGGTGCAAAATGCCAAGGCTGAACGGGACGTTCCATCTTTCATTGAATGTAGAACCGTTAAGGGAAAGAATATTCCCTATATGGAAAATAACAACATCTGGCATAAACGGACTCCCACGGCGGAGGAAGTGGTCGTTGCGGGAAAAGTCCTGGGAATAGAAATATGAACACGAAAAGCACAAGAGAAGCGGCGGTACGGGCGCTTATGGAAGCCGCCGAAAGGGACGAAAAGATAGTTGTAGTGTCAGCGGATTCGGTACTGGCGGGCAGGCTGACTCCGTTCTTGCAGAAATACCCCGGACGGCTGATTGAGGCAGGAATCGCCGAGCAGTCGGCGGTGGATATTGCAGCGGGTCTCGCCGCTTCCGGGATGAAACCGGTGGTGATAAGTTACGCGGGTTTCCTTACCATGCGGGCCTGTGAGATGATCCGTACCTTCGTCGCATATCCCGGTCTCAAGGTAAAATTTATCGGCCTGAACGGAGGCATGTTGGGCGGTGAACGGGAAGGGGTAACCCACCAGTTTTACGAGGACTTGGGCATACTCCGTTCCATGCCGGGGGTGAATATTCTTACTCCGGCGGACGCGGGCCAGGCGTACAATGCCGCCGTAGCGATGATGGAGATTGAGGGACCGGTCTACCTGCGCCTGGGAAGCGGCCGGGAACCTGAGGTGTTCCCCGATGATACCCCGTTCACCTTCGGGAAACTCCGGGAAGTGCTGAATTACGGTGAGGATCTGGCGGTATTTGCATCGGGCTTTATCATGAACCGGGCTATCGCCGCAATGGACCAGTTGAAGGCCCAGGGTGTTTATGGTATATTGGCGGATATATCCACTCTCAAACCTATTGATCGGGAAGGGGTAGTGTCGATTCTGCGGCGTACAGGTTGTGCCGTTGCTGTGGAAGATCATAATTTTTACGGAGGAATGTCCAGCGCAATCTGTGAGATTGCCTGCCACTATCACCCCTGCCGGATAATCAGGCTGGGATTACGGGATGTGTATCCCCGTAGCGGTTACGCAGACGAGTTGCTTGATGCCTACGGACTTTCGGTACAGGATATTGTTTCCGGCGCAAAAGAAGCTCGAAAACATTGATCCAAAATCGTATAATTTTACAATTTATTGTCACATGCCTTGCAGATTTCCAAGGAATTTCGGTAATTGCAATTTTTGCATGAATATGCAAAAATTGTACGGTCTCTTCGATGTTTAGGGTCGGATGATCGCAGGTAAGGTGATGCAGAGAGAAATTGAAGGCGGCAGCCTGAACAAGCCCCTCCCCAAGGGATCGGTGGTTGAACAGATAATCAAACGGCTTACCGAGGCCCTGAGCAACCGGGAGCTTCAACCCGGTCAGAAAATTCCCACAGAAATGGAACTCTGCGAGTCCCTTCAGGTGGGGAGGAATTCCGTGCGGGAGGCAATCAAGATCCTGGTTGCTATGGGAGTGCTGGAAATTCGCCGTTCTGAAGGCACCTTTGTATGTGAGGGCTTTTCCAGTCGTATGCTGGACCCGCTGGTGTACGGCCTTATCCTGGAAGGCGGCGGCTCAGGGAAACTCATCGAACTCCGGCGGATTTTTGATAAAGGCATACTGCAGACGGTGATGGAAAAGGCCACGGAAGAAAACATCGCGGTCATTTATCGTCAGATGGAGTGTTTTAAAAAAATGGTGGAATCCACCGTGGACGGAAACGCCATTCTTGAGGCGGATATAGCCTTTCACACAATCCTGGAGAGTGTGCTGGATAATCCTCTGGTAAACAAGATCAGCATGGTTATCAATCGGCTCACCTATCCTACCAGGATTCTGGCGGTTAATGAATTTATTCAAAAAAGAGAAAAAGAACGGCTTGTCGCGTTGCATCAGAATCTGGCGAATATAATAGCCGAAAGGGATTCATCCCGGATCTCCCAAGTTATGGAAGAACATTACCTCTATTGGCGTCATGCCGTGGAGTAACTCTCCTCAGAGCGCGAAAAATATTCTTGCCCCGATGAGAATCTATTCTCCCGGTTCCGGGGGATAGTCATAACCAACCGGGAAACCGGTGTACAGGAACCCCGCTATGAGGATTCGCGAATCTCCGGGTATCTCAACCGACACCCCTGCAGGGAATATTCGTCCTGAATGAATAGACGTTATGCTTCCCCAACCTTAAAACACCGAAGCCGGTGGGGATGACGGCTCCCCGACGGGGCGCCGGAATTTCCGCCGAGGTCCCGCATTTCCGGGTGTTCCCGGAAGCAGCGTTCTTCCGTCAGGGGGCAGCGTTCGGCAAAGGCGCAGCCGGTGAGTTGGGTTACCACCTTCCTGACCTCCGCCGCCCCCGAGGGGGCCTCCGTTGCGGCGCCGGTAACCGCGGAAAAGAGGAGCCGGG
>JAIROT010000239.1 GCA_031257385.1 Treponema sp.
CATGAGCAAAAAGAAGGAAAACAATGGTTTTTGCATCAAAAAATAGGGGTTTTTCCTTCCTAATTTTGCCTTATTTGCCGCTGTGATTATTTAAGTAAACGCATATGGGTTTAATACCCTGCCCTTCAGGGCGGTTAAAAAGGTATTAAACCCCGAATGCAATACCTCGGGAGAACAACATACCTCGCCCTTCAGGGCGAGGTTGTTGATTCAATCGAGAATAAATCGGTGCTACTTTAATGTGGTTTTTTCGCAGTTTTCCGTAGGAAAACGAGAAAAATAATAGGGCAACGCTGATTAGCGTCAAGTTAATCAGCGTTGCCCTAAGGAAGCAATGAATCCTGGAAAACAGGCAGAAAATTAAAGGAGGAACAAATTCTTGAACAAGATTAAAATCGCTTTTTTTGATACAAAACCGTACGACAGGTTCTATTTTGAACCGCTATTGCAGGAACCGGCGTTAAACCTGCACGTAAAGTTCCTTCAGGCAAGGCTCACGGCGGATACCGCCGCTCTTGCCGGCGGCTTTGACGGTGTGTGTATCTTTGTGAACGACACGGTAGATGCGACGGCTGCCGAAATCCTGCACCGTCTGGGAATCAAACTTATTGCGCTGCGTTCCGCAGGGTTCAATAACGTTGACCTTGAGGCAATTCGCGGCAAGATACCCGCCGTGCGGGTACCCGCCTATTCACCCCACGCCGTGGCGGAGTATGCTGTTTCACTCCTTTTGACGCTGAACCGCAAGACCCACAAAGCGTATTCGAGAATCAGGGACGGCAATTTTTCGCTTGTAGGGCTTGAAGGCGCCGTCCTCCACGGTAAGACCGTCGGAATCATCGGTACCGGACTGATTGGCAGGATAACTGCCGAGATTTTGCGGGGCTTCGGCATGGAGGTGATCGCATCTGATCCCTACCCACAGACTGAATGGGCCGCCGCCCACGGGGTACAGTACACCGAAAGGGCAGATCTCCTGCGCAGATCCGACATCATCAGCCTTCACTGCCCGCTCACACCTGAAAACAGGCGTCTTATCGGAAGGGAGGCGCTCGCCTCAATGAAGAGCGGCGTTATCATCATCAACACCGGGAGGGGCGGCCTCATCGACACACGGGCCTTGATAAAGGCGCTCAAGGAGAACCGTATCGGCGGGGCGGGGCTTGATGTGTACGAGGAAGAGGACGGCTACTTTTTTGAGGATCATTCAGGGGAGGTGATTCAGGATGATATGCTTGCCCGCCTCCTCACATTTCCCAACGTGCTGATCACAAGCCATCAGGCGTTTTTTACCCATGAGGCTTTGCAGGAGATTGCCAAAACCACGCTTGAAAATTTTCGTCTCTTTTTTGAAAAGGGAGAGCTTCCGAACGAGATTAAGGTTCAATAGAGGGAAGAACAGTTTTCAGACCCCCAAAGCGTCAAGAATTTGACCGACACTCTTTTTCCCAAAGGAGACCGCGTTGTCGTTGATAACCATGCAGGGAACGCTCATCACCCGGTATTTTTCCTTAAGCGCCCCGAAGTGATTGATATCGTAAACATCGGTTCTTACCAGGGGAGAAATAGCCGCTATCTGCTGGGCCGCCATTACGAGGTCGGGGCACAGGGTACAGGTAAGCGACACAAGAAGCGTTATGTTTACCGGCTCCTTTATGGTATGTATGCGCCCCAGAAGAGCGGAATCTAGCGCCTGTCCGGGGCCGGATGCGTTGTAAAGGCCCACAACGAAAGAGTTAAATTCATGTCCTCCGGGGACGCCATGAAAAGCAATGCCCGTCTCTTCGCCGTTTTCGCGGCAGACTTTTATACAGGGAGTTTCCCCGTTTGATCCGTCTTTTTTTTCGACTGTCAACTTTGAGGTCATTTCAGCAAGTTCCCCTGCAAACTGTTCAAGTTCAGTGGAGATCGGTTTTTGGTCAAGTTCCAGGCGGAGCACAAGGGGTTTCTCCATTTTTGCGAACACACCTTCAAGCTGGCTTTTTATTTCCGGCGTGAAGAATTCCTCACCCGAAGCCGCAGACTTTGTCCTGTCAGTCTGCGGAGTTTGTGCTGATGACGGAAGCCTTGTAAGCGGCTGGCGGGGGACAAACCCTGTAAGCTTTTGCATTTTAACGATATGCTTTTCCATCTCCGTGGCGGCAATAGCTCCATCGGCGGCGGCGGTTACCATTTGACGCAGAGTTTTTATACAGACATCCCCCGCGGCGTAAACTCCGTCAATGCCGGTTTTGCGGTTGCTGTCGGTAATTACATAGCCGTGCCCGTCAAGTTCCACCAGCCCCTTAAAAAGCGATGTAGCCGGTACATAACCCGCGAAAACAAAGACGCCAAAACATTCGCCCGCGGGCGGAACATAGTCCCATGTTTCGCCGCTTTTTATGTTTTTTATCCTGGCTGTTCGCGGGGCGGTATCGCCGGAAACTTCTTCCATAACGGAGGTATAATGGATTTCGATTTTTTCATTGCTCTTCGCCGCTTCGGCGGTTTTGGCAGCACAGGTAAAATCTTCGCTGTGGATTAGCATGATCACACGACGGGCGTATTTGGTAAGGAACACGGCCTCTTCCGCCGCGGCAAAACCGCCGCCTATGACAAACACATCAAGACCGGTAAAAAATTCGCCGTCGCAGGTAGCGCAGTAGGCCACGCCGCGGCCTTTGAATTCGGCTTCTCCGCTAAAGCCCACGCTTCGGGGATTTGCCCCGGTGGCAAGGATTATACCGAAAGCCTGTAATTCACCCCGGCTTGTCTGTATCGTTTTTACGGGAGCTTTACCGGCCTGGGGACAAAGGACGAGGCCCGTCACTTCGGCGATCATGAATTCGGCGCCGAAACTCCGGGCCTGTTCCTGCATGGCGGCGGTGATTTCCGTACCGCTGCCATGCAGGATGCCGGGATAGTTTACCACATCGGCGGTTATGGTAATTTGACCGCCGAATTTCTCTTTTTCTACAACCAGTACGCGATAACGCGCGCGCGCGAGATAGAGCGCCGCGGTAAGCCCGGCAGGCCCCCCTCCCACGATTATGGCATCGTAGAGGTTTTCATCCATTACAAAATACCCACAAGATCAAGGCTGGGTTTTAAGGTTTTAGCTCCGGGCTGCCATTTTGCCGGACAAACCTCGTCGCCATGCTCCGCCACAAACTGTGAAGCCTGGACCCGCCTGAAAAGTTCATCCGCGTTACGGCCCACGTTACCGGCGGTAACTTCGTAGGCTACGATCTTCCCCTGGGGGTTTACGATAAAGCTGCCCCTTTCAGCGAGGCCGGTTCCCTCGATCATCACGTCAAAGTCCCGGGCCAGTTTTCCTGTGGGATCAGCAAGCATGGGATAGCCGATCTTTTTAACGATGGGCGAGGTGTCATGCCAGGCTTTGTGCACAAAGTGGGTATCGCAGGATACCGAATAAATCTCGCAGCCGGCCTTCTTGAAGTCCCCGTATTTGTTGGCCAGGTCTTCAAGTTCCGTGGGACATACAAAGGTAAAATCGGCGGGATAAAAAAAGAAAACCGACCATTTACCCAGCACATCGGCCCTGGAAACAGTTTTGAAGGCGCCTTCGTGAAACGCCTGTACGCTAAAATCAGAAACTTCTTTGCCAATCAGTGACATAAGTACTCCTTATGTTAGAAAATTCTAACTAATTATGTTATACATAACTATATTCAATATGTCAATATAAAAAACGTAAAAATGCCGGAAAAACCGTAAAATTTTATGAGCCTCCGCGCGGCAAGCCGCGCGGTATCTGGAACGTGGGGCAATTTCTTGATCGGAGGCTCTTTCGAGAGGAAATTTATAATACCGTCTGGTTTAATACCGAATTTTTGAAATTGTTACGTTGTTTGAACCGCGGCAGAGTAGCTGCTTGCGCAGCATCAAGGGCGGGGTATTAAACCAGACTT
>JAIROT010000050.1 GCA_031257385.1 Treponema sp.
AATCTGGGAGCGAATCTCATACCACACCCCCTGCGCTAATGTACGTGTTTTCCTCATACCTCCTATATGGGAGCAGGGGGCTGTTTTGCTTTAGCCGCGGGGACAAAACCGGTAAAAAAACATGGGGCAGGGAGAGGCGGCCCTTCGACGGGCAAGCAATCTTTTACGGGTCAAGTTTAGCCTTCAGGGCGAGGTTGTTGATTTTTTTGTCGATTTGACAATAATTATAGTAGGGATCCCATAATTGGTTGAGGGCGTAGCTTTTTACCTTTTTACTGCTTGCGTTGCGGTTTGTTCGGAAATGTGTTATAATGGATGGGACAGGGGGACTTTTACCGATCTTGTGTTATTGAAGAGAGTAATGGTATTGTTTCTACAGGCGGTTTCACGGAGGAAATAACCGGGGGGAAAGGAGTGAGGATGAAACGGATTTTTCTGATCTTTGTAAGCGGATTACTGTTGGATACGCTGTGCATGGCACAGGCAGCGCTGGGGGGCTTCACCCAGCGGGGAATTGCCACTCAGGAAATGAAGTCCGACGGTTTAACTATCGCCCACCCCAGTCTTCCCATCGGTTCCAAGGCGCAGGTTACGAATGTCGCTACCGGAAAGAAGATAGATGTGACCGTAAGCGGCCGTATTCCCGCCTCGGCAAGCAGGATTGTCGATCTTTCCGCCGGGGCGCTGGCGGCGCTGGAAATGAACGCCGGCGAAACGGTTCTCATTTCGGTACCCACCCCGGCGCGTTCGCGTCCGGCCGCCGCTACGCCGCCGCCGGTTGTTGCCGCGGCTGAACCTGAGCCGGAGCCCGAACCCGAACCGGAGCCGGAACCGCTTGCCGATCTGCCTGAAGAGCCTGAGAAAGTGGCCGCCGCGGCTCCTCCCGCGGATAACGGCGGAGACAATGGCAGCGGAGGCAATGGCGGCGGCGGGCCGCAGTCTTTTACCGTTACCGTGCACAATTATCTGCCCGAAGCCAAAGGAACGGAAACTGTCCCTGAGCGTGAATACGCGAGGGACGGCTCGGATACTGAGTTTCTGGCGTGGCTGACAACGATGTCCATGGACGCCCGTGAAGCCCGCGAGGCGCGAGAATCCCGTGAGAGCAGAGAATCCAGGGAGGCCCGCGAAAACCGTGAGGTGCGTGAGGCAAGGGAGTCCCGCGAGGCGCGTGAGGCCCGTGAAGCCCGCGAGGCGAGAGAAGCCCGCGAGAGCAGAGAATCCAGGGAGGCCCGCGAAGCGAGAGAAGCGGGGGAAACGGCAAGCGCGCCGGCTCCGGCGGCCCCCGCGCCGGTGCAGACGCTTGTACCGGTGCCGGTCTATCCGTCGGCGCTGCCCATGGCGCAAGGGGCTCCGGTGTACCAGTACTTCCAGCCCCCGGTCCAGCAGACCCCGATTCCGGTGCAGACGGCTCCTTCCCAGACAGGGCCGGTATATCAGCCCGGGCAGTATACGTCCCCGCCGCCGCAGCGGGTAAGCCCGGCGCCGGTCCCTACCGGGGAATTACAGATCATCCCCGGCCTGCCTGACCGGAACAGCAGAAAAGTATACCGCCTGCAAGTGGGGGCCTATTCTTCGATAGAAAGCTCGGCGCGGTGTTACCAGTCCCTGAAGGCGGCGGGTTTTAACGTGGTTCAGGAACAGAGCGGATCAATTTACCGCGTGCTCGTGACCGGCATTCCCGCGGCGGACGTGTACGCGGCGGCGGTCAGGCTCGGCGCGATGGGCATCAGGCAGATATGGGTGCGGGAGTAACCTTGAATTAAACCCCTGAGGGTGGTATACTTGAAGAAGGGATATGTGTCAACGGCGTTCAGGGGGATCTTATGACTGATTCTAATCAACTGGTCACTTTTCAGCTCGGGCAGGAGCTGTATGGCGTTAATATTATGGATGTAAAGGAAATTGTCCGGGTTCAGGGAATTCGGGCAATCCCCAATGCCCCCGCCTATGTGGAGGGTATTTTCAACCTGAGAAGCGAAATAATACCGATTATCAATCTGCACAAACGTTTCCATCTCAAAAAACTGTTCACTTCCGAAGAAGACGAATTACTCTCCGGTTTTATCATTCTTGATATTGACGGAATGAAGCTGGGGATTATTATCGACCGGATCTCCCGCGTGGTTACGATAGAGCGGGAACAAATCCAGCCGCCGCCCCAGATGCTTTCGGGTATCGGTGCGGAGTATATTCAGGGGGTGGTCCGTCAGGAACACGGCTATTTGATTATTCTCAATATTCGGGACCTCTTTAATCCCAAAGAACTGCAAAAAATTGCCGAACTTCGAAGGTAGGTAATTGTTAATCCTAAGGCTCGACAGGTAATACATGAAAATTGAATTCTATTCTCCGACCATCAGGCGGAAGGAGATGGATGCGGTTCTGACGGCAATGGTAGAGGATAAAATCGGGCCGGGAGAACGCTCCCGTCTTTTGATTCAAACGGCGAAAGAATATCTCCGTTTTGATTATGCGCTGGCCCTGCGCAGTCCGGCTATCGCCCTGAGTCTGGCGCTGAAAGCCCTTGACCTTAAGGACGGAGAGGGCGTGCTCCTTTCGGCCCTGTCCCCCCCCTATTATTCCCATGTCATTGAGGATTTGCGCCTGACGCCGCTTTACTGCGATGCCTCTCTTTCGTTTCCCTGTGTGGACAGGGATGCCGTTGAAAAAGCCCTGGCTGAAAAAGGCGGCGTTCAGGCTCGCTGTATTCTGCTGCACCATACGCTGGGCTTTGTGCCTGATACCGCATCCATAGCGGAACTGGGCCTGCCGGTTATCGAAGATATTTCTCAAAGTTACGGGACTTTTTTTACCGGAACTGAGGGTAAGAAAGGGGCTGAGCAGGCCGAACAAAAAGAAGGAGGCCCCGTAAAAGACCGGGTCCAGGGTGTTTTTACGATCCTGGGTCTTGAGGAGCGGGACATGCTCACTTCGGGCGGCGGCGCTCTGCTTTTTGCAGCGAATCGGCGGGACGGTTCGGCCTTGCGGAATTACGCGGATATTCCCGGCGAGTACTGCCTGCCGGATATTAACGCCGCTATGGCAACGGTTCAGTTCAAGGAAACGGCGCGTAACATGGAACGGCGGAGGGAAATCGCCGGAATTTACGCCCGGTCGAGCCTGCGTACAAAGCACAGGCGTTTTATCCCCCTCGAAGAAGGGGAGTACAACAATTACGCCTTCCCCCTGGTGCTTGAGACCGGCCTTAAAGATGTGGCGGCCTATGCCCGTAAAAAAAATATTGTCGTGGCAGGCGCTTTTGAGCGCACTCCGGCCGGAACAGGACTATGCGATTCGCGGCGTTGTCCGGCGGCCCATTCCCTTTCGCTGAGGACCGTGCTTTTTCCCCTGTACCCCAGGCTCCGTTCCCAGGAGGCGGAATGGGTATCAAAACTCATTATGACCCTTCCCTAAGGGCGAGGATCCGGCATGGCCGAAATACGCGCCCCGGTTAAGCGGGCGGTGTTATTCGTCAATCTCCACAAAAAAAATTCCGGGCTCGTGGCGGAAGAGACGCGGCGGGAACTGGAAAGCCGGGGTATCTCGGTGACGGTTTTTTCTTTTGAGGGCAAGCCGGAGCGCTCCCCGCAGGGGGACTGGGATATCGCTTTTAGTCTGGGCGGGGACGGAACGGTGCTCTACACCGCCCGCAGTCTGGCCGCTACGGGAACGCCCATTTTGCCGGTGAACCTGGGTACGCTGGGTTTTATCGCCGGCGTGCGGCCTGACGAATGGCCGGCGGTTTTTGAACAGTGGCAGCGGGGGACGGCTTGTCTTTCCCGGCGCTGTATGCTGGAACTTACGGTGGAGCGGCGCGGCGCGGCAGTGGAGAAGAATACGTTTCTCAATGACGCGGTTATTTCCGCTTCGGGGATTGCCAAACTTATCAAACTGGAAGTACATTCCGAGATCGTTCCCGGCAGCTATACCGAGCTGGGCTTTTACCGTTCCGACGGTCTTATCATCGCCACGCCCACGGGTTCTACCGCCTATTCCATGGCCGCCGGCGGTCCTATCCTGGACCCCGAAATGGAGGCCCTGATCATAAGCCCGATTTGTCCCTTTACCCTGTCCAACCGGCCCCTGGTGCTGCCCGCAAGTCCCGCGCTGATTATCACCGTTGCCCGGGAGCAGCGCAGCGGCGTGTTGCTCACCGTGGACGGGCAGGACGCATTCAGCCTGGAGCCGGAGGACCGGATCATCGTGCAGCAGGCGGGCCGGCATGCCCTGTTGATTTCATCTGACCGGCGCTCTTATTACGCGGCGCTCCGCAGCAAGCTGGCCTGGTCGGGAAGCGGTGACGGAGTCGGCCATGCTTGAGGAACTGTCCATCAGGAATTACGCCCTCATCGATTCAATCTCCCTTTCTTTCCGTAGCGGTTTTAATGTCCTTACCGGCGAAACCGGCGCGGGAAAATCAATCATCGTGGGTTCTTTGAGTTTCCTCATGGGCGGCAGGGCCGAACCCGACGTGATCCGTACCGGCGCGGAGGAGGCCGGCGTTTCCGCGGTGGTGTCGGTACATAAAAACAACCGCGAGGCCGCCGAATGGCTGCAAAGCCGGGATATCGAAAGCGATGAAGACACGGTTATTATCCGCCGGAGCATCAAAGCCGGAGGCCGGGGTTCCATCTATATTCAGAACGCGCCGGTAACACGGTCGGACCTGGCCGATTTTATGGGTCTGCTCTTTGACCTCCACGGCCAGCACAATCACGAGTCCCTGCTCCGCAAGGAAAGCCACCGCCGTTACCTTGACCGTTTCGCCGGTCTTGAGGAAGAAGCCATTGCGTATAACGCGGTGTTCACTGAACTTACCGAAAAACGTAAAACGCTGGAAGCCTCGCTCAGTTCCGAGCGGGACCGTGAAGAACGGCTGGAACTGTTGAATTACGCGGTGGAGGAGATTTTCAGGGCCGCCCCGAGAATCGGGGAAATTCGGGAACTGGAAAACGAAGCCCAGCGGCTTTCGGATTTTGAGAAACTCGCCGGCTTTGTAAATACCGCATCAGATTCCCTGTTTGACGGCGAGTACTCGGTTTTGGGCCTTGCCCGCCGGGCCAGAGGCGCGCTGGATAACGCCGCCGGGATTGACTCAAGTTTGGGAAAGATTCAGAAACGGCTTGAGGATATGTACTATGAGACCGAGGATATCGCCGGGGAATTCCGCGGCTACCGGGATAATTTAACTTTTGATCCCAAGCGGCTTGAAGAAGTGGACGAGCGCCTCGCCCTGCTGTATAAATTGAAAAAGAAATACGGCGCGGGTCTCGCGGGCGCGGAGTCCGGCGCCGGCGGTGAAAAGGCGGCCCCCAGCGACGAAGAGCTGATTCTGGCCTACAAGGTTCGGGCGGAAGCCGAAATTGAGGCCCTTTCCGGCGCGAGGGAAAACCGGGAAAAACTCAAGGCGGAAATCGCCGCCCTGGAAAAAGATCTCATTGCCAGGGCCTCGGCCCTGCGGCGCAAACGGACCGCCGCTTCGGCAATACTGGGGGAGCGGATTACCGAAATACTAAGCCGTCTGGGGATGCCCAACGCCCGATTTGCGGCGAATATTCTCCCCAAGAACCGTGACGCGGCGCAGGGCGCTCAGGCCGGCTTTGTCTGCGGCCCCTGGGGCGCGGAAGATGTGGACTTCCTCATTTCCGCCAATACCGGGGAACCTCTCAAAGACCTGGCCCGCATAGCCTCGGGCGGAGAGCTTTCCCGTGTGATGCTGGCCATTAAAACGGTTCTGTCCGCCGGGGGGGCCGGTACTGCCGACAGCATTGAAACCCTGGTGTTTGACGAAATTGACGCCGGAATCGGCGGAGAAGTAGCCCTGGCCGTGGGGGAATACCTCACCAAAATCGGGGAGGCAAAGCAAATTTTCTGCGTTACCCATCTTGCAAGTATAGCGGTTCGGGCGGATAATCATTTTAAGGTTGAAAAGCGGACCGAGGGAGGCAGGACTTTTACCGGGGTGGGGCCTTTAAGCGCCGAGGGAAGAAGAAAGGAAATAGCCCGGATGCTGGCCGGCGACGCCGGGGAAGCGGCGCTTGCCCACGCGGACGATCTGATTTTGAAATACGGCAAACGCCATTAAACGGCGTTTTGTTGACAGGTAAATGGAGCGACAATGGCGAAAATTTCCAATGATGAACGCCGCAAGTATATCGAAAAAATAAAGAAATACAAAGCCGTTGCCGCCGCGCTCCTCAGCCGTGAAAAAACCGTCCTCACGGAGATTAAAAAAGATCCCGACGGGGCGGTGCTCAAGCGTTTTTCCCTGGTGGATGAAATGCTCAATCTCGCGTCAAATTATATTATCATTGACGGGGTTTCCCGCTCAACGCTCAAAGTAAAAAACGAGGACGCCCTGAACGACGGGAGAAAATCCCTGTACAAGAGTCTTATCTACCTTGAGGAAACGGTCAGCACTTTGGTTGACGCCCCCCTTTCCGAGTATCAGGAAAAGTTAGCTGCAATTGAAACGGTAAGCGCCGCTCAGCGTTATCTTTTGATAAGGAAGATGGGATTGGCTATCCGGCTGCTGGAAGACGCCTATGGGTACAACACCAAATGGAAATGGGCCTTTGTGGAACTGGAGGGCCGTTTCGCGGCGGCGGCGAAAAACATCATCGATCTCCGCAACGCGCTTGTCAATTCAGATCCCCACTCCCCAAATTATGAACCCACAGTCTATCATTTGAGGCTGATAAAAAAACTCCTTGCGCAGGCGGCGGACCGCTACCGCGAAAAATATGAGCTTTCCACCGGCCGGATCGACGATTTTAAGCAGGGAATGGCTTTTCTTTCCGCTTTACGGCGGCTGTATCTGCTTCTGGGGGACCGGGAGGAGGCGGAAACCGTAAAAAAGAAGCTGGAAATCTGGTCCGTAAAACTGGAAACGGATTTAAAGAAACAGGAAGAAATGTACCAGAAAAAAGCCGGTATATCACCATGAAAAACGGGAAGACCAAAACTCCCCTTAATGAATATAAATCCCTGCTGCCCTATTTTGTCCGTTACCGCCGGCATTACTTCTGGGGTTTGATTTGCCTTGCCGCGGTGGACGCCGCCCAGATAATCATTCCGCAGCTTATCAGGCGGGCGGTGGATCTGATCAGTTCCGGCGTTTTTGAATGGAAGGAAATAGCGCTGCTCGCCGCCTGGATGGTCGTCATTATGGCGCTGATCTCGCTGGGCCGTTTTTTGTGGCGTTATTTTATACACGGTTCTTCCCGCCGTATTGAAACCGAGTTGCGCGAAAAACTGTTTGATCATCTCCAGACCCTTTCATGGGATTTTTACCAGAAAAATAAAATCGGCGATCTCATGGCCCGCTCGATAAACGATCTCAACGCGGTGCGCATGGCTGTCGGCCTGGGGCTGGTGGCCCTGGTTGATTCCGTGGTCATGGCCTCTGCGATCCTGATAATCATGTTTATCGAAGACCCCCGGTCCGCCCTCTTTTCGGTAATCCCCCTGCCCCTGATTACGGCGCTGATCCTCCTTTTCGGCGGGGCGGTTGGGAAAAAATTCCGGCGCGCCCAGGAAACCTATTCAAAGATGAGCGATACGGTTCAGGAAACCTTTGCCGGAATCAGAGTCATAAAATCTTTTGTGAAGGAATGGTGGTTCATCAAAAAATTTGCCGATACCAATGACGACTACCTCAAGGCCAATATGGAACTGGTGCGGCTCTTCGGTTTTTTCTTCCCCTTTGTGACTTTTCTCTCCGAGCTTACCGTTCTTATCATGCTCGTTATCGGCGGCATGCGGGTGATAACGGGCCTGATGAGTCCGGGAAGCCTGGTCGCCCTGTTCCGGTATCTGCAAATGCTGATATGGCCCCTCATGGGCGCGGGCTTCATGGTGAACATGATCCAGCGCGGCGCGGTGAGCTTAAACCGGGTGAACGAAGTGCTCAGGACGGTTCCTTCCATTCGAGATCCGGAACACCCCAAGACCGCGGCGGCCGAAACTTCCGCGGCTCCCGCGATAGAAATCCGCAATCTTACCTTCTCGTATAACGAAGAGGGCCCGGCGCTGGACGCGCTTACTTTTTCGCTCAGGCGCGGAGAGTGGCTGGGGATCATGGGGCGTACCGGTTCGGGGAAATCGACCCTGGTCAAAATATGCACCAGAACGCTCGATCCGCCGGCGGGAACCGCGCTGGTTTTCGGCCTTGACGTGCGGGAATGGCCGCTGGGGGAACTGCGGAAGCTCTTCGCGGTGTGCCCCCAGGATAGTTATCTTTTTTCGGATTCGATTCAGCGCAATATCGCTTACGGGAAGGATTCGGAAAAGACGGAAGATCTGCGGAAAGCGATAGGGCTTGCCTCGCTTGAAAAGGACCTTGGGGCCTTTAACCGGGGCCGGGAAACCCTCATCGGCGAGCGGGGTCTGACCCTTTCGGGAGGGCAGAAACAGCGGGTCGCCATTGCCAGGGCGCTGATTATGGAAAGCGAGTTCCTTATCCTTGACGATTCCCTCTCCGCGGTGGACGCAGAAACGGAACGGAATATTCTCGAAGGGCTGCTGCGGGAGCGGAAAGGGGAAGGCGGTTTGCGGACAACGATAATCGTCTCCCACCGGGTTTCAACTCTCCGTTACGCGGACAAGGTGCTGGTTCTTGAAAAGGGGCGGATCGCCGAGTTCGGCAGCCCCCCGGAGCTGGCCGCCGCCGGAGGGTTTTACGCCCACACGGCAGCCCTGCAGCGCCTGGGCGAAAGTCCCGCCGCCGCAGGATCCGCCGGCGCGTCGGCTTTCAGCGAGGAGGGCCGGAATGGCTGATTATTTCGAGACCGACAACGTTACCAAAGAATACGACTCCGCCCTGACCGGCCGCATTCTCTCGTACCTCAAGCCCTACCGGACCCTGGTGGCTTTTACCCTCATTGCCCTGGCCGTTTCCACCCTGGGGGAACTGTACATTCCGGTACTGCAGCAGCGGCTCATTGACGGGGCGGTACTCGCCCGTTTTCTGGCTTTCAGGGCGGACCGCTGCGAAGCGGAACGGGAACAGCTTGACGGCGCCTCCCTTGCCGCCTATGAGGAACTGACCCGGCTTCCCGGCTGCATAACCATAGGCGAAATGGTTTTTGTGCCCCAAAACCGGCGTACCGTTATCAGGGGAAAAGCCGAGGCGGAACTGCGGGAGCGGGGAATACTGGACGACGCCCCATGGTACGCTTTTTCGTATAATGAAGGAGATCCCGCGGCCGCCGTGGTAGAAAAGCGGGAGGGGCTTTTTCTCGTCTCCTCCAAAGCGGTTCCGCCGGCCGGGGGAGGCGCGGAAAGTGGCGCGGCGGCATTGAGCGCGGCAATAACAAACGCCGGCCTCTATGCGCTGCCCATAGCTGAAATCGCCGCAGTGCGGAAGAAGGACATATCCGCTCTTGTCTGCGGGGGGGGCGTTTTTCTGGCGCTGCTGGCGCTGGTGTTTGCCTTTACCTTTTCCCAGACCTGGACCGCCAACCGGATAAGCCAGAAGGTGATGAAGGATATGCGGCTTGATCTCTTCAAAAAGACCGCTTCCCAGTCCACCGCCTTTCTTTCACGCCATCCGGTGGGGCGCATCGTTACCCGCCTTACCGGCGACGTGGAAACGATAAACGAATTTTTCACCTCCGTACTCGTGGCCTTTCTGAAAGACATTTCGGTTATGGCCGGGGCTTTGATTACCCTGTTTATCCTCTCCCCCCGGATGGCGCTGATAGTGGTTGCCACGCTGCCGCCGGTTGTGGCGCTGACCCTGATCAGCCGCTTCAAGGCCAGGGACGCTTTCCGCCGCCAGCGGACCGCATCCTCAAAGGTCTATGCGTACCTTGCGGAGCGCCTCGCCGGGATTCAGGTTGTGCAGCTTTTCAGGCGCGAGGCAAAGAGCGCCGAAGCGTTTATGTCGCGGAACCGGGAGCTTCTTGACGCGAACCTGGACGAGATGTATGTCTTTGCCACCTTCAGACCCATAGTGGAATTCCTCTCCATCTTTACGGCGGCGGTGGTTATTGTGGCGGGGAGCAAAATGGTCCTCTCCCTTTCGGTCTCGCTGGGGGTACTCATCGCCTTTATCAATCTGGTACAGATGTTCTACGCCCCGGTTATGGACATTGCCGAAAAATACACCCTGCTCCAGTCTGCCATGGCCGGAGGGGAGCGGGTCTTCAAACTGCTGGACACCGAAGAGCGAATCCCCGATTCGGGAAAGCGCCCGATTGAGGGGACGGTGCAGGGCCACGTCGCGTTTGACCGGGTGCGTTTCGCCTACAAGGCCGGGGAGGAGGTGCTTAAGGGCCTCTCTTTTGAAGTAAAACCCGGAGAAATGGCCGCTATCGTGGGCTTCACCGGCGCGGGGAAGACCACCATCATCAACGTCCTTACGCGCCTGTGGGATATTGACTCAGGGGAAATACGCCTTGACGGCGCGCCGGTAAAGGACATCCCCCTTGCGGAACTGCGCCGATCGGTACTGCCGGTCCTGCAGGACGTGTTTCTTTTTTCCGGCACGGTGGAGGAAAACATCAGCCTGGGGCTTCCGCTTTCAGAGGATGAAATAATCGAAGCGGCCAGGGCGGTGCACGCCCATGAGTTTATTTCGCGCCTTCCTGACGGTTACCGGACCGTCCTCTCCGAAGGGGCGGCAAACATCTCTTCCGGTCAGCGCCAGCTTATCAGCTTTGCCCGCGTCATCGCCCATAAGCCCCGTGTGGTGATTCTCGACGAAGCCACGAGTTCCATCGACACTGAAACCGAACGCCTTATCCGGCTCGGCATGAAACGGGTATTAGCCGGCAGAACGTCCTTTGTCATTGCCCACCGCCTGTCCACCATCAGAAACGCCGGACGCATCCTCGTCCTCTCAGGCGGCGTTCTGGCCGAAGAGGGAACACACGAAGCGCTCATCGCGCGCGGGGGCCTGTACGCAAACCTGTATAAGCTGCAGTATGAACAGCCCGGCATATACTGAGAGGCTCAGCGGAAGCGCTATTCCCCCACGAATCACCCAAACGAATCATGCGGACAAGAAGGGTATATACAGAACGTTATGTGCAATTGCGCTGAAATTGTATGAAAAAATATACATATAGAATAATTCGCTATATGCAAAAAAGTACTTGACAATACATATGTCAATATAGTATTTTATAGATAGAGGTATTTATGAGGACTACATTAGAATTACCCGATGCTTTAGTTAATGAAGCAATGTCTATAACAAATATTCCCACAAAAAC
>JAIROT010000112.1 GCA_031257385.1 Treponema sp.
TTCAGTTTCGGTTTCCGGGGCCTCCGTTTTGACGCGGACCGGCTGAGCTTCTACATCAAGCCTGAGGACGGGATGGAGCTGCCGGCTATCATGCAGTGGCTGAAACAGACCTTCGCGCAGCGGTAAAACGCGCTGACGGGGAGGACGGGGCATATATGGGGTGACCGGTATTGGTCGTTGATTCTGGAGGGGGAGCCTGTGGAGGGCGCGGAGGCGGAGGTGGCGCTTGAGGCGGGGAACGGGGACAGACCCCATAGGCGGGAATGGAGGCGCGGTCCCCGATTTTCCCCCGTTTTCCCCGCTCTCCCGGCGCCATCGCCCGGATAAGCGGGGCTAATCCGCCGCGGCTTAGGTATCAGCATCCTTTTTCACCTCAAGCCGGAAACAGCCGTGGGGAAGATCCGCCCTGAGGCGGGTAATAGGCCTGAATTGCAGGTCAAGTTTAGCGCAAGCAGCGGGGTATCTTTGTTCGAGAAGAAAAAGTCCTACAGACTTTTCTCATTTTGCACCGGGGTCTGCTACCCCGCCATCATTGGCTTTGGAAGCCCGTCCCGTCTTTGATGTCCGTGCTTATATTTAGAATTGCCGCCTCCGTTTCCCTTGCTAAAACTCCGCATCTGTTATAATCTGCATTTCAGGCAGGAGTATTCCATGGAGATTGATACCGGACCGGGGGCGGCCGTCAGGGACGGCGGCAAATCGTCCGCTTTTAGATTTTCACCGGGGGATCTGTCTCTTGATACCCTTACGGTACACGGTTCGGACCTTTTTGACCCGGCCACCGGCGCGATAAGCGTTCCCATTTACCAAAGCTCCGCCTACAGGCATCCCGGTCTGGGACAGAGCACCGGCTTTGACTACAGTCGCGTGGTCAATCCCACCAGAGAGAAATTGGAGAAAACCATGGCCCGCATAGAGGGGGGGAAATACGCCCTGGCCTTTTCCACGGGCATGGGGGCGATTTCCGCCTTTATCAAACTGTTCGGCCCGGGGGACCATCTTGTGGTTTCCGAAGACCTCTACGGCGGCACCTACCGCCTGTTCGACGAATTTTACCGCCCCTACGGCTTTTCGTTCTCATGGATCGATACCAGCGACCCCGCCAAACTCAAGGCCGCGCTCAGGCCGGAAACCAGGGCCGTCTTTATCGAAACCCCCTCGAATCCCATGATGAAAGTAACGGACATAACCCTCTGCGCCGGGCTCATCCACAAACAGGGGGGGATACTCGCCGTGGACAACACCTTCCTCTCCCCTTATTTTCAAAACCCCCTCAGCCTGGGGGCGGACATCGTGATACACAGCGGTACCAAGTACCTCGCCGGCCACAACGACAGCCTTTCGGGTTTTTTGGTCCACTCCGATCCCGGCCTTGAGGAAGTCCTGCGGAATATCCAAAAAAGCGAGGGCGCGAGTCTCGGCCCCTTTGACAGTTGGCTTACCCTGCGGGGCATCAAAACCCTGGCCCTGCGTATGGAACGCCACGAGCGCAACGGCCGCATACTCGCCGAATGGCTGCGCCGCCATGAGCGTGTGGAAAAAGTCTTTTACACCGGCTTCGAGGACCACCCCCAGTATTCCTTGACCTGTTCCCAGGCGCGGGGCCACAGCGGCATGGTCTCATTTTACCTGAAAGATCCGCGTGACGTGCCGGTACTGCTGCGGAGCGTATCCCTGATCCTCTTCGCCGAAAGCCTCGGCGGGGTGGAATCCCTGCTCACCTACCCTCTGGCGCAGACCCACACCGCCATACCCGAAGCGATGCGCCTCTCCGCCGGGGTAAACGACCGCCTGATGCGCCTCTCCGCCGGTATTGAGGACGCCGGCGACCTCATAGCCGACCTAAGCGCCGCCTTTGAGCAATGCGGGAAAAGTGAATAGTGAATCGCCTTGCGGCGATTTTGAAGGTTTTATGCGAAAGTCTGGTTTAATACCCCGGAGCTCTGCTCCGCGGAGGCTCATGCGCGGGGCACTGCCGGCCGGTTAAAATCAGTTTACAAAATGAAGACAGGCGAAATTCTCCGGGATGTGAGAATCGTAGGCTTCGTGTTTGTTGAGCGCCCAGCCGGCGCTGGCGAGCTCTTTGCCGTTGGCCCGCAGATTTTCAAAGCGGAAGAATTGGGCGCGGATACTGTCCCCGTCTTTTGGGGGGAAAGTTTTTCCGGGGCTTAGAATTCTAAAACCTTCCCAGGGAAAGGCGAGTTCCACGGTCCAGCCCTTGTCGATGTGCAGGGGGTCGTTGATTTTTCCGTCAACCTTTACGGCGCTTTGAAGGCCCGGAAAATCAAAATCCATAAAGGCCCAGCGCCGTCCCCTTGGATGTCTGCGGAAACGGGATGCGTCCTGAAAGCCGCATAATACATCCACATCTCTGCTGTACAGATCAAACTGAGGTATGTCAAAACGGCTTCCCCGCCTGAGCGCATCCTGATAAATAAAAAACACTTCGTACACGGTGTTAAAGGCGTTGATTTCGAATTCGTAGTAACAGTCCTCGCCGTCAAAAAAAACTTCCACGTCATTATCAAACCAGATGAGGGAATCCCGCTCGGTAAAAGACGCCCGGACATCAGGTTCCGCTATCCAGTACGCGACATACAGGGCCCTGTCGTCCCAAAGGGCGGCGATCCGGGTGTCCAGCATGGCGGGAGTCCCGGTGACCATGTCCACAAAGCGGGGGGATTTTTCGGCTTCTTTCCAAACGGGTTTTTCCAGGTCCCCGTCTATGGGAAAACATTCTCCCGCCTTCCGGCACTTGTAATGGGCGGTATATTCGGCGTTCATACTCTTATTATAACACTTCGGCAAATTATTAAAAGCGCCTGTCCACAAAGCCGCTTGCTTTGTGGACAAACAATGCGTCTCCATCGTGTACAAACACCAAAAGGGAGATTTCTAAAAAATCCAAAAAAATCCTTGACTGAAAAAAAATACAGTGTTACACTGAACTATATTTTATATGGAACAAGGGCAAAACAAGGGCAAAACGGCTGTTTTTACGGTGAACGGAAAGCAGTTCCGGGGCGGGGCTGACACGAAACTCCTTGATTTTCTGCGGCGGGAGCTTCGCCTGACCGCGGCGAAGAACGGCTGCGGCTCCGGGGCCTGCGGCGCCTGTACGGCGCTGGCTGACGGAAAGCCGATCCGTTCCTGCATCACCCCTTTGGGCAGGCTTGAAGGGAAAAGCGTTGTTACGGTCGAGGGCCTTTCGCAACGTGAAAAAGAAGTGTACGCCTTCGCCTTTGCCGAGGCCGGGGCGGTACAGTGCGGTTTTTGTATTCCGGGCATGGTATTAAGCGCCAAGGCTCTCATTGACACAAACAACAACCCCGGCGAAGAGGCGGTACGCAAAGCGATTCGTCCCAATATATGCCGCTGTACCGGCTATGTAAAAATTATGGAGGCGATCAGAATTGCCGCCCGGCTTTTCCGCGAAAACGCGCCGGTTCCTGCCGCTACATTTTCCGGGCTTCTTGGGGAAAATCTTCACCGGGTAGACTCCGCGGCGAAAACCCTGGGCACGGGGAAATACGTTGATGATCTTGAGTTTGAGGGAATGCTCCACGCGTCGGCCCTTCGATCCGCCCATCCCCGTGCGCGGATATTGAAAATCGACGCAAGCGGGGCAAAGGCTCATCCTGACTGTATCGCCGTACTTACCGCCGCCGATGTCCCCGGCAATATCAAAATCGGCCATCTGGCCTTTATCTCCGATTACGATGTGATGATAGCCGAAGGGGGAATCACCCGCTTTATCAGCGACGCCGTGGCGCTGGTGGTTTGCAGCCGCCGGGAAAGTCTTGACGAGGTGAAAGCCCTGGTAAAGGTTGACTACGAGGTTCTGGAACCTTTGACCAGCCCCCGGGCGGCAATGGCGGAGGGCGCGCCGCTTATTCATAATAAGGAACGAAACATCCTTTCCCATGAACATCTGACGCGGGGCAATGCCGACGAAGTTCTGGCAAAATCGAAATATGTGGTGAGCCGCCGTTACTCGCTTCCCTTTACCGAGCACGCCTTTATGGAGCCTGAATGCGCCATTGCCATGCCCGAAGGCGAAGACGGCCTGGCGCTCTATTCCGCGGGGCAGAGCGTTTACGATGAGCAGCGGGAATGTTCCCGAATGCTGGGGATAGAGCCGGAAAAGCTGCACGTCATGGGCCAGCTTGTGGGCGGCGGTTTCGGCGGGAAAGAAGACATGAGCGTTCAGCATCACGCCTGCCTTGCCGCGTGGATTCTGAAAAAGCCGGTGAAGGCGCTCCTCTCGCGGCAGGAGAGCATTAACCTGCACCCCAAGCGGCACGCCATGGAACTGGAATTTACCACTGGCTGCGACGAAAACGGCAGGCTCACTGCCATGAAGGCGGTCCTCGTTTCCGATACCGGCGCTTACGCCAGCCTCGGCAGTCCGGTGCTGCAGCGGGCCTGCACTCACGCCGCCGGACCTTATAATTACCAGGTGATCGACATCGACGGCAAGGCGGTTTATACCAACAACATTCCCGGCGGCGCATTCCGGGGCTTCGGAGTCTGCCAGAGCTGTTTCGCCACGGAAAGCAACCTCAATCTGTTGGCCGAAATGGCCGGCATCAGTCCCTGGGAGATACGTTACCGTAACGCGATAAAGCCCGGCCAGGTTTTGCCTAACGGACAAGTTGCCGGCGGCGATGTGGAGCTTGAGGCATGTCTTCTTGCGGTAAAGGACATTTACGAAAAGGCCGCGACCGGGGGAAAACACGTTGGCATTGCCTGCGCTTTCAAAAATTCGGGCATTGGCGTGGGCCTGCCCGATACGGGCCGCTGCATTCTTTCTGTGGAGGATGAAGGGCTTGTACACATCAGGACCAGCGCCGCCTGCATCGGTCAGGGACTTGCCACGGTTCTTGTGCAGATATCCTGCGAAACATTGGGTCTTCCGCCCGGCGCTTTTTTTGTCGAGCCGCCCGACACCAAACGCACCCCCAATTCGGGGACTACTACCGCGTCCAGACAGACGGTGTTTACAGGCGAGGCGGCAAGGCAGGCCGCGCTGAAACTGAAAGAGGCGCTGGACAGGGCCGGCGGCGATCTTGCCCGTATCAAGGGGCAGGAATTTTACGGCGAATATTCGAGCGTTACCGATCCGATGGGCAGCGGCAAGGCCAATCCGGTAAGCCACGTGGCCTACGGTTACGCCGTCGTCGTGGCAATTCTCGACGCCGATGGAAAGGTGGAGAAACTCACCGCGGTTTATGACATCGGCTCTGTGGTGAATCCCAAATCCGCCGAAGGCCAGGTTGAGGGCGGCCTTCTTATGGGCATGGGTTATGCCCTGACCGAAGACTTCCCCCTGGAAGGGGGCTGTCCCAGGGCAAAGTACGGAACCCTGGGGCTGATCCGGGCGACCGAAGCGCCGCAGATGGAAGTCATTTTTGTGAAGCCCAAAAATCCCTCGCTTCTGGTATACGGCGCGAAGGGCGTGGGGGAGTTAGCCACCATTCCGGTGACTCCGGCCATTGCCGGGGCGTATTACGCGAAAGACAAAAAATTCCGCGGACGGCTTCCGATGGAAGATACGTTTTACAAAAAGGGATGAGTCCCGGCCGGCGCGGGGAATTTAATCGTGACAAAGCAGAAAAATCAGGCAAAAAACAATTCCTCCGGGCGGCTTTCCGCGGCGGATCGATTGATCATCGATTCCTACAAAACGAGCATGGAAGGGCTTGCCTCCTACTATGGGGAAGCCTTTGAATTTGTGCTGCACGATTTGACCGATCTCGATCATTCTATTATAAAGATCATTAACGGTTTTCACTCCGGCCGCAAAGAGGGCGCGCCCATCACGGATCTGGCCCTTTCCATGCTGGAACAGATACAGGAAAACGATGCCTCAAAACCCTTTATCAGCTATACGTCCAAAAGCAAATACGGCAAGCCGGTGCGCTCCACCACCATCATAATATTCGGCGAAAATCAAAAGGCCGTGGGCCTGCTCTGTATCAACCTTTATCTTGACAGCCCTTTAAGTTCGCTTTTGCAGAATTTTTCCCTTATTCCCCAGTCGGATTTTGTCAGTGAAAATTTCACCAGCGATTCCGACGAGCTTATCGCCCATTCACTGGAGAAAGCCAAAAGCGAAGTGGAAGCGGATGAAGGGGTTCCCCAGTATCTGAAAAACAAGGAAATCGTAACGATCCTTTACCATCAGGGCATTTTCAAGCTGAAAAACGCCGTACAGCTCATTTCGGAAGAATTGAAAATTTCAAAGAATACCGTGTATCTTCACATCCGCGGCCTGGAAGAGAAGTGAATCCTGCCGTCTGCTCCGCGGCCGGTCTGGAGTTTTGCGCCTTCGCGTCTGTTTAGCAATCGGCGGGCGGTCCGAAGAGGCGCAAAACTCCAGGAATTTTCCCCATGGCGCCCTGCGATGGTCTGTCCCCTGCCGGCCTGGCGGCCGGCCTGGAGTTTTGCGCCCCCGCGTCTGATCAGCAATCGGCTGGTGGTCCGAAGAGGCGCAAAACTCCGGGAATCTTCCCCATTGCGCCCTGTGGGGGTCTGTCCCCTGCCGGCCTGGCGGCCGACTTGGAGTTTTGCGCCTTCGCGTCTGTTTAGCAATCGGCGGGCGGTCCGAAGAGGCGTGCCGTCCGCCTGCGGCGGCCGGCTTGGGGTCTGTCCCCAACCGCGTGGTATTAAACCGGGCTTTCAAAAAAGAGATACCACGAAACCTTGACACAGCCATAATTCCGGCTATATTTATAATATGAACCATTTTTATATGAGGTTGAAAGCATTATGACTTTTACACGGAATGACACCGTAAAGCCGATGCCCCCCCCCCCGTTGGCAGTCTTACCGCCTTAAGTTCCGCTTCTTCCTTCCCCTGTTACTCGTTTCGGTCTATGCGCTCACGCCCTGGTACGCCGCATCAGAGGATAAACCCCTGGCGCTGGGAGCAGGGTTTGAGAGCAATATGAATACCGTTTACTTCGCTTCCGCCGGCGCTTCTCTTTCCGCCATGATGGATCCGGAGCCGGTTTTGCGCTTGGGCTACCCCTATATATGGAACGCGGGCCTCGGTTTCGGCTGGAGGCTATAATCGTGCGAAAAACACCGGGACTGCCGCTGCTGTTTCTTGTGACCGCGCTTTTAACGTCCTGTTATAACCCCTTTTTTGACTCCATACTGGGGCGCCGCAGGGGAAGAAACCGCGAGGACGCCGGTGATGGAGCGCAGCCCCTCGCCACCCTGGGGGTCGTTACGGATCTTGCCGCCGTCCGTGACAGCCCGGTAACTTTCACCTGGATAGACCCCGAAGGCGATTTTGACTACATAGAAATATGGTACGGTTACAGCGCGGATGACAAGACCGGCACTTCCCTTACGCCGATACGGGTACCCAAAGGAACGCAAACCTGCACCATACCCGATCCCTTGCCGGGAGCAGAGCTGTACTTCCACTTTATAACCGTTGATAAGGCCGGCAAGCGGAGCGCCGTGGTGAACTACCTGGTTCCCTTTAAGGTTCCGGTACAGGTTACGAATCTGACGGGGAAAGTTACCGGCGGCGATTCGGTAACGCTCACCTGGACGAACCCGGCCAATACCGCCTTTGACCATATAGAGATAGAGATTAATCCGGGGGGAACAATCCGGAAGGTAAAGAAGGGAGAGGGGGAGCAAAGCTACACCTGGGCCGGCCTCTCCAGCGGCACGGAGTATACCTTTACCGTTAAAACCTTCGACAAAGACGGCAATATAACGACCGCGGAAGTAACCGTCACGCTGGTTGCGGACACGACGCCTCCGGGGCCGGTTACGAATCTCGCTGTGGTTGACGGCGGCTTCGGTTCGGTGGAACTTAACTGGAAGAACCCCCCTGACGCGGACCTGCAGTATGTGGAAATCACCGCGAACCCTCCTCCGGGAAGGCGCGGACGGTAAACGCCGCTCCCTCGGCGGGCGGAACCTACACCTGGCACGGGCTTGCCGGGGGGCTAACCTATACCTTTACCCTGAAAGCCGTGGACCACAGCGGAAACCGGAGCGCTGAAGCAAGTGTCTCCGGCGTGCCCTGGACTTAACGCCCCCGACGGCGGTTACGAACCTGAAGGCGGTCCCCGGCGACGACGGATGTGCAATCCTCACCTGGAAGGACCCCGGAGACGCGGATCTGGATTATATCCAGATCGAGTGTAACGAGATTGCGGGCCCGGCCAAGAATGTATATTCGGGAACCGGAACCTACACCTGGTACGGCCTTGGCAACGCCACGGCCTATACCTTTGCCGTTACTACCCGTGATCTCACCGGCAATCTGGGCGCGGCCGCAAGCGTTGCCTTCTTCGGTCCCAACGCCGGGGGCGGCGCCATGGCAATAAAGACCATAAATGGTACGGCCTACGAA
>JAIROT010000178.1 GCA_031257385.1 Treponema sp.
TTTCACTTAACCCGGCCTGCGGCTTGCCTGAAAGAATTTGCCGGCAATGGAAGCGCCGTAGCTTCCAGGACCTCCCCCCTGAGCTGGCGCAGTTCCGTTACCCGAAGACCAAGTCCGCGGCTGAGGCAGGGGCCTCCTTCGCCTTGATCGAGTACCTGAAAAAAACAGGTGAGCCCGTCCATATACCCACCCGGAAAATCACCGTCGGAGCCTGGCTGGAAAATTCGTCCGGTTTGATGGGAACCCGCGGGCTGCCCGGAACCTTGCCAAAAACCGTCCCTACTCCCCCCAATCCGTAGATCGACTGAAAAGGCTGTATGAAAACCACATGAAAGACGATCCGTTTATGAAACTGTTGATGATAGAGATAGAGCCGGTCGATGCACTTGAATTCATTAACCGCATGGGGCGCCGGGAGTTGCAGGGCCGGTACAAGAACAAAGAAGAGAAGCCGAAAATGGCCGGCTCAGAAACCTTCAACAAGCTGGTTACAGTTTCTCCGCATGGCTTTCAAGGAGTACGGAAAGAACCGTCCCGGCTGGTACAATGCCTTTCAGGATATAGAACCTCCAAGAGCCATCAGGTTTACTGTCAGGGACGCGCTACCGGAAGAAGAGATGATTAAGCTGTTCCAGCCCGGGGTATTGCTAGACAAAATGGAGCGGGCAATCTGCGCGGCTATGTTCCTGGCCGGGTTGCGCCGGTCAGAGATTTTTGCGTTGCGCCCGGAGGATCTTGATTGTTACACCCCGAAGATCACGGTGTCACAAGCATGGCAAAACTTCTCATATCGGAAGCGGAACTTGGGGCCTACGAAAAGCAAGCGGGAACGAGTCGCTCCGTTTGATAAAGTGTTACAGGAGGCGATTAAGGATCTATGAGTCTGTAGGGCTTTAGCCCAAATGATAAAGAAAATGCACAATTTTGTGCATTTTCTACCTTGCAGACTCCCAAAGGAGCCCAAAAATCGGGGGTTTTTGCGGTCAAAGGCCGCAAAAACCCACAAGTCCCACAGGCTCCAGGGGCTCCTGCTCGACATCGGCTGCGCCTACGGCCCCTTTCTTGTTGCCGCGCGGGAAGAGGGCTTTTCCCCGGCCGGCATTGATCCCGCTGAAGACGCCGTCCGCTATGTGACGCAAACACTGGGTATTCCAGCTGTTCAGGGCTTTTTCCCCGGCTGCCGGCTCCCCGAATGTAATGGGGCCTCCGGGGGCGGCCGGCTCTTCGACGCGGTAACGCTCTGGTACGTCATCGAACATTTTCAAAACTGCGTTCCGGTATTGGCTGAAATCAGGCGTATTCTCAAACCGGGCGGGGTACTGTCCTTCTCAAGCCCCTCGTTTACCGGAATATCCGGCCGCTCTTCGCTCAAACGTTTTCTCGCGCAAAGCCCGGCGGATCACTGGACAATCTGGTCGCCCGCAATGTGCAAAAAAGCGCTTGCCCGGGCCGGCTTCAAGGTAATGAAGATAGTAATAAGCGGCCATCATCCCGATCGTTTCCCGCTGCTGGGTAGATTTGCGCATAAGAAAGGACCCCTCAGCGTCTTCCTCACAGCCGCAAGTAAACTATTCGCCCTGGGGGATACCTTTGAAGTATATGCCCTTGCCGGCCGCCTATCGGCGGCCGGCCCACGGGGGGAGCCGCTGGGGGAGCCGCAAGGCCCCGTCTGGGGGGTAGCGGAGGACCCGAAGGGGCCGGAGCGCAGGGGGGGCGGACAAAAAAGGCGGCGCTGTGCGGACCATGTATGGAAACAGCCCCCCCTCCCCCGCGTGTCTGCGCCAATTGCCCTTTGAGGCAAGTTTTTGTACACTTGATGTATGCAGATTCTCACATTGGGTAATGAGTTGCTCCGGCAGAAGGCGGCGCCGGTAACAAATATAGACGGGGAGCTGGCAAAAACCGCGCTTGAGATGATTGAAGCCCTTAAAGACGGAAAAGGGGTAGGGCTGGCCGGGCCGCAAGTCGGCATTTCGCAGCGGATCTTTGTAGTTCATATTGAAGGGGATGTACCGCGCGTATTTATCAATCCGTCGATTTTGGAAACTTCGCAGGAAATGGTTAAATACGAAGAGGGCTGCCTTTCGGTGCCCGGTATATGGATTGAGGTGATGCGGCCCAAATCGGTGAAAGTGCAGGCATGGAACGAAAAGGGCCGGCCCTTTACTCTGGAAACCGATGGGATTCTTGCCAGGGTGATTCTTCATGAGTACGATCACCTGGAGGGGATTCTTTTTATCGACCGCCTGCCGGAGCCGAAACGGAACAGGATACTGGCGAAACTTGACAGGAAGGTAAAGGCTTGAGAATATTGTTCGCGGGAAGCCCCGCTATAGCGGTTCCCGCGCTGGAGGCGCTTTTCGCGCCGGACGGGGAAGGCGTTTCCGGCGCCGAAAGCGCGGGAGGGGGCGGCTTCGAGCTTGCCGGCCTGCTCACCAACCCGGACAGCCCCAGGGGGCGGAGCGGAAAACCTGAGCCGACCGAGCTTGGCGCTGCGGCGGAACGGCTTAACGCCGCGCTACGGGAGGAGGGAAAAGCCCCTGTCCCCATACTTAAGCCTGAAAAACTTGACGGTGAGGCGCGGCAACAGGCGGCGTCCCTGGAGCCTGAGCTCCTTGTCTCCTTTGCCTACGGACGGATATTCGGCCCGAAATTCCTCGCCCTTTTCCCCCTGGGGGGTATCAACATACATCCGAGCCTGCTCCCCAGGTATCGCGGCCCCACCCCGATCCAGGCGGCAATCCTGGGCCGGGAAACGGAAACGGGGGTTACTATTCAGCGGCTGGCCCCGCAAATGGATTCGGGGGACATCCTCACCCAGGAGCGCATCCCCCTTGACGGCAGGGAAACCGCCGCAAGCCTCGGCGGGGCCGTAGCGCGAAAGGCAGCGGAAATGTTGCCCCCCGCGCTCAAAGGTATCGCCGGGGGAACTATTCGCTCCCGGCCGCAGGATCACGCCGGGGCAAGTTACTGTTCGCTTATCGCCAAGGAAGCGGGGCTGATTGACTGGGCGCTGAGCGCCTTGGAAATCGACGCCCGCATCCGGGCTTTTGATCCCTGGCCGCTTTCCTGGACAACGCACGGGGGGCGGCGGCTTTTTATTCTGAAGGCAGTTCCGCTGGATGAAACTGCGGGAAAAGCCCGGCCCGGCCAGGTCTTGGGCATAGACAAACAGCGGGGTATACTGGTGCAGGCGGGAGAGGGGATACTGGCGGTGTCGGTCCTGCAATACCAGGGAAAAAAAGCCTTGGAATGGAAGGCTTTTCTGACCGGCGCCAGGGATTTTACCGGCTCTCATCTGGGAGTTTGAAAGAGGCAGCATGGGTTTTATCAAATTTGATCTGGATTCGGCGGAAACGTATGTGGCGAACCACCTCAAACTGTTTATTTCTATGGCGGCGGGCATTCTCGTTTTTGTGGGCATCATTGCCGTATCGATTTTTTTCATCGCGGTGCGGGGGGCTGAACAGACCATGGTCCCCGACGTTCGGGGCAAAGACCTCACCGAGGCGCTGCTGGAACTGCAGGTGAAGGAACTGTACCCCCGGCTGCAGCTCCGCTATTCCGCTTCCTCCAGGGAGAAGGGCCTCATCCTGGAACAGGAGCCGGGGGCGGGGACCATTGTCAAGGCGGGCCGCAGGATACGCCTCGTGGTCAGCCAGGGCGTGATGATCAGCAGGGTTGAAAATTACACAGGACGGAACATCGATGAAGTGAGGATGGATTTGCAGACCCTCATCGCCTCGTCAGGAGGCCCCCCCCTGATCTCGCTGAAAGAGCCGCTGATGTACGACTACTCCGGGGAAGCGCCCGGCGTCATCCTGAGCCAGAAGCCGGAACCGGGAACGGATATTTCGGGCCCCTTTGTCCTGGAATTAGTGGTAAGCCGGGGCCCGGAAGACGCGCTTGTCAGGGTACCCGGCCTGGCCGGGCTTTCCGTCTCCGAAGCGCTGGAGCAGCTCGGCTCAAGCGGCATCGGCTTTGTTTTTACCCTGCGGGAAATCAGGCCCGGCGAACAGGGAGAAACGGTAATTTTCCAGGATCCACCGCCCGGCGCGGGCGCGCCCGCGAATACCACGGTTCACCTTACCGCGACGGTCCCCGCGGAACTTTCCGAAGGCGAGGCCGCGGGCCTTTTCAGCTACACGATACCGCAAAACCCCTACCCCCTGGCGGTCCGTCTTGAAGCCCTTCTCCCCGGAGGGGAGCGCGTCCGGCTCATCAGCGTGGATTTTGCCGGCGGCGAATTCACCGTCCCCTACCGCCTTCCCGTGGGGAGCGTGCTGGTTCTTTCCATGCTGAACCGGGAGATGCACCGCGAAACCGTGGGGGCGGCAAGAGGCGGGTGGTGATATGTCCGTGTCCTCTGTGGTTAAATTCTTCTGATGTATGTTACCGTGATTTCGCTATCACCGAAGCCAGGTCCCGCGCGGCAAAAGCGGCGTCTTCTTTGGTATTGTCCCGGCCGAATGAGAAACGCATCGTGCCGCGCCTGTACGCCGCGGGGACGCCTATGGCCTCGACCACGTGCGAAGGTTCTATTGAAGATGCGTTGCACGCTGCCCCCATTGAGGCGAGTATGCCGGCCATGCTGAGGCGGAGCAGGCAGCCTTCCGCCTCGACTCCCGCAACGCTCACGCTGATTATGTGAGGCGCGCCGTCAGGCGGGGAGTTGACGATCAGGTCAGGTATGGCCGCTATGCCGTCAAGAAAAATCTGTTTCAGCCGGGCAAGATGCGCCGCGTCTTCGGCAAGCCGTTCCCGCAGAATCACGGCGGCACGTCCAAAGCCCGCTATGCCGGCGGTGTTTTCCGTGCCGGCCCTCGCGCCGTTCTCCTGTTTTCCGCCCCTGATTACCGGAAAAACCGGCGCGCCGGGGGCGGCGTACAGCGCGCCCACTCCTTTGGGGCCGTAGATTTTATGCGCCGATACGCTGATATAATCGGCCCCAAGCGCCGCCGCGTCCAGAGGCAGGACGCCCAGCGCCTGCACTGCGTCGGTGTGGAACTTCGCGCCGCAGTCGTGGGCAATCCGGCAGAGCGAGGCTGTATCGTTGATTGCGCCGGTCTCGTTGTTCACGGACATTACGGAGACAAGCGCCGTTCCCGGCTTCATGCGCGCTCTTAAAGTGTCCGGCGCTACGGCGCCGTGACGGTCAACCGGCAGGTGTTCAACGGTAAAGCCTTCGGAGGCAAGTGAATCGGCGCAATTCAGCACGGCGTGATGTTCCACCGCCGAGACCAGTATCCGCGCCGGAGAACCGCGAAACGCCGACACTGCGGAGCGCAACGCGAGGTTGGCGGCCTCCGTGCCGCTGCCGGTAAAGATAATCCGCCCTGCGCCGCCGATTAAACCCATCACCCCGGAGCGGGCCGCTTCCACCGCCGCCCGCACTTCCCCCGCTTCGGGATAGAGGGCGGACGGATTGTAATATTGTGCGGTCAGGAAGGGAAGCATCGCCTCAAGAGCGCGCGGGTCAAGCGGCGTGGTGGCCGCGTGATCGGCGTAAATTCTTTTGCTCATTTCCGGATCGGCATGATCTCCACCAGGTAGCCGTCGGGGTCTTTGATAAAATATACCCCGAATTCGCCCAGGTCATGATCAAAGCAGCCCATTTCAACGTGTTTTGCCCTGGCGTCCTCAAACTCATCGGTACGGAAGGCAAAATAGACTGAGTTTTCCCCGTGGTTATAGGCTTCGGTCCTGCCGTTCATGTGGATTAATTCCACCCGTTGGGAGGATTCTTCGTTACCGATAAAGGCGATTTCCCTGTCCGCCGCATCCTTGCGGCGCAGTACCTTTAGATTCAGGGCCTTTTCATAAAACGCAAGAGACCGCGCCAGGTCGGTGACATACAAGCAACTGAATTCCTGTCTGAAAAACATAATTAGCTCCTTAAACAATAAATCGAATGAATTACCCCGCGTTTCGCACGGGGCACGTACCCGCTTGCGAATCAACGGCTTAAGATGTCCACTATCTCATTAATCAACTCTTTTTCGCCGTCATGCGCAACAAAAGGCCTTCCACTTATAATAGGGCATTTTTCGTTTTTGAAAAACTCGAACATCTCTATTATTAAATCGTATCCATCTCCCGGATATTGGGATTCCCAAAGGTTTACAACTTTAACATTTACCCGTATTCTGCGTTCCCAACAGGCATCTTCGATCTTTCTGGCAGCGGCTATCATGGTTATGCCACATGTACCGCCCGCTACAAGTACTTGCTTGGTCCTCGGAATAGTCTTCACGGATCTTCCTCCAGTCGGCTGTCCATTATCTCCGCAAATTCATGTCCGCTTTTGGCGGCATATAACCTGGAGAGTAAATCAGCGTCAGAAAGTATGTCCATTACCTTCCCCAGGTCTTTAGCCAGATCGTTCTTATCTTTGCTCGCCAGGGCAATAAGGAACACCATCCCAACCACTAATTCCTCATCCGGGTCGAACATATTCTTAAAGGCTATGGGGCGGGCCAGCGTAGCAACCCCGATAGAGGGTTTTAGGACGCAATCATCCGCAAAACCATGGGGGATAGCTACCGATAATCCCGCAGTAGGAATCCCGGTCGGATACTGCTCCTCCCGGGTTATAACAACATCGGCGTATTCGCTTTTCACGCAGCCGTTTCTTACGAGGAGGTCCGTCAAAAGACGGATTATCTCCCCGCTGCTATCCACATCAACGCTTATCAAAATATTTTCGTTCGTTATGGACAGCATTGTTCAGCCTTCCCGCTACGCAAAAATTACGAATCCGCGAAAGGTCATAAAATTCCCTAACCTCATTTTCCGGTGAACAGCTTAAACACATTGACAACGACGAAACCAAGGGGGTCGCCGCCCATATCCAGGGAGCTGTTCAGTATGGCGGGATCGCCCATACCCATCGACGCCATGGCCGCCGTCTGAACAGGCGCCATAACGGAGGCCATGTACAAGAGCGGAATATTCAGGAGCAATACAAAAATGACCATGCGCAATATATTGCCTTTGAAGAAGGGGGCAACGGCGCCGCATTGCGCGGGAATCACCGCGAGACTCGCGATGGGCAGAAGGCTGTTGCCGGGTAGGAACATGCTTATGACAACAACCAAGGGATAGAGAATAACGGCGCTGGCCAGAACCGCGGGACTGCCCATGAGGGCGCCGCAGTCTATAGCTACCCAAATTTCGCGTCTGCCGCTGAATTTTTCATGCACCAGATTGACAACCGCGTTGGCTATTGGAATAACCCCTTCGCAAAGTACGCCGATCGTCTTGGGAAGGAAGACCATAAAGACACCGACATTAACGGCAAGGTTAAGAGCCGCGAAGAGCGAACCTTTGCCGAAGAGCCAAACAACTACGCCGATGATAAACCCTATAATGGCGCCCATAACGCCCTGATCACCAAATACGCCGAATTTTTCCCGGATGGTATCGGGGGACACGTCAACGTCTTTAAGTCCGGGAATTCTGTCGAACAACCAGTTGAAAGGCTTTGAGATCAAGCCGAACAAAGCGTAACAACAAGATATGGAAATACCGGGCATGTTATTGAATTCCTGGTATTCTTTAGCGGTAAGGTCGCCGAGGAAAGTACCTACGGTCAGAAATATCGTTGCCGCCAGAATGCCAAGGGGCAGGCTGCCGGTCATGGCCCATACAAAACAGCCCACTACCTGACCGTGCCAAAAGCTCCATATATCGGTCCACATAGTTTTGGCCGCCCGGAGCATAATCAGGATAACATTTACTGCCATAACCGCAATAATGGTAAACGCTGCGCCCGGCCAGGAGAAAGCGAGCCCGGCAACGCCCCAGCCGATGTCATTTACCGGCGTTGTCCGGCCGATGATCTCCGCCAGCCCTTGAACCGTCGGTCCAAGCGCGGTAGTAAGGAAGCCTGTCATCATATTCAGACAGGTAAGGCCTATACCGGCGTATAAACCGCCCCTAAAACTTTTTTTGAATCCTGCCCCAAAGCATAAGCCCAGAATAAACAGGACGATTGTAATGAGGAGCGATCCGCCAAGATTCAGCAGAACACTGTTCACTACGGTGTTAAAAGTTTCCACAATACACCTCCAAAAAATTAATTTTTATCAAACCGGATGAAAAATGAAACTATGGCGTATAGTTTGCTTCCATCAGTTCAATAATCTTTTCCACCAGGGCTTCTTTTTCTTTTTTTGCCCCCACCATTAAGGCAAGACCCTGCACTCCCGGCGCTTCGAATTTTTCGTCCACCGGTCCCATCCAGCAGACAACCATGTTCTTTCGCCCCTTGAACTTTTCGTTCAACTGATCGAGCCGGCAGATTTCCACCTTATAGTCCCTGTGCTTTTTAGCATCCAGGTAGTCTTCAATGAATATCTTCGCCATGTTCGATGTGTTGATGGCCGCCCCACAGGCGCAAACTACCAACTTTTTGTCCGCCATTTTAATCGCCTCCTTTTCGTTTGATATTTTCCGCTTACCAGCGGATTAAACCCGAATCGGGTATTGGCCGTATTTCTCGCCGCAGCGGTAAAGTGTTACCACATTGGCCGGGGGACAGTCCCCCTGCAAATGGTTGGCCGGGGCAAACACATAGCCGCCGCCGGAAGCCATCGCGGCTATAGCCCGCCGCGCCTCCCGCTCTACGTCCTCAGAGGAACCCTGCATAGCCTGCTGTATATCTATGCCGCTGTGAAGCGTTATATCGTTTCCGAACTCACGCTTGAGGCGCGCGGAATCCATATCGCGGGCCAGGGGCTGCAGGGAATTGAGGATGTCAAGGCCGCAGTCGATAAGGTCGGGGATAAAGCAGCTCATGGCCCCGCAGGAGTGGAGCATAACCTTCATACCGGGGTATTCCTTCTTGACCGCGCCGAACAGGGCCGCCATGGGCTTTTTGAAATACTTCCTGAACATTTCAACCGACATGAACGGGCCGTTCTGGGTACCGAAGTCGCTGGCGAATTCCACCCATTCAATGTACGGCGCTATGGGACGCAGATAATTGATATAAATACGGATCATGATTTCGGTGAGCTTGTCTATCAATTCTTCGGTGAACAGTTCTTCCTCGTAGAGGTTGATCAGAAACTGCTCCGTGCCGCAGAGGTACTGGCCGAAGTCGAACATGAGACCGCTCGTGGCGGTGGTGGCAGTAACGGCGCAGGGGGTGTTTTCGTAGTAATCGCGCGTTAATTCGCCCAGCCCTTCTACCCGTCCGGGGTCGTCGGGATCCGGCCAGGGGTACGAGTCGAGCTTGGCCGGGTCCGGCTCGGCGAGCGGGTGCAGGGAAATCGCGTTATAGTAGTTGTTTTTGAAATGCCCTATGCCCCACTCGTCGATTACATTGCCGGCATCGTCGGTGCGGCTTTTGAAATTTTTTGGCTTTCCTATATTAACGTGGCGAAAGTCCACATGGAGGGCGTCGCTTATCCGGTAATCTTCGTACTCCGTAAGGGTACCGGGCCTTATCACCCTGCCGGTCCCCTCAATCCCAAGTTCTTCAAGCACGCCCAGATAAAGTTTATTGTGAAGCCTTGAGGCGCAGCCCCAAAGATCCATCGGCACCCGGTCGGCCTCTTTGTGCGCCAGAATGGTCCTGACTCGTTCTCTTCCTGTCATACAGTCTCCGCATGGCAATTGCCGTGTCGTCCGGGTATATTATCCCCCGGCTTGTAAAATTTTGCAAGTTTTTTTTCTTTTTTGTTTTATTTTTTTGGTATAGTTTGGCAAAAGTAAAAGTGAAACTGACATTATTACATGATTTTACAGGGTAGATAAGCGATTATTTGACATAATTTGACAACAAGGGCCAGGAATAGCCCTGCCTTCACCCCAGCTCGGCAAAGGCGTCGCGGAGAAAGGAGTCCAGGAAGAGCAGCCCATGGCGGGAGGGGGCAAGGCCGGCGGAATCCTGCCTGAAAAAGCCGCGCTTTTGCCAGCGGGCGATGGTTTGGGGGATACATTCCTCAATGCTTCGGGAAAAGCGGCTGCGAAACAGTTCCCGGTCCGGGCCGCTACGGCAGCGGAAACCCATGAGGATGCTTTCTTTGATAAGGGCGGCCCTGTCCAGTTCTTCGGAGAAGGCGGCGCTTTGTATTGCGGGGCGGGGGGCGGCGAGGTAGGCGTCCAGGTCCGGCGGGTAGGCGCGGCGTACGCCCGTTCCTCTGTGGTCGTTTATTAAGGTTCCCGACGCGGCGGGTCCCGCACCCAGCCAGTTTTCCATGCGCCAGTAGCGGATGTTGTGGGCGCATTGTTTGCCGGGGAGGGCGAAGTTGGAGACCTCGTACTGCTCAAAGCCCGCTGTTTCCAGCGCGTCCCGCCCGGCAAGCCAGAGAGAATCGGCCTCGTCCGCAACGGGGAGGATCGCCTGAAACCGTGCTTCGGCAAGGGGCGTTCCCGGTTCTACGGTGAGGCTGTAGAGCGAGACATGGCAGGGATCAAAAGAAAGAAGCCGGTTGATGTCGCTCTGTAAAACCGCCCCGGTCTGGAAGGGAAGCCCCGCGATAAGGTCCGCCGAAAAGCCGCGGGGGTAATAGCGCGAAACCAGGGCCAGATCTTCTTCAAGGGAAGCGGAATGCCCCACGCGGCGCAGCGCCTGGCGGGCCGGCTCATGAAAACTCTGTACGCCCAAACTGATCCGGCTTACGCCGCCGTCCCGGCAGGAGCGCAGAAAATCTTCATCCGCCGATTCGGGGTTGGCTTCCACGGTACATTCGCCGGGCCGGTTGGGAAGCAGCGCGTCAAGACCGGCAAGCAGACGCCCCGCGCGGGCGGCCCCCAAAAGCGAGGGGGTTCCGCCGCCGATGTACAGGGTGGGAACTTCCTCCACGCCAAAAGCCTCAAGCTGATCGGCTGCGTCGGCAAGCAGGGTGTTCACAAAAGCGTCCATCAGCCTTTGCGCGTCCGGCGCGGCGGCGTTCACCGCAAGCGAATAAAAATCGCAGTAATCGCAGGCGCCGGCGCAGAAAGGAATGTGGATGTACAATGAGGCGCTAATCGCTATGGCCGGCCTATCCTTGTAAGGGGCCAGAAACGGAATACCGCCTCAGCCGCCAGCGCCTCCGTGGAAACCGGCCCCCAGGTACGCGAATCGTTGGTATTGCCCCGGTCATCGGAAGCCACAAAATATTCGTCCTCACCCAGGGTTATCTGCTCCATGTTACCCGAAAAAGGAAGGGATTCGTCCCAGAGGGCGGGCGGGCGGGGAATGTCCGGCTGATAGGGCCGGCCGGAAAACTCGAATTCGGTAAGGCTGTAGGAACTGTCCGCCGGTTTTACCCTGAAGACAAAGTTTTTCATGCTTATTTCATCACCGGGAAGACCGATGAGCCGCTTGAGATACAGGTACTCTTCCTTTCCGTACAGACTCAGGCGCTGGGCGGTACAGAAACGGACTATTCCGTCCGCGATTTTCCGGAACGCTTTTCTCCGCCCCCTGGGCTCCGTGTCAACCAGCACGATACTTCCCCGCTCAAAGGGGGGATCGCTGTCCGCCGGCCTGCCGGCTGTCAATAAAGAGCGGAGGGCGAAAGATCTGAATACCAGCCGGTCACCGGCGGCCATGCCGGGCCGCATGGCGTTATTTTCCAGCGTCCAGATCGAAAACAAAAAAGCGCCGAAGACGTTATACAGGACATAGATACTGATCACAACGGTAATAATCCGGAGTATCCGGTACCGCTCTTTCTTCTGCGCGGCGTAGGAATATTTTAAGGCCTTATCGAACATCGGGTACCTCCGGAAACATTCCGGTTACAAAATCGGCCCGATGCGCCGGGCGGGCCAGTAGATGACAGCCCCTTTGCCCAGTACCTTGGCCTCCCTTACCGGCCCGAAGTAACGCCCGTCGCGGGAATTGTCCCGGTTGTCACCCAGAGGCAGCACCCTGCCCTCCGGCACATACCAGCCCAGCCGGTGCCGGGCGAGCAGCGCGGCGTAACGCCGGTCGTGCGGCGCGGCCCCCCGCAGGGTCTCAAGCCTCATCCGTTCATGGGCAAGGTAATCGGGGAAACGGATGCCGCCCGCAGCAGTAGCCGCGTTCCGCAGCCGTTCGGGTATGGGCAGGCCCAGGTCCGCCCAGGCTGCCGCCTGCCCCGCGGCCTCAAGCGCCGGATACTGCCCTTCCTCCATAAGCCGGCTGATGTTGTGCTTCCAGCCGCGGGAGGCCGCATACTCCCGCTCGTCCGTCCAGCGGTCCTCCCCGGCGAAGCGAAGCCTCATCTCGCCCCGCTCCATGGTGAAGCGGTCCCCGGCCATACCTACCGCCCGCTTGATCAGAAAATGGGCCTTGGGTTCCCCGGCCTCGTCCCGGTCTATGTCCACGAGCGAAAGGGTGAGCATGTAGATGATCCGCTGGGCGATGTCGAAAGCCGGCCCCCTTGAAATATATGAAGGATTTTCAAAAATGATGATGTCGTTCCGTTTGGGCCTGACCGGGCTGGAAAGTTTGAGCACGCCGGGCAGCAGTTCCGGCCCATAGACGATTTTATTGACAAAGACGCGATCGCCGATTTCCAGGGTGTCGATCATGGAACCTGAAGGGATCTGGTATGCCTGCACGAGGTACTGGTTGATAAGGAGTACCATGCCGGCGGCCCACAGAAAAGCCTCCGCCCAGTCCAGAACCGGATTTTTGCCCCGCTGCTTTTCCTTTTTGAGCCGCCGAATCCGGTTCCGGCGGGTCAGATATGCCTCGGTAAGGCCCTGGAGGCGGTCAAAGAAATCCGTTTCGCTTTTGTCCGGCGTCATTCTGGATTACACTACCATGAATCGCCGTGCGGGGCAAGACGGCCGCCGCCTTGCGGTTTTCCCCTCTTCCTCCTTGTTAAACTCATTTTTTCCGCGAAAACCGCCGATAAAGGAATCGGAGGAATATATGTCAAACAGCCGCCGTCTGGGACTGGTATTGTGCGGCCTCTGCGCTATGCGCCTTGGAGCGGCGACAGTTTCTTTTCTGGTAATCGAAACCGGACTGCCCGAAGGCGCGGGGACCGGCGCATATTCAGGCCTGTGGGAAAGCGGCCTGCTGGACGTATTCTTTGAGGCCGGGCATATCGTGAGTAACGCGCCGGTGCTGCGACTCGCTCAAAAGCCCGCCGGGGTTTTCCCCGACGAGGCGCTGCCGGATCTTGCCGGGGCGGTAGAAGGGGGGGCGGATTTTTTTATTCTGGCCCTGCTGGATTATTCGGCTCCGCCAAACGGGCTTATTCAAAAACCCCGGCATGTTTCCCTTCGTCTGTTTCAGACCGGTTCCCGCAGGCTGCTGTATGAGCAGCAGTACAACGATACCGGCCCGGATAATCCGGACCTTGCGTATGAAAGCCTGAAACGGGCGGCGCGGGATCTGGTTCCCCATTTGAACGATAAATAACCGGCGTTCTTTCAAAACTTCAGTTTTGAAAGAACAGCATTAAAAAAAGGGGATTCGCAGGGCTTTGGCCTGAGAAACCCCGGGAGCCGCATCAAACCAGCCGGTTTTAGAGGCTCTCTAAAGGAAGAACAGTATGAAATACGGAATGACGGCGTGTTTGGCGGCGGCTATGCTGGTACTGACCGGCGCTTCGGTATGGGAAGGCGCGGCGGCGGTGTCCTCCGGCGGGGATCTGCCGGAGGGGGGCTACTATGTGGCGACCAATTCGTTCCCCCGGAATACCGTGGTGGACATTACCAATCTGGAAAACGGCGCAAACATCCGGGTAATCGTGGCCGCGGGCCTTGAAACGCCGGGACTGCTGGCGCTGATTTCACGGGACGCCGCGGAGATTATCGGTTTGCGGAGCCGCTCCATCGGCAGGATCAGGATGGGCCAGCCCTCCGATCCGGTCGCCTTTTCCCGCTTTACCGAGGGAATGGCCACTTACGGAGAGCCAGACTACACCGCCGCCGTACCGGTGAACGAAGAAGCCGCTTACGCGCCTCTTTCCCCCGGAATTTCGCCCGGAGAAACTCCGTACCGCCCGGCGCAGCCGGCCGGCAGTCTCGCCGATGCCGCAAGTCCTTCCGGCTCATTCTTCGCGGACGACAACTCCAGCGGCGCTTCCGGCTATGTCCTTGAGCCCGAGTGGGAGGAATACACATTCGGGGGGGTGACGGATCTCCCCGACAACCGCTACAAAGAAACCGGTCCGGCAGCCCCGGCTGAAACGGAACCGGAAACCCCGCAGGCAGCGGAGCGCGCGCCGGAAGATACCTATCCCGCGGACGGCTCTGAAAGATACGATTACACCCTGGTCCCTGCGGAAGAACGCCCGCCTGCGCCGCCTGCCCGGGACCACATCGATCCCGATGCATACATCACCCCTTTAGCGGAGGAAAGCCCTTATCATCCGGTAGCTTCCCCGTCCGGGGATTCCGATCCGCGTTATTCCGGTTTCCCTTTTCCGCTGATCAACGCCCTGGAACGGGGAAAATACTACGTGCAGCTTGGCGCGTTCTCGCGGGTGGAACTTATCGAATCGGCGGTCAACCGCATTCATGAAAGCTATCCCCTGGCAATACAGAACGCCGGCAGCGCGGACAAGCCGGTATACCGCGTGCTCCTCGGGCCCATGAATCTGGGAGAAAGCGGGGCCATGCTGCAGCGGGTCAAAAGCATCGGATACAAAGACGCCTTCGTGCGCAGTAATTAGCGTTTTGTCTGAAGCCCTCCGTATCCGGCTTTGAGACCGCCCGCGGTATTTCAACAAGTGCTTTGACACGGTTAATTTCTTCCCTCCTTCAAAATCGCAAGGGCGTTTTTGTAAAGGATCATATCCTTCTCGGTCCCCGACAGATTCAGATCGAGAAAATCCCTGAGACAGGCGGCGGGGTCCCACATGGGGTAGTCGGAACCGAACAGGAATCGTTCCGCGCCGTAGATGCGGATAAGCTCCCGTGCGCGCCGCTTGCCGAGAAAAGGCAGAGAACTGGAAACGTCAAAATAACAGAAGCGGTCATGTAAATAATCCATCGCGATATCAAAAAGTGACCAGCCGCCGAAATGAGCCGCCACCGCAATGAGCTTTGGAAAATTATCCAGTACCCGCGCAAGCCTGGACGGATGGGAAAAAGAATAGCGGTAATCGCCGGTATGAAAAATTACCGGCAGTTTTCCCTCCAGCGCCGAGTAAATTGCCATCATGCAATCATCGTCAATATTAAAGCGCTGTATGTCGGGGTGCAGTTTGATCCCTTTGAGTCCCAGTTCCGTGATCCGGCTGATCTCGTCCAGGGGATTTTGCATATCCTGATGCAATGTCCCAAACCCGATCAGCTCAGGGTGTTTCCGGCAGACCGCGGCGATAAAATTATTGATGTTTTGCACCTGCTCAGGAACGGCGGCAGGTGAAAAAACCACAAAGCGGTCTATTCCTCCCGCGCGTCCGTTTTCCAGCAGGGTTCTCACAATGCCGTCCATCTGTATCGGTATCTTATAAAATTCAAAAAGATGGACAAGCACCCTGGCGCTTATTTTTTCAGGGTAAATATGGGCATGAAAATCTATAACCATGATGCTTCCCTTTAGATGCCTTGGCGCTGCCACTGCCTGCGGCCGCAGAGCATGAACATTTCCTCGTTGTCAATGACGATCTCTTCCCTAAGGCCGTTTTTGTGCAGCAGGGGAATGTATTCGCCTGCGGGCAGAAGATAATCCGAATTGATTTCAAGGCTGTGGGCATGGATGTGTACTCCGTTTATTTTTTCTTTTGACGCCGAATGGAGCACACTCAACAGTCCCCCGGGTTTTAAGGCTGCCGCGAACCGCGCTATGGCCGCGCTTTTTTCCCGCAGGTGGGGAAAGACGGAATAGCAGATAATGTGATCAAAAGAACCATTGTCAAAGGGGTACTCCATCACATCGGCGGCGACAAAGTGTATCGCGCTATTGGGGAATTTCTGTTTCGCTTTTTTAATCATTTTTTCCGCGATGTCAATCGCGGTGATGTATTCCCCGCCTGTCTTCTGTAAAAGCAGCGGAAGCAGCACGCCGGTACCGGTTCCCACGTCCAGCGTCTTATCGCCGTTTTTAATGTACAGGAGATTCAGCATTAATTCGATTTTGTCCGTTTCGTAACGGTTTTTCTCATCCCACTTGTCCGCCATGCTGTTAAAGAATTCTCTCGTTCCCATGTACTTTAGCGTTCTCTGCGTCTAATAATAGCCGGTTCATGGGCTGTTGGCAACATACCGAAAGAAAAGGTATACTGCGACAAAAAGGGGAACCGGTGAGCGTTCAGGAATTATTACGCCTTGAAGGGATCAGAAAACGTTTTGGTTCCGTTGAAGTACTCAGGGGAATTGATCTTTCGGTGGGCAGGGGGGAATTTATCACCCTTCTCGGCTCGTCGGGCTGCGGTAAAACAACCATACTGAGAATTATTGCGGGGCTTGAAACGGCGGATTCCGGCAGGGTGTTTATTGACGGGCAGGATGTGGGCGCCCTGGAGCCAAACAAGCGGGGGGTGAACATGGTGTTTCAAAATTATGCCCTGTTTCCCCACATGAATGTCGAGCAGAATATCGGCTACAGCCTCAAACTGCGGGGGCTGCCCAGGGCTGAAATAAAAAAAGCCGTAACCGGGGCCCTGGTCCTGGTACGGCTTTCGGGCTTTGAGCGGCGGAGACCCGACGAGCTTTCCGGCGGGCAGCGCCAGCGGGTGGCGGTAGCGCGGGCGGTGATCAACCGGCCCAAGGCGCTGCTTCTGGATGAACCCCTGGGCGCTCTGGATTTGCAGCTCCGCCGGCAGATGCAGATTGAATTAAAGCGCCTGCAAAAGCAGCTGGGCATTACTTTTATTTATATCACCCATGATCAGGAAGAAGCCCTTACCATGTCGGATCGTATCGCCGTCATACGAAACGGTGTTTTTGAACAGATCGGTTCCGCCGCCGATATTTACAAGCGCCCCAAAACGGGCTTTGTGGCCAAATTCGTGGGCGGCGCCAATGTACTTACGGGCAGGGCGCTGGTAAATGAAGGCCGGCATCCGGTTTTTGAACACCCTGCGGGCCGCGCCGAGTTTGAATATTCTCCGGGTGAAGGAGATGAGGGCATACGGTCCGGCGGGGAAATCCATCTCGCTGTCCGCGAGGAGCATCTCATAATCTCGCCGGCGGGGAATGGAGCGAAAGGGCTGGCCGCGCTTGTCACCGGAAAGAGTTTTGCCGGAGGTCTGCTCCGCGTCACGGCGCGGCTGAAAACGCCGTCCGTGCTTTCGCCGATTACGGAAGAGGCCGCCGGTTCGCCCGCGCTTTCGCCTGTTCAGCAAAGGGCGGACGGCGGCCCGGTCAATGGCGGAGACGGCTTCTCCAACGCCGGTCTGTCCGGCGACGCCGGCGAGGGGGAAGAAGTCAGCTCAAGCTCTCAGGGAATCGACGCGCCTGTTGAGATCGGCGACGAGGTTCTGGTGAACTGGCATGCGTCCAACGCGATCATAGTGGACCGGCAATGATGAAACCAATGCGCGCGCCGGCGGGGCAGGACGCCGGACAAAAGCGAATCCGCCCGCGCCGGGAAGCGGCGCTTATCCCCATGTACCTTTTCACCCTGGCCTTTGTGGTCGGCCCGCTCCTTTACATGATCGCTTTAAGTTTTATGCGGCGGCAGGGCGCCTGGGGGGTGGAGGCGGCCTTCAGTCTGCGGAATTACCTGCGTATTCCGGAACCGGTGTATCTGGAAACCTTCAAACAGTCGATCAAGCTGGCCCTGTACAGTACCTTTGCGACCGTCATCCTCGGATACCCTTTCGGTTATTTCATGGCCCGCTTCAGCCCCAAATGGCGCAACAGGGTGATGATCCTCCTTATTATCCCCTTCTGGACCAGCGCCCTGATGCGGCTCTACGGCTGGATCATCGTGTTCAGGGCCAACGGCCTGCTGGACTCTATACTTATAAAATTGCGCCTGACAACGGAACCGCTGCGGTTTCTGTACAACTACCCCTCGGTGGTTACCGGCATGATCTACGCCCTGCTGCCCTTTATGATCTATTCGGTATTTGCCAGCGCGGAAAAACTCGACTGGGGCCTGGTTGAAGCGGCGCGGATTATGGGGGCCTCAAGACTGCGGGCTTTTCTGAACATCAGCCTTCCCCTTACCATGCCCGGACTCTTTTCGGGGGTGATCCTGACCTTCATTCCTTCAATGGGACTCTACTATATAGCCGATATTCTGGGCGGCAACAAGGTGATCCTCGTGGGCAGCCTCATCTATGAACAACTGATGAACGTCCACGACTGGCCCTTTGCCGCGGCCCTGAGCGTGGTGCTGATGATCCTCACGAGTCTTTTTTTGTACCTGTACCGCTGCCTCACCCGCTCCGGTGAACTGGAGGGACTGATATGAAAAACCGCCGTCTCTTCTCCCTGTACATCAGTACCATCCTCGCCGTCATGTATATACCTATTCTGCTCGTTATTGTGTATTCGTTTAACCAGAGCCGCCTCTCGTCGGTATGGAGCGGCTTTACCCTCTCCTGGTACAGGGAACTTTTCAGGGACCGCTCAATGTTTGAGGCCCTGTGGAACAGCCTCGTGCTGGGACTGCTCACCAGTCTGTGTTCCGCGATCATCGGCTCCCTGGGCGCGGCCGGTATGGCCCGTGCGCGCCCCATGCCGCTGAGCCGCCTGCGGACAGCCGGAGGCAAAATCATGGAGTACCTTTCGATCCTGCCGATCATGACGCCGGAGATTATTATGGGCGTAACTTTCCTCGCCTTTTTTTCCCTCCTGTCCCTGCCCTTTGGGATGCTCACCCTGCTCATCTCCCATACGGCGTTCTGTTTTCCCTATACTTACCTCCTGGTGCGGGCCAGACTCGCCGGGCTGGATAAAAGCTATGTGGAGGCGGCCCGCATAATGGGCGCGGGGGGCCTGCGGGTCTTTTACGACATCACCCTGCCCCTGGCCCTGCCCGCGGTGCTTTCAGGCATGCTCATCTCTTTTGCCATGAGCTTTGACGATGTGATTGTCAGCGCCTTTGTGGGCGGGGTTCACACCAACACCCTGCCGATAAAAATTTACTCCCAGATTAAAACCGGCGTTACGCCAAAAACCAATGCCCTCTGTACCCTGCTCTTTATCCTCACCGTAGCGCTCTGCCTTGCCGCCGCCGCCCTGGCGAGGAAGGGATCGGGGGACAGGGCCGACACTTAAGACAATGCCGCTTGGGGAACCGCGGATAAGACTGTTCCCCCATAATTGCTGCCAGGCTTTTGGTAATGGGGAGGCCCCTCCCCTGAATCCGCCGAATAAATTTTTACTTCAAAGCCCTTTTTTGACATTTATCATAGACGCCTTTGCGGTGGATTTTTTTCATGATTTATGCGGTTTTACGAGGTTCAAAAATTCGGTATTAAACCAGACTTTCGAATAAACCGGCCGAATTTTGGGAAAGCCGCGCCTTTCAAGCTCCTTTCAAGCCCCCATTCAAACCTCATTCAAGCTCGAATTCACTCTCATACCTCTCCACATCCTCCGTACCGCTGGAAAGCCCCTGGCTTGAACCGGCCGCGGAATGGAGCGAGGCCGAAACTTCGTCCAGCAGGCGCTGCCGCCGCTCAGCTTCGGCTTTGGCCGCCTCTTCCCTGACCCTGGCGGCCTCTTCGGCGAGGAGCTTCCTCCGCTCCTCCGCGGCGGACTCGGAGTGAATAAAAGCGATAAGCCGCTCAATCTGGGGCCGTTTGGGAGAACGGAGTTCCAGCGACAGGTACAGCTCGTAATCGCCAAGCGCCGCCTTCGCCGAACCGGCTTTCAGGCGGGCATTCGCCCTGCCGAGACACGCGGAAGCGTAACCGGGGTCGGCGGCCAGGGCCTGGGTGTAGAAACGCTCCGCGGCGGCGGCGTCCCCTTTCCTGAAATAGGCGTTTCCCAGATTATTCGCCACATTGGCGCTTAAATCCCCCGCCCGGTCCAAAATCTTCCGGTAGGCGGCGATGGCCTCATCGATCCTTTCCAACTGCTCATAGACCATACCAAGGTAAAGATAGGCCATTACATGGGCGGGATCATCGGCGATGGAATTTTCAAGGAAAGGGGCCGCCTCTTTGGGCTTATTCTGCATAAACAGCGCTTCGCCCCTGGTAAAATTGGACTGTGCGAAACCAAAAACCGCCGTAACAAACCACAAAACAGCGGCCGCGCAGTACTTACCGCAATAATTTTTTTTCATACCCCTCCATATTCACCAAACAGCCGATAATATTGTATTATACTACAGATAAAAAGGAAAAGTCATGTTCAGAGCCTTACCCCTCATTATCATTCTTGTTGTCGGCGCCTTCGTCCTTATCTTCTTTATCGTCAGATCCCTGCTGTTTCCTCAGCACGCAGAATCCCTTCCCGGGCTGATAAAAACGGGAAGAACCCAGGCGGCTATCAGGGCGGCAAAACGGATCATCGCCAAAAATCCCCGGAACGCCGAAGCCCGCTATTGCCTGGGCCTGGCCTATCACAGGGAAAAACGGGAAGAACTGGCGCTGGCCGAGCTGAAAACGGTTTTGAATCTGGGCATCAAGGAAAAAAATATACCCGAAGTGGAATTCCGGGAACTGCTGGCCCAGCTTTACGCCGGACAGAACGAGGGAGAAGAGGCGCTGAAAGAATACCTCCTGCTCATAAAGCTCATACCCACCCACGCGGACTACTACTACCAGGCGGGAAAACTCTTTAACGAAAGGAACAAGACCGATATGGCGGCGCGCTGCCTCGGCAAGGCCGCGGAACTCAACCCCAGGGACGGGAATATCCACTGCGAGCTGGGGATCATACTGTACAAGGAAAAAAAGGCCCAGGAGGCAAATGCGGCCCTGAACGTCGCCCTCAAGCACTTAAGGGAAAATCAGGAACGGGCCCACTATTACCTGGGAAAAATCAAAAAAGACGCCAAAGATTACGCCGCCGCCGCCGAATCCTTTGAAAAGGCAGCCCGCAGCGGCGAGTTCAAAGTCAGGGCTCTGGTGGAAAAAGGCGGCTGCCACCTCGCCCAGGGAGCGGCGGATCGGGCCCTTGCGGACCTTGAACAGGCGGTACAGGCCATCACCGACGAATCAAGCCCGGAAAGCCTGTATGCCCGGTATTTTCTGGGCAATTGCTATGAAAGCGTGAAGGAAATGGACAAAGCCATTGCCCAGTGGGACAAAGTCTACGCCAAAAAGAAAAACTTCAGGGACGTGGGCGAAAAGCTCATCAGATACCAGCAATACCGAAGCGCCGCTCCGGCGCAGCGAGCATGAAGATCCTCTGCGTTTCCGACCAGATCGATCCCCTGGTGTATTCCACCTCCATCAGGGAGCGTTTCGCCGGCGTAGACCTCATCCTCTGCGCCGGAGACCTACCCCTGGATTACCTTGATTTCATTATCTCCAGCCTCAACAAACCCCTGCTCTTCGTGTTCGGAAATCACCACCTTGGGGAGATGCGGTATTTTAACGGAAGCCCCTGGGACGATGAAACCGGGACTCCCCGCGCTTACGGCGCGGTTCACGCGGAGTCAAAAATCAAAATTGAGGAAGGGCTGATCATCGCCGGATTGGGCGGCTCAATGCGCTACAACCGTGGGGAGAATCAGTTTACCGAGTTCCAGATGTACGTCAGGATTATAAAGCTCATCCCCCGCCTGCTGTGGAACCGCGCCGTTCACGGCCGCTATGTGGATATCCTCCTCACCCACGCGCCGCCCAGGGGCATCCACGACAGGGAAGATAAATGCCATCAGGGCTTTAAGGCCTTTCTCTGGTTTATGAAGACCTTCAGGCCCCGCTACCTCGTTCACGGCCATATCCACCTGTACGATCTGTCCGACGTCCGCGCCACCCGCTGGGGACAGACCCTGGTCATTAACGCCTACAGCCACCATGTCATCGACACCGGGTCCTGACAGGCTTTGCGATTAAATTTTGTGGATTTGCATTGGAATTTGGGCGCACCGCCGCTCCGCGGCGGCCGGGCTATCCGCTCCAATTCCTCAGCCCGCCTGCGGCGGGCTTGCGGGATTTCCGCTTCTATCCCTTGCGCCCGGCCAAATGCTGCGGCCCCCGCAAAAGGTCGCCTGCCCGGCGAAGGGCCGCCCCTTCCCAGGGCCGTGATTTTTTACCGGTTTTGTCACCGCGGCTAAAGCAAATCAGCGCCCCGTTCCCATCAGCAATTTTACTTTTACAAGACCTGCACGAAAAAGGGTGCAACTTCTTTTTCGGGGCAGACGGACATAGGAAAGTATGATATAGTTCCGGTATCCCAAGGGAGGGGCTACCTATGGACACCCAAGAAAAAAAAGACTGATAACGGATGCGGTGGCCGAATTCGAGGCGACCCACGCCGAGCGAAAACTGACTATCAGCGTCATAGAGGCGCTCTGGGGAGAAACACGAAAATTATCGGATGAGATTCTCAGACGGGTCTATACCGAACTGGCCAGCGGCAGTGAGGAGAAAGAACTGATACAGAAAAAAAAACAGCGCTCTGGGAAACAGGGATAAGGGTACGGAACAAGGGGAAGCAGGAACGGCAGATACAGACCACCCAGGG
>JAIROT010000192.1 GCA_031257385.1 Treponema sp.
ATGCCGTTGATGTACTCGATGATGGTGTTGTTCATCTTGTTGCCCGATTCATACCAGGCAGGCATTAACTTCATGCCGCCTGAGTACATGATTCCCATGGCAACTATTCCCACCGGCAGAGAGCCCAGGGAGAGAAGCGACAGCTTCCAGTCAACAAAAAACATTCCGATGTAGATCAGAAGCGGCAGCGCCAGATTGGTAAAGCCCTCCGGCAGGGAGTGGGCCAGAAGAAGCTCAATGGCCTCAATGTCGTCGATAAAGGTCTTTTTAAGCGCCCCGGTCCCTATGTCCTGGATTTTCCCCAGGGGCTGTTTTTCCAGTTTCCCCTGAAGGGTGATACGCAGATTTTTCAGGGTGTTAAAGGCCGACTTGTGGGACAGGCCCAGCCCCTTGAGGTAGAGCAGGGCGTACAGCACTCCGCAGGCCGCGATGGCCGCCGTTATCGCCGCCGCCGTACCGGATGAGAGGGTTTCCCTCATTAAAAAGGGCCGGATGATCCGGTAAGCCAGAAAAAAGGGAAGGACGCTGGCCACAAGGCCCGCGAACATGGCAGCGACAGCCGCGTAGGTTGTTTTCCGGTAAACACCGGCATACTCAAGCACTTTCTTGAACAATTTCGTATCCCCCTTCTTTCGAGGTAAAATATGCTTTTATTTTTTCAATACCCGCCCCGTCTAATGGGTAGTATTCCTGTACCTTTCCCCCCGCAAGATGCAAAACCGATGTGCAGCAGTTAAAGATAAATTCCATGTCGTGGGTAATAACCAGGGACAAGATCGCCTCTTCCGAGGCGGCGCGAATCAGATCGCAGGTGGCGATCATGCTTTGGTAATCCTGCCCGCTCGTGGGTTCATCGTAGATAAGTAATTCTTTCCCCGCACAAACCGCGCCGGCCACGGCAACCCGCTGTTTTTGTCCCCCCGAAAGAGAGAGGGGATGGGTGTCCGTCAACGCGCCTAGTCCCATCGCCTCAAGAATGTTAAGCGCCTCAGCCTTCCGCTCCTCAGGGATGTTCAAGGTCAATTCATCCAGAACACTTTCGGTAAAAAGCTGGTGGTTCACATCCTGCATAACCATATAGCTTTTGCGGACCCGCTCGTTCCGCCCCAGCGCTTTTCCGTCAAGGGAGACAGTCCCCTTGTGCTTCAAAATACCGCAGATACATCCGGCAAAGGTTGACTTTCCCGCGCCGTTATGTCCGATGACGGCGGTAATTTCCCCGGGGCGCAAAACGAGGGAGTCAATGTCAAGGACCGTGTTTCTACCGTAGCGGTATCGTAAATCTTTTATTTCGATGGTTTTCCCCTCTTGCCGCTGAGAAACTGTCGAAACCAGATTCCGTGTTATTTTTTGTAAATCGGGGTTACGCAAGCCCTGTTGTTCAAGGGCTTCGCTTTTCATGGAGCATAACTCACCGGATGTATATTCAGAGACGATTCCGCCGTCTTCCAGATAGATAAAGCGGTCCGTCAATTCCGTTAAGTAATGCAGGCGGTGTTCTGAAACAACAATTGTTTTTCCGGCGGCCTTGAGTTTTTCCAACACCCGCCGCAGCATCTCTACCGAAGGCGCGTCTAAATTGGAAGACGGCTCATCCAGTATGAATACACCGGGACCCGCGGCGTACACCGAAGCGCAGGCGATACGCTGTTTTTCCCCTAACGATAGTTCAAAAATGCTGCGATCCAGAAGATTGTCCAGGCTAAATACGGCGCGGGCCTCGTCGATACGTTTCCAAATCTCCTCCGCGGGCATACCTATATTTTCACAGCCAAAGGCAAGCTCGCCGGTGGTATCCACGTTAAAAAACTGACTCCGGGGGTTTTGAAATACCGATCCCACCATTCGCGCCGTCTTCGCCAGGGGCTGTTTACCGATCTCTTTTCCGTCAATGAAAACCGCGCCGTCCATGAGCCCTTCAAAAAAGTGGGGGATAAGGCCGTTTATAAGGCGGGTAAGGGTCGTCTTTCCGCAGCCGCTTTTTCCGCAGAGGACCACAAATTCGCCGCGCCCGATAATCAAATTGATCGCCTTCACGCAGTACGGGCTGTTTTCAGCCTGGCCATATCTAAAGCTCAGGTCCCGTAGTTCAATCATTTGACGCCAACCCGCCACCATATCAGGGTGAAAACACAGAGCAGGATCACCAGGTAATCCTGAAAACGAAACCTGACATCCACAATACAGGTACGTTTTTCCCCGCCGTCCAGCCCCCGGGCAAGGGAAGCCGCCGCAAGTTCGTCGGCGATAGCTACCGTGGACATAAGCAGGGGAATGAGCATGTATTCCAGGGTCATCATGGGTTTGGTTAAAACATTCCGGGCCGAAATCCCGATGCCTCGAAACTTCATGGCGTTCCGGATGGATGCCCATTCCTCGCGGATAGTAGGTATAAAGCGGAACATAACCGAAAAGGGAATGATAAACGCATCGGGCAGGCGCATCTTGCGGAATGCGGCGATAAATTCGGTAACGGTTGTCGTGCGGACAAGGAGAAGGCCCACCATGCCCAGGGGTAAAAATATTCGCGCAAGTCGTACAACGGTAAGATAGATGTTCCTGATTACCCCGGATACAAAAGGCGTAACATACAGGTCGGCGGCAAGCATGGCGCAGAATACCAGGAACATCATAAGGGCGGTCTTTGCTTGCCGGTTGAGGGAGAGGAGAAGCGTCAAGGCGGCCATCACGGAAAATTCCATGTATGCCGGAGGAAACACAAAGATAAAAAAACCCACGAAAAAAAGCAGAAAAAACTTTGTCCGGGGATCAATACGGAGCGGCGGTTTCCGTATAACCGGCATACCCGCAAGGGGCATTACACGATACCCGCTTTCTCAAAGTGTTTTTTCAAAATCCGGCTGCCTAATATTCCACCAATAAGGCCGCCCACAACCGACATGGCGAGGAAGACAAAGATGATCCACCGGGGGGTAAGGCTGTCGAGGGTACTTGCGTAGTCCTCCCCGTAATAGCGGATACAGGCATCAAGGAAACGTTGTTTAGCCAGCAGCAGTATCCAGGCAGGTCCCATGTTCGTGCAGGCGAAGACCATGAAACTTAACACTAATTTCTTTCCGGAAGACCTTCCCCGCCGGGCGATGAATTCCGCGGCAAGCCCCAGCGCCAATGACCATATAAGGCAGATCCAAAAACCGTCCATCGAGGTAAGGAGGCCAACCACGGCCGCCAGTATCATGATGGCCCAGGGTTTGGAAATTTTTGTAACGTACAACATATACACCGGCCCCAGCACTATACTCAACACAAACGGTGTGAAAATATAGACGATAGGGACAAAACCCATTCCCGTGGCCAACGCGAAAAAAAGCGCCGCATACAGGGCCGCAAAAGCCCCCGCAATAATAAAATCCTTTGTCGTAAGTTTGCCAGTTTGTTTTTCCATAAAAGATACTCCTTTTTGTGCGCCCTGTTCTTAAAGCCCTACCGGTTTCCCGCGGTAACACAGATACGCTTTCCCCTTTCAGTGTCAATTTCTATACCGGTAAAACCCGCAGCGGAAAGATGCTCCTGGAATTCTTTTTTACCGTAGGCTTTTAGATTGAACTTCTCGATCCATGAGGCGTAGGGCTGTTCTCCGGTTTCCACCTTCATTATCTCGTTGCAGATAAATAATCTGCCCCCTGGCTTAAGCGTCCGCCGTATCTCGCGGAGATCATTCACAAAATCCGGCCAAAAATAGACGGTTTCAAAGGCCGTAACAAGGTCAAAGCTGCCGTCCGGCCAGGGAAT
>JAIROT010000202.1 GCA_031257385.1 Treponema sp.
GAGCGGTTCACTTGAACAGGAGGTTCTTTTATTTCCTTGAAATTGTCAATTATATTCCCTTAAAGGTCAAACCTTTTGAGTCCCCCGGCATAGCCGGGGGTTTACCGATTTTAATTAAACAAAGTCGCCTTTACCATCGTAGCGCCGGTGTCAATTCCCGTTACACATTTAACGGAACCCTTCATGACCTTTCTCCTTTAGCCGTATCCCTCGAACCTTCGGTTCAATGCGGTTTGCGGAACCGTCTGTTCATATTATTACGCGCGATGCACAGCAAACCGCTGATTTTCTCAAAAGGAAAGCGCTTGCTTTTGGCAGGTACCGGTGAAACTCTTCTTTGTCATAAGACCACATTTCCGCCACCAGAAAACCATTGTAGCCCATGGCGGCAAGGGTCTTAAAACAAAGAGCGAAATCGACAATGCCCTCGCCAAAAGGTATGTCCCGATAGATACCGGGTTTTGTGTCTTTCAAGTGTATCCCGATGATGTGCCTTCCTCCCAGGGTAAGCTCCCGCACCGGATCAAGGCCGGATGCGGCAAGATTGCCCACATCGGCATAACACTGCAAATAGGGCGAGTCTATCATCCTTACCACGGACATGATCCGTTCCACGCTTGCCATAAAGGGAGTGTCCATGGTTTCAATGGCCAGCATTACCCCCGCCGCCGCCGCTTCCCTGACGCAGGACTCAATGGCGCCGAAAAAAAGTTTTTCGGTTTTCGGGTTGCAGTTTTCGCCGTGCTCATCGTAACCGGCAAGGTGTATCAGCCTGATTCCCGCGTCGTGGGCAAAAGCGACGGCCCGCCTTACAATGTCCAGGCCCTTTTCCCTGACGGCGTTGTCTTCCGAGCCGAGCGGATAGCCCCTGTTTGCGGTAAGCGCCATGGTTTCAACGGGAATAGCCGCTGCTTCCGCCGCACGGCGCAGGGCAAGGGCCTCATTCCCCCTGTACAGCCGGGGAAGCCTGTCATCGGCGGCGTCAATGTTCAGTTCCATAAAGGAAAACCCCGAAGACCGGACCAATTCCAGTTTGGCTTCCCAGTCAAGCTTAAAACAAATTGCCTTTTCGTATAATCCGATTTTTGGCGTCATAAAATTACCTGCTCCTATAATTCTTTTATCGAAACCTTTACCGGGCCCTCAGCGGGCGATTTGGCGTACCGTTTTTCATCAGTCCCTCAAGTTCAAGGACAGATTGAGCGGATTTAATCACAGATGCTGCCTCGCAGCCTCTGGCGCGTTTCCTGAATCAGCGCCGCCATGTCGTTTTTGGTCATGGAAGCGGTGTTAAATCTGGACTTTGGGATTAATTTTGGTAAAATCTGATTCAATCAGTGATTTGAGGTCTTCGAGGGCGGCGTCTTCGTCCGGGCCGTCTGCGGTGAGCGTTATTGTGTCGTTTTCACAGACATTCAAAAGAATAACCTTGAGAATGGTCTTGGCGTTTGCCTTTTTTTCTCCTTTCGCGGCTTCAATAGTTGACTGGTAGAGCTTGGCGGTCCTGACAAACAGATCCGCGGGCCGTGAGTGCAGCCCCGTTTCGTTCCTGACGGTAATGGATATTTCCTTCATGGGAAAATCCTATACCCTGTTATCTTTATCTGTCAAGCGCCACGCCTGAATCATAATCGATTCTTTATCCCCAGAGCGGTCATAGCTTTTCGGAGTACCGCCTCACTTGCCGGCGACAGTTTTCCCAGGGGCAGCCGCGTGGGGCCGCCGGGGAGGCCCGCCCAACTGAGGGCCTGTTTGATTGGAACGGGGTTGGTTTCGACAAAGGCCGCTTTGGTAAAGGGGAGCAGTTCGTAGTGGAGTTTTCTGGCTTCCCCGAAGCGGCCGCCAAGGCAGGCGTCGGTCAGGGCTTTTACCTTGGCGGGTAGCAGGTTAGCAATGACGGAAATAACGCCGTCACCGCCCAGTGCGGCCAGCGGCAGAGTAAGGGAGTCATCGCCTGAAAGGACGCTGAAACCGCCTGATTTGCGGGACGCGATTGCATCAATGATGTCTCCCATCTGGTTCAGGTCGCCTGAGGCTTCCTTTACGCCGGCGATGCCGGGAATGCGGGCAATTTGTTCCATGAGAGGAGCGGGGATGTTTCTGCCGGTGCGTGATGCGATATTGTACACGATGATCGGAATGCCCACCGCCGCCGCGGCCTCAAAATGGCGGACAAGGCCCTCGTCATTCGGTTTGTTGTAATAGGGTGTCACCACCAGGGCGGCATCGGCGCCCATTTTTTTTGCCCGCCCGGTGTAGATCACCATGTGTTTGGTATCGTTGGACCCGGCGCCGATGATCACCGGAACCCTGCCCCCGGCCTCTTTCACGGCAATCTCAATCAGCCTGTCCTCTTCGTCTTCTTCAAGGGTGGGGGTTTCCCCGGTGGTTCCCAGCGGGACGATGCCATCAATGCCCTCTGTAATCTGAAATTTGACCAGTTCGCGGAAACCTTCGTAATCGACCTCGCCTGAGTCTTTCATGGGTGTGACAAGCGCCGTAAAGGCGCCGCGAAACTGTGCCATATCTGCTCCTTGTTTGTGCCGAGGGGCTTAATACCCGCCCTCCAGGCCGGGTATGCTGCCGGGGAGCATGAAGTACCCCATACGGCTTATCCCTTATGAACCACAATAGAGAGCATAGAGCGAAAAGGAAAAAAAGAAAAGCCGCCGCTGGAGTGCAACTTCTTTTCGGGTGTAATCAGGCCGGGGCCTGCCGCACATGGATAGACCAAAGGCCGCTTTCCGCCTTTGCTCTGAGCTTCAGCAGCTTTTGGGCATTCTGTTCATCCCACCTCATACCAGCCTGTTTACATCGTTTTTGAAGCACCGTCTTGTTCCCGCTCTCAATCGGCCCTGACCCTATGTAATATCCCTTTTCCCGATTGTTTTTCACGTAGGTGTACGGATTCACCACCCCCGCCGGAAGCTTCCGGCCCTGGAAGGGCTCAAGCCTCCTCAACAACTCCTCCCCCATGTTCCGTATCCAGGCAGCCCATCACTGATGGTAACGGTAAGGAACTGTAAAATAATAACTTACGAAAATTATGAGTGATTCAAAACGTAATTCCAATATCCAAATGCAGGACTTGAAGTGATTTGTGTTCGTGACGACACTGAGTATCAACTCGCTAAAAA
>JAIROT010000006.1 GCA_031257385.1 Treponema sp.
ACCCAAGAGCCCGCCTTGCGGCGGGGGAGCTTCAGGGCGTTATAAAGGGTATGTACCCTGAGACAAATACCTTACCAAAACAACATACCTCGTCCCTTTAGGGCGAGGTTGTTGATTCGGGGGCACCGGTCGATAGAGAACCGGCCGCACTGGTTTGGACGTATGTTTTGGGGAGGATGACTGCCGTGCGCGGACAAACCATGGGGCGGAGAATCTGAATGTGCCGGGACAAGCGGCCCTGTATCTGTTGCGGAAGGCCCGTGTTCCGGAAAAAGGGTTTGGACTCAGCCGCAAAATGCTCAGGGCGACCCTCGGCGACGATTTCCTGCATGATGTCTTATTCGCTAAAGGTAAATGACGTTGTCCTGCGCCGTCTGGTTTAATGCCTTTTTTCCTGTTATTTTGGTATAAACATTTGACTAATTAAGGAAACCAATATGCGGCGCGATGTCAGTTTAATTTATTTCATCCTGTTTTGCCTTGGGGCGGCTCTTGGTATTTGTTCCTGTAAAAACGCCCAGGAGCGGAACGGTTCGATAACCGCTTTTTCAGGTTCTTTTGTGGAGCGGGGCAGGCCGGCGGCGGAGCTTGCCGATTACCGGATCGCTTACTATGAGCCGGTGGCAGGCGGAAAAAGCGGTGCGGAAGGCGGCGCTGCGGGCGTGCAGGAAAGTGACGCCCCCTTTATCATGGCCGACTACGGGCCAAGAGACGAGCTTCCCCAGGAGATAAAAAAACCGGGCGTCTATGCGGTCTTTTCGCAGCCGGTGGTTCCCCTGGCCAAACTGGGGGAATCTATCCGCGAGGACTCAGGGCTTTTTACCATTGAGCCGCCGCTTGCGGGGGTGTACCGCTGGTACGGGTCAAAGCTGCTCTCTTTTGAGCCCGATGCGGAGATACTGCCCCAGCAGCGTTATACGATAACTGTTTCGGACAGGATCAAATCCCTGGGCGGAAAGAATTTGCAGGGGGAGCGTTCTTTCAGTTTTGAAACCGAGCGGCTCTCCGTACTGCAATGGGAGCTGGGTGAAGAAGAAAAGTGGATCTGGAACAAAAATGTGGATCCTGTGGACGCCGGACATATCAGGCTGATTTTTTCATATCCTGTCAATCTGGATGAGATCGCCAAATGGATTGAGCTGCGGGCCGCAGGCAGGACCTGGCCTTTTACCCTTTCACGGCTTCCCAGGCTCGATGAAAAACGCTACAAGGCCGAACAGGGAGTGCTGCTCAGCGTAAACGGGGAGCTTCCTTTGGATACTGATGTGGTGATGGAGCTGAAAGCGGGCGCGCGCTCCGAGGCCGGATGGCTTGGTTCAAAAGAAACGGCAATATGGACCTATCACACCTTATTGCCCTTCCGTTACGAGAATGTCTCTGTCCGCAGCAGCAGTTCTCCCCGGACTGAGCAGGGCGATTCGATTCCTGTTTCCCTGATGTTCAGCCAGGATGTGGATCCCAAAGGCGCTGAAAAATATTTTTCAATTGAGGGGCTGCCGGCGCTTAAAGGGGAAAACGTGCATGTCTACGGTTCAACGGTGGTGATTAACCGTATACCGCTTGAATATCAAAAAAATTATGTGGTACGTATTTCGGCGGATCTCAGGGATCTGTACGGCCGCGCCCTTGGCAATGCGGAACAGATCGAAATCAGAACCGGCGAGGCCAACAGTTATGTGTACATTCACAACCGGGGTTCGCGGATGCTGGAAGCGGCATATCCGCCGAAAATAGTGTGGGAAGCGCAGAATCCCATATCGCTGCGGGCTTTGACCGCTGCCGCGAAAAGTCCCTATGAACGGCTTCCCCTGAACAGTCTTGCCGATATGGACATTTCCAAACTGCCCCTGAATTCCAAGCGTTATTTTATGGAAGACCTTTTGCCCTTTCTCAACGCCGCGGGAAAAGGAACCGCGGCCCTGCGCTGGGAGTATCAGACTAAATCGTCCTGGCGGCCGGGGCGGGTCGACAGGGGGGATTCCTGGCTTACCGTGCAGGTTACCGACATCGGCATAACGGTGCGTTATGCGTATAACATGGTCCTGGTTTGGGCCACCCATCTTTCAAACGGGACGCCCGTGGCAAACGCCGACGTGGAGCTTCTTGAAGGGGAACAGCCTGTGGCGGGCGGCAAGACCGACGCCCAGGGGTTGGCCGTTTTTGAATTTTCCGACGGGAATTTTACCGCGCGCTTTACCCCGCCCCAGATCAATTACGGCAGCAGCGAAACGGCCGGTAAAGGATTCCGCGTCAGGGTGATTGAGGGGCAGGGAGACACCGGGGACCGGGCCGAGTTCATTCCCAACGACAGTCAAAATCCCTGGCGTTTTGGTATTGAGCATGTCGCAAGCCCTTTTACGGCGGAACGGGAACGGCCGGCGATATTCCTCTTTACCGACCGGGGGCTTTACCGGCCCGGCGAGACAGTCACTTTCCGCGGCATTGACCGGAGCCTCAGGCGGGGAAACTTCGGGGTTTATCAGGGGCCCTACCAAATCGAGGTGAGTACCGGCTCTTACCAGGCGCCGGTGATTGCGTCCCTGTCGGGCAGTTCTACCGCAAACGGCGGTTTCTACGGCTTTTTTACCCTGCCGGCCAATCTTGAACCCGGTCAGTATCAGATCAGCTACCGCCGCGGTACGGCGGACGTTTCAGGACAGGAAGTCCAGGCCCGGACTGTCTTTACCGTTGCCAACTTTGAACGTCTTCGTTTTTCGTCCTCTTTGAGTTTTCCTGATCTGACTTTTTATCAGGGGGACAAACTCAGCGCCTCCCTTTCCGCTTCATATCTTGCGGGCGGCGGCCTCTCCGGCGCGCCTTATACCTGGTACTGGACGCGGGAACCGGCGGGCTTTAACCCCGGCGGCATTTGGCGCAACTGGCGTTTAGGGCCGGAACTGGATGACGGCCGCTATTATGTGGGTGAGGGCGGGGGAACGCTCGGCCCTGACGGAAAGGCCGACATCAGCCAGGATATCCGCTCCGGCGGCATTGAGGGAGCGGCTTACCGCTACCGCCTTGAGGCTTCGGTGCAGGACGCCGCCCGTCAGGAAATTTCGAGTCGTTCCGCGGTACTGGTGCATCCCGCTTCGTTTTACATTGCCGCGAGACTTGACTCAGGCGCGCTGAAAAGCGCGGCCCGGGCAGGCGGCGGCGCTTCGGGCGCTCCTTTCGCGGCGGCAGTCCCTTTGGCGTATTTTCTCAGCGCCGGCAGGCCCGCCACCTTGAGCTGGGCTTTGGTTTCGCCGGAGGGCGAGGCCTGGCAGGGCGAAACAAGCGGCGGGCTTTCCATACAGCTTGTGCGCCACGAATGGAAGCAGGCCCGGCAGGCGGGAATCGGCGGCAGGGTCAATCTGGTCTGGGAACGGGTTGAGGAAATCGTTGAGGAGCACGCCGTAAAACCCGAAGCGCCGGGCCGGCGCGGTGCGGCGGAGGCGTTTATTTCGGGAACTGTAAACTTTACGCCGGGAAAAAGCGGCCTCTGGGAAATACGGATTCAGGGCCGGGATCAGAAGGAAAGGATCGCCGCCACCCGTTTTCGTTTTTATGTAAGCGGCGCGGGCTGGGTACGCTGGGGTTCAGACGATGTGGACGCCGTAAGCCTCAGTACCGACCGGCAGAGTTACGCTCCGGGAGAAACGGCGAAGATACTGGTGCGCTCTCCTCTGGAAAAAGGCAGGTACCTGCTCACCCTGGAACGCGAGGGAATTATCTCCCAAAGGATCATTGATCTTGAAGGCTCCGCCCTGACCGTCGACATCCCCATTGAGGAATCCTATGTGCCTGTCATATACGCCGCCGTTTCTTCATATACGGTACGTTCAGGACCGCCGCAAAATACCTATTACGAGCCGGACCTGGACAAGCCCAAAGGAATATTCGGCGTTACGCCGATTTATGTTGATCACGAGAGCCGTCATTATCAGATCGAGATTGAAAGTTCCAAGCCGGCCTACCGTCCCGCCGAAGAGGCGGAGGTAAAAGTGAAGGTTTCGCTTAACGGCAGGCCCGCGCCGGGAACCGAGCTGACTTTTATGGCCGTGGACCGGGGGGTGGTGGACCTTATCGACTACCATGTGCCGGACCCGGTTTCCTTTTTTTATGATCCTCAGCATTTCCCCCTGGGAGTGCGCGGCGCGGACAGCCGCTCGCTGCTCATTGATCCGGTGACCTACAACCTTTCGGATCTCCAGGGCGGCGACAGCGGGGACGACAACAGCAAACTGGAAGAGCGGAAAGATTTTCGCCCTACCGCGGTTTTTGAGCCTTACCTGCTGACCGGCCCCGACGGCACGGTAACGGTAAAGTTTGCCCTTCCCGATTCCCTTACCACATACCGCTGCACGGCGCTGGCCGCGGGTCTGAACAATTTCGGCGTCCAGGAACAGGACCTCCGGGTAAGCGCCCCCCTCACGGCGCTTGCCGCCCTGCCCCGCAAGCTCCGCTGGAGGGACACCGGCGGGGTTTCGCTCATCCTTACCAATCTTGAGAACCAGCCGGTGCAGGCCCATGTTTCGCTTGAGACCACGGTGATCGAAGTGGACGGCGGGGATTCCAAAACCGTGACCATTCCCCCCGGCGCGTCGGAAGAAGTACGGTTCAGAGTCGCCGCGGTAGAAGCCGGTGAAGCGCAGCTTGTCTTTACCCTCCGTTCGCCCCAGGTTAACGAGCGGATTATCAGAACGATGCGGGTGGATCGGCCCAGCCTGCTTGAAACGGTAAGCGCCATCGGCAATCTGGGCGGCGGAGACAGCTTTATTGAAGAGGGAATGATTCTGCCCTCGCTGGCCCCTGAGGGAACCGGTAATGTTACGGTCAGTCTTTCGGCCTCGCGGCTGGCCGCCCTCAAGGAAGCGGTGGTTTATCTGCTGGATTACCCCTACGGCTGCCTTGAACAGCGCACGGCCCGGCTCCTTCCCATCGCCGCCTTCGGGGATCACCTTGATGCCTTTGATCTGGATTCGCCGCTCAAAGGCTCCGGCCCCTGGAATCCAAAAAAACTCGTTGAGGATGAACTTGCCGAGATTGCCAAATCGCAGTTGGGCGACGGCTCTTTTCCCTATTGGCCGGGCGGCTCTTACGGCAATGTGTTTGTCAGTCTCAGAGTCGCCCATATCGCGGCGCTGGTAAGGGTAAAGGGCATGGAACTTCCGGCGTCACTTAACACCCAGCGGCTTCTTTCTTTTATCACCTCCGCCGGCGCCGATACGCGGCAGTACCTGTACAAAGACCCTTTCCTGAAAGGTTATTCGCTATGGGTACGGGCCATGCATGGTGAAGGGATCGGCACCGAGATAAGCGCCTTCCTGAGGCGGGGAGATGAGCTGGGTATATCCGGCTGGGCTTTCGCGGGACTTGCCGCGCTGGAACTGGGGCAGAAAACTCTGGCCCTTTCCGCAAGGGACCATATCCGCCGTTTTGTCCGTCCCGGTACCCGCAGCCTGGACCTTACCGACACCTATGAGCGGCGGGGCAACTACTGGGGTTACGACTCGGACCGTTATGCGCTCGCCCTGATGCTTTTCCAGTCCCTTGGTCCGGAAGATGACATGACCGGCAGGCTGACCACTTCCCTGATAGAGCGGCAGCGCCGGGGAATGTGGAACAACACCGCCTCTTCTTTCTGGGCGCTGCTTGCCTTCGGCATGCTGGGAGACGCCGAATCATCCGAATGGCAGGCAGGTGACGCGCCGCTTACCGCCCAAGTCAGCCTTGGCGGCGAGTCTCTGTTCAACGCGGAATTCAAAAGCTACGGCGGCGTTCCGGTTTCGTATAATGCGCCGTTCGCGGAAAAGCCCATCGCCGAACTTGTCCGCGACACCCTGCTGCCCCTGCGGATCGAGCGGAGCGGACCGGGCAGACTCTACTATACGGCGAGTCTCCGCTACGGCATTCCCACGGAACTGGCCGGCGCACGAGACGAGGGCCTGGGCCTGTTTGCGGAAACCTTCGATTCCGAAGGCCGTCCGGTAACAGACGGAAAACTCAGAGCCGGAAAAACCTACACCCGCAGAATAACCCTTTCCAGTTCCATGGACCGCACCTTTGTAGCCCTCCGCGCGCCCATTCCCTCAGGCGCGGAAATCATCGACGCCGGTTTTGTTACCAGTTCCACCGAGCCCCCGGAAGACAGGGACGGCGGCGGGGAAGAAGGCGTTTGGGATTGGGAAAACTACCAGTCGCCTCCCGTGCGTTTTATCATGGACGACGAAGCCCGCTTCCACTGGGATTTCTTTAAGGCGGGCAGACAGCAGATTGAATTCCGTTTCCGTGCGGTGATGCCCGGCGTGTATCCCACGCCTCCCGCCGCTGCCGAGTGCATGTACGAAGGAGAAATTTTCGGCCGCTCCGCCGGGGAACTGGTACGGATAGAGTAAGGGGCAATTGGCGCCCTAATCCTTGGCAGTCTGTTCACTTGCAGGTTTTAACTTCGTGCCGAAAAAACCACGATTAACGGGTTGCTGCGAACCTTCGGTTCGATGAAGTTTGCGGGGTAAAAATCGCCATGCAGTCGATTTTTGGAGGTTTTATGGTGACGGGGTAGCGGTTCATGCAGGAGAACCGGGGACGATACACCGTCAGGGAGAGGGCCGCGGTATTCGGGGTTAGTTGCGGCGCCTACTATAAGCGGGTACAGAAAGGAGCCTCCTCGCGGCGAGCGGAGGAAGATGGGGAACTGCTACGCCTTATTCGGGAGATAGTGGAGCAGCATCACTATCGGTATGACAGTCCGCGGGTATGGGAAGCTTTGCGCCGGGACTACGGGAAGCCGGTCAGCCGGAAGAAAGCAGCCTGAAACTTGCGACTCACAAGTTCATAATAAGCTCCAGTCTTTAAATGTTCTTACTATGCCGACTATAAAAAAGCGACAGTACTATCCCCATCAAAGCAAGTGACAGGGCTATCAAAAAAGCGGGTTGATAGCTTCCGCTTCCGGTATAAACACTGCTCATGATGGTGGGGCCAAAGTAGCCTGCAAGGGCAAAACCGGTAAACATGATGCCGTAATTCATGCTGTTGTTTTTCACTCCAAACTGAGACGCGGTAAAACCGGGAAATATTCCCATAATTGAACCGAAAGAGAGTCTCACAAAGGCAACACCACAGAAAAAGCGTAAAGTGTCACCAGTACCGGAAAAATACAGCAGTAAAAGGCCGATAATGGAATAGACAAAAATACCTAGCAGCCTGTTGCACTTCTCGGTAAAATCGCGAGACTTTTGCTCCCTGTTTGGGATTTTTACCTTTTTGGAGGACCTTGTATCCCCCCTCAGCGGGTTATCCCCGCCTGCCTTGC
>JAIROT010000072.1 GCA_031257385.1 Treponema sp.
CCATATTTCACGGTACTGTATACTCCCTGAATTTGGGGACATCTCCGCTAACGGCAGGGCAACGCTGATCTTCCGCCAGCTTTTAGACCTGGCCCGTAATGATCATTATTCCGATATGCTGCCAAACTACGCCCTGAGCCTCCTGGCTATGGAGATTTCCCAGGAATTCATTGAGTCCCATTTCAGGAAAAACATAAAACAGTCCAATCCCAAAATGGAAAAGATCATTGAATGGATACGGGTAAATTATAACCGGCGGTTTACCCTGGATATGATCGCAAAAAAGTTTTTCTACAATTCTGATTACCTTTCCACGGCTTTTAAACGGTACACGGGATTCCCCTTGATGAAGTACGTCAACATGGTACGCATTTCCAATGCCAAGAGGCTGCTTCTGGAAAGCCCGGACGGTATAAAGGAAATTGCCTGGGAAGTCGGTTTTGAGGACGAAAAGGTGTTTTTGAAACGCTTCAAGCGGCAGGAAAACATTACCCCCAGTACCTACCGGAACGCCTTTAACCGCGCCAAGATTGTTAAGAAGTAATACGCGGCACGATTCCTCTTTTTCCCGGGCTTACTTTCTTTGCCGTGTCTGCTCCTTCAAACAGCTAATTCTTTTGTGTATTGCCTAAAACCGCTAAAACAACAACCCCGCCCTGAAGCTCCCCCGCCGCAAGGCGGGTTCTTGGGTATGTTGTTCTTCCGATATTCAGCCTCATGGTATATGCCGGGCGAGTTCTTTCAGTTCCCTGATCCTGGCGCCGGGATAATCGCCATGGGCGCCGTTTTCGTCCAGCAATAGCCCGCTGCCGCCAAGGGCGATAAAACCTTCCACGTAAGACGGGTTGTCGTCTATGAAGAGCACGGACCGGGCTTTCACACCGAGTATATTCAGCGCCCGGTTGAACACCTCAGGACGGGGCTTTCCCTTATAGCCGCTCTGCCGGATATCAAAAATGTGGGTAAAAAGGTCCCTTATGCCGAGTCTGGACAGGATCAGTTCAGCGTGTTCCCCGGGGGAATTGGTAAGGATCGCTTTGGGGACGGGAAGCCCCGCGAGAAATGCCCTGAGTTCCGGGTCGGCCGGAAGGGAGTCCGCCTCGTTTGGGGGATGGACGGCGGCAAAGTAGGACTCCACGCCGGTGAATCCTTTTTCACCCATGAGCCATTCCAGATTGGTTCCGTATTTGCCGGCCAGCGCCATCCGCTGCCGCCAGGCCTCGTCAGGGGAAATCCCCAGAAAGCCGGAGGAAAATTCCCTTATGCGCCGGCGGACATTGTCCTCAAGGCCGTAGCGGCTTGAGTACAGGGTGTTGTCAAGATCGAAAAGCAGGTATTTGAACATAGAGCATCGTAACGCAAAAAGCACTTGCTTGTATCCCCCATAAATAGTATCGTATTAAAATGCTGCTTTCCCTTATCGGTTACGATCCTGTGGGTGCGTGGACAAAAACGGCGGATACCGCAGCGGAGCTTTTAACCTGGAAAAACCCCTCGGGAATTACATGGATCAATGTAGAGTGTTTTGATAACCTGGAAGAGATCAACCGGCTGGCGGAACTTTTCAAGATTCATCCCCTGACGGTGGAAGATATTCTTGATACTTTTCAGCGCCCCAAAACCGAGGAATTTGACGATTACCTTTTTATTACATTCAAAGCCGCCAATCCTTCCGAGGGCCTTGTTTTTGAACACATGAGTCTCCTGATAACCGATGACGCGGTAATTACCTTTCAGGAAAAACCCGGAGATTATTTTGACGGGATCAGGAAGCGGATCCTCAATAACGCGGGCAGGATACGGCGCATGGGGACCGATTATCTTGCCTACGCCATCATCGACGCGGTGGTGGATGAATATTTTATCATTATCGATTCACTGGGTTCTGAAATAGAGGATTTTGAGGAACGCGTGATAGACAAAATGGACGACACCTTTATTCAGGACATTCAGGATACCAAACGGGAACTGCTTAAAGTAAGGCGGGTGGTGTGGCCCTTGCGCGAAAGCCTTTCGCTCTTGATGCATCTTGATTCAAAACGGATAGGGGATGAGCTGGAACCGTTCCTCAAGGACCTCTACGATCATATCATTCAGGCCGCTGAAACCATTGAGACATACCGGGAACTGATAGCGGGTATCATGGAAGTATACCTTACGGCGGCTTCAAACCGGCTCAGCAAGGTGATGAAGGTGCTGACGATCATCTCTACCATATTCATACCTCTCACTTTTATCGTCGGTGTCTACGGGATGAATTTCCGCTTTATGCCGGAACTGGAATACCCGCTGGCCTATCCCATTGTCTGGGGAATTATGACGGCTATCGCCCTGGGGATGCTCCTGTTTTTCAAGCGCCGTAAGTGGATATAGCGCGGCCTCGGAATGGAATTTCTTGCGATTTCAGATGAGGCCCTCACGCGGGCCGCGGAGATTCTCCGCAGGGGGGGGCTTGCGGCTTTTCCCACCGAGACTGTGTACGGCCTTGGAGGGGACGCTTTTAACGCCGCCGCTCTGGCGAAAATATTCGAGGCAAAGGGCCGCCCCCGTTTTGATCCCCTGATAGTGCATATCGCTTCTGTTGCGGCTTTGGAAAAAATCGCCGATCTTTCCCTGTTGGACGACACGGCCAGAAAAAAGCTCAACCTGTTAGCCGAAAGATTATGGCCCGGCCCCCTGACATTGATCCTTCCCAAACAAAAAACGGTGCCTGATATTGCCACAAGCGGGCTGTCTACCGTGGCGGTTCGCTTTCCCGATCATTCCGCGGCGCGGAAACTCATCAATCTTTCCACCGGAGCGCTTGCGGCGCCCAGCGCCAATCCCTTCGGCTACCTTAGCCCCACCAGGGCGGAACATGTGCGGGATCAGTTGGGCAGCAAGGTAGACATTATCCTTGACGGCGGCCCCTCGAAGCTGGGACTGGAATCTACGGTGCTGGATATATGCGGCCCGCTGCCCCGGATTCTCCGTCCCGGCGCTACACCCAAAGAAGCGATTGAAGCCCTGACAGGCCCCCTTGCGGCCGCCTCTTCCGGGGCTGCGGCGGGCGGCGCTGAGACCGGCCCTGTTTCTCCCGGCCTGTTAAAAAGCCATTACGCCCCCAGGACGCCCCTTTCGGTATATTCCCTGGAAAGCCTGCTCTCCCTGCCCCGCGAAAACACCGCCGGCGGCGGACGTACCGCGATACTTTTCTTTGACGGCCCTTCCCGCGACGCCTGGCTTGCGGGGCAGAAGGGCGGAAAACCCGCCGCCTTTAGGGTGCTTTCCGAAAAGGGCGGCGCTTTGGAGGCGGCGGCCCGCCTGTTTGAAACCCTCCACGAACTTGACCGTTCCGGCTTTTCCCGAATTCTGGCGCAGCTCGCGCCCGAGGCGGGCCTGGGGGCAGCGATAAATGACCGGCTTCGCCGCGCCGGTTCCGGTTGTTGAAGGGCGGGATCAGCGCACGGACAAGGCTAAATGCAATAGCCCTGTCCACCGGCTTGACGAGTCTGTAAAGAGGGCTATAGACTCTTTGTTTAGAGGTTTACTTGGAGGAAGGCATAACTATTGTACTTGACAGCGGGGAACTGTTGTCGGGTATCTGCGGCGTAAATGACGGAAACCTGAAGGTTATTGAAGGCTCCCTGGGGGGGCGGATAGCCGCCAGGGGGAATGAGATTCGTTTTGAAGGGGCCGAGGCCGATGTCCGGTGTTTTAAGACCATGATTGACAGCCTTATCGCGGCGGTTCGGGAAGGGGAAACTCCTTCGCCTGAGTACGTCGAGGCGCTGATGGAAACACTGATCCCCGGCGGGAATGGAGAGGTCTTCCGTCCGGCTGAGGCGTCCCGGGAGGGGGCCTTTCGGGATGCGATGATACAGATTCCCCACGGTTTTCACCGGGTTTACCCCCGGAGCAAAAACCAGGCGGCCTATATCCAGGGCATACGTTCCCGCGACATCAGTTTTTGCGTAGGACCTGCGGGAACGGGCAAAACCTACCTGGCAATCGCCGAGGCCCTGCGGCTGGTGCTCTCCAAAAAAGCGAGGAAACTGGTGCTCACCCGGCCGGTGGTGGAGGCCGGTGAAAATTTAGGCTTTCTGCCCGGCGATTTAACGCAGAAAATCAACCCCTACTTACGCCCCCTCTACGACGCCATGGAATCCCTCATCCCGTTTGAGGTGATCCGCCGGATGGAGGAAACCAGGGCGATAGAAATCGCCCCGCTGGCCTATATGCGGGGACGAAGCCTTAACGATTGTGTAGTGATTCTGGACGAGGCCCAAAATACCACCAAAGAGCAGATGAAGATGTTCCTTACGAGGATCGGCCAGGGAGCGCGGGCGGTGGTCACCGGGGACGCCACCCAGATAGATCTGCCCCGCAAGACGGATTCGGGACTGCTCCACGCGGTGGAAATTCTCAGGACGGTGGAGGGGATTTATTTCGCCTTTCTTCATACCGCCGACGTGGTGAGGAATCCTCTCGTCAAAAAGATAATACAGGCATATGATGATCAGGAAATTTAACCCCTTTACCGGGGGCATAAGGGATTCTTTACGCGGGGCTTTTAACCTTACCCGGTCCCGTATGGCTCCGGGCCTGGTCAGCCTTTGCTCTTTTGTGATTTCGGTTCTGGTGGTGCTGAGCAATATGGGCGGCGGCGCGGGAGTGGGGGACATCGGGGATTTTGAAACCGGCAAGGTTGCCGATCGGGATGTGATCGCCGGATACCCGGCGTCGTATGTTGATGAAGAGGCGACCCGTATCCGCATGGAAGCCCAGGAGCATCTGGTTCCTGCGGTGTTCCGCTATTCCGCCGAGGCGGGCGCGGAGGTACGGGATTCATGGAACGCCTTCTGCGATTTTGCCGACAAGCTGGCCGGGAACAGCTCCGCCGCTTCTTTCCGGCTTGCGATACAGACCGAGTATCCGGCCTTCTTTTCAGGCGAGACCCTTGCCGCATATATTGCCGCCCCCGAACGGCCCGCCTTCAGGGAATTCGGCCTTGAAACACTGGACGCGGTTTTGATGAGGGGAATTTTTTCCCTCGACAGCGCGGAAATAAAAAATTACAATCCTGATACGGTGGAACTGCTTAACCATTCGGGTTCCGTAATCAAATGGGAACAGATTCCTTACAACGGCATCGTCACTGCCGCCAATGTTCAGGAAGCCCTTGAACAGACGGTAAAAGACGCGGATATGCCCGTGTCTTTCAGGGCCCTGGCCGTTAACCTGCTGCGTCCCTTTATTAAAGAAAATGTTTTTTTCTCTCCTGATGATTCCCGCGAGCGGGTAGAGGAAGCCAGGGAACGGGTCGCGCCGGTTGTCAAATATATAAAAAAAGGAATGAAAATAATCAGAAAAGGATTTCCCATAACCACGGATGAAATGCGGGAACTGCAGGCCCTGCACACTTCCCGTGCCGAAAAAGATTTCCGCAATGTCATCGGCCTTGTGCTGCTTGTCTTCCTTCTCTATGTGCTTTTTATTTTTCTGAGGGGCCGCCTTGTGCTGGAGAGGGAACTGGGCGACAGCGAGAGCTATCTCCTTTCCGCCCTGGTGTGCCTCTACCTGACCGGCGCGGTACTGGTGAAAAACATCTCCCCCGGCGGCATCGAAGGTTTTCCCGCGGCCATCGCTTTTCCCACCGCGCTCCTGGTGATGATTCCCGCCGTGTTTATGGGCTCCCGCCTGGCCCTGGTCATGGCCCTGGCCTTTCCGCTGGGGGCCTATCTTTCCGGTTCCTTTGATAACGCTTCCTACATTTTCGCCCTGATTTCCGGCGTGGCGGCTTCTATCGTTCTCAAAGACGCCGAAAAGCGGATGGATCTTATCAAGGCGGGACTCATTATCGCCGCCGCCAACTGTCTGGCGGTTATTGTGATTCTCCTTATGCGTAGCGCCGGTCCCGCCGATTATCCGGTCATGCTGTTCTGGGCCGCACTGAACGGCATTGTTTCGGGGATGCTGGTACTCGGTTTTCTGCCGCCGCTGGAAAACGCCTTAAACGCGGTTACTCCCTTCAGGCTTATGGAGCTTTCGGATTTGAACGCCCCCATTTTGCGGAAGCTCTTTACCACCGCGCCGGGCACTTACAGCCATTCTATTATGGTGGCAAACCTCGCCGAGCAGGCCTGCCAGGATATCGGCGCCGACCCGCTCCTTGCGCGGGTGGGGGCCTATTACCACGACATCGGCAAAATGGAAAATCCCGATTATTTTGTGGAAAATCAGACCAATCATAACAAGCACGATGACATCGCCCCCCGGCTTTCGGCTACGGTGATCCGCAGTCATGTAAAGCTGGGTATTGAAAAAGCCCGAAGCCTGGGCCTTCCCAAAGACGTGATCAGTATTATCGCCGAACATCACGGCAATTCACTCATCTCATGGTTTTACAACAAGGCCGTCCAGAAGGAAGATCAGGTTAATGCCGAGGACTTCAGCTACCCCGGCCCTCCTCCGCGCTCAAGGGAATCCGCGGTGGTGATGCTCGCCGATGTAACCGAGGCGGCGGTGCGGACACTGAGCAAGCCCACCGCGGCGAAAATTGAAAAATTTGTTCAGCAATTGTTCAGCGCCAAGGTTGAACACGGCCAGCTTGCCGAGTCGGAGCTGACCTTTCGCGATTTGGAAACCATCAAGAACGCGTTTGTCAAAGTGCTGGCAGGCTACTATCATTCCCGAATAGAATACCCGGATCAGAAGGAAGAATGAACCGCGTGGCTCTTACCGTCGAGGAAGTGCCGCTGCCTGCCTGGAGCGGCGGCGTCGAGCGTTATGCGCTACAAGCGCTTGACGCAATCGGGCGGGACAACTGGGACCTTTCAATTATGCTCTGCGGCGATAAAACCATAAAAGCCCTCAACGCCCGGTACCGAGGCAAGGATGAAGCCACCGACGTACTCTCTTTTGAGCTGGGCGCCGAGGAAATTGGTGAAGACGGCGGCAGTCGTTATCTGCCGGGGGACATTGTCATTTCCCTTGACACTCTGCGGAAAAACGCGGGCTATTTTAAAACCGGCGAGGATGAGGAGTTACGCCGTCTGCTCATTCATGGTATTCTGCATTTAGACGGCATGGATCACCGGACCAACGATGATACCGAGCCTATGATTATTTTACAGGAGCGTATATTGGCAAGACTTGAAAAGGAGCGCATTTTGCCTGTGGAGTTGGCGCAGGGAGACAACGGATGAAAGGTCCCTTTTCCGGCATTTTTAATCCCAGGGCGATAAGGGAGCTTGAGGAAGACCGGCAGCAAATGATCCGGGGGGTAGTGGAGCTTTCAGGCACCACGGTCAAGGAAGTGATGGTTCCCCGGACAAGCACGGTTTTTCTTTCCGCCGCCGCTTCCAGGGACGAATTGTTGTCGCTGATAGCGGATAGTGAACATTCCCGCTTCCCTGTATACGAGGATACCATCGACAACGTGATAGGGATTCTTTACGTTAAAGACGTGCTCAAGACTCTGGTCCGTGACACGCCGTTTGACGTTAAAGCCCTGGTTCGCAAGCCCTTCTTTGTTCCGGTTTCAAAACACATCGATGATCTCCTTAGGGAACTTCGCCGCCGCCGCGTGCACATCGCCGTGGTGGTGGACGAATACGGCGGGGTATCGGGCATCGTCTGTATGGAAGATATAATTGAGGAAATTGTCGGCGACATTCAGGATGAATTCGATCATGAAACTGAAGACATAATTCAAATGGGAGAGGGCATCTGGCTCTGCGACGCCGGGGTAAACCTGAAAGACCTTGCCGAAGAAACGGGCCTGGCCCTTCCCGCCGAAGACTTTGACACCCTGGGCGGCTTTGTGTTTGACCTCTTCGGCAAAATCCCGGTAAAATACGAAAAGACCGAATATCAGGGCACTGATTTTATTATTCAGGACATGGATGGCCATAAGATCAATTCGGTAAAAATAGCGCTGCGTAAAGAAGACAGTTGACGGTGACAGGAGGGAGGGTGAAGTTACGTGTCTTGTTTGTGATATTCGTATTGCGCCTTGCCTCCGGCTTTGAACTTGCGGCACAGAGCAGCCTCCGGGGGGGGGCGGCGGAAGCGGCAGTCTACTATGAGCGGGGCAGGGAGTATATGTCTCTTGAGGATTGGTATTCCGCCTCGGAATCCTTTATCGAGTGTATCAGACTCAACCCGGCCCACGCCGAGGGGACCGCGGCCCTTGCCGAATGTTATTATGAGTTAGGTGAATTTGATCAGGCCCTGCTCTGGGCGCGCAAGGCCCACTCCCTTGCCCGCTCCAATATGGCGGTGGCGAACCTTGAGGCCTTTGCCCTAATCGCCCTGGGCCGCCTGGACGCGGCGGAGGCGGTCATTTCCGATGTGCTTGCCAGGGAGCCTTACAACCGCGAGGCCCTCTTTGCCTCAGGCGAGCTGGACATTGCAAGGGGCAGGACCTCCGAAGCCCTGCTCCGCTACAGGGAGGCGGCCCGCCGCTACCCTGACGACCGGCGGCTCCTCATTTCGCTGGCCCTCGTCTCAGGTTCCCTGGGCGATACCGGCACGGCGGTTTCCTTCATAGACCGCGCTCTGGCCCGGCACCCCGACGATTACCGGGTTTTTTATTACGCCGCTTACGTCAACGCGCAGGGGGCGAGGCTCCCCCAGGCCATTAGATACGCGGAACAGACCCTGTACTTCAAGCCCGGTTACGGCCCGGCCCGTTCCCTTTTGGCAAGTCTCCGCTACCGGAGCGGGCAGTACGAGGAAGCGGCCCGCCTTGCCGACGAGTCCATCGCCGCCGACCGCGAAGACATAAGCGCCTGGTATCTCAAGGGCCTTTCCCTTATCAGACTTGGCCGGAACGCCGACGCCCTCACCGTGCTTACCGGCGCCATTGGCGTCAGCAGCGATGACGAATTCGTCCGCGCCGCGCTTGAAGAAACCCTTATCGCCTCTACCGTCCTTGAGGATCCCCGCCGGAGCCGCTGGGCCGTCTGGCACTTTGACCGGGCAAGGGACTACCGTTCCCGCAATCTTATTGAACAGGCCCTTTTTGAATACCGCCGGGGCCTGCGCCTTAACCCCTACGCGCGTGACCGCCGGGAATACGCGGAGCTGCTCCGGCTGCAGGGCTACCCCGCCCGCTATCTTGAGGAACTCCGTTTCCTGCAGGACCAGGGCCTTGCCGATCAGACACTCAACGATGCGGTAGAGGCCTACAACTCGCTGCTCTCCGGCGCGCTTTTCCGGCGCTGGCAGGTGGACCCGGTGGAACTCTCCCGGCGGCACTGGAACATCGCCGTCTTTTCCCTCGCCGGGCAGTCCAGTTTCCTCCACGCCGACGCGGGGGCAATCGCCGCCTCGTATATAAAGGAACTGTTGATCCATGACCGCGCTATTTCCCCGATGAATCTGGAATTGCGGCAGTCCTCTTTTTCACTCGCCTTCAGGACCGCCAGGGAAGCGGGGGCGGATTATTTTCTCATTGTTTCGGCGGCGGAGAACGAGCGGGATATTTCCCTCACCGGTGAATTGTTTGTCGCCCGTACCGGCGCCGCGGCAGGTACTTTTTCCGCTTTCCGTACCGGGGCGGATCGCCTGCGCAATGCCGGCCGGGGCATTACCGACCGGCTTGGCGCCTCGCTTCCTTTCCGGGCCGGACTACTCAGCCGCCGGCAGGGCCAGGGGCTTATCGACAAGGGCAGGGTAGACGGAGTCAAGGCCGGCGATGTATTTGACGTGGTCAAAAAAAACCGGCCCCAGATCGCCAACGAAGGCATCGCCCTGCTCTACGCCGACGACGACCTCGTGGGAAGAATCACCATCGACAGCGCAGACGAGGAAGTGTCCTCGGGCGCTTTAATCCGCAATGGTTTTTTTGACCGCATTGAAGCCGGGGACGAAATTATCCTGCAGGCCGAAAAAGCCCCCTCCCCTGAGGGCGCGGCCCCGGAGACGGCGGCCAACCCCGAACTGCGGAGCCTGCTGCGGACTTTACGGTAAGGTGAATTAAGGAAACCGAAAAACAAGCGGTTTTTAGAAGTTCCCTTCAGAAGGGGAAAACCGCAGTATTGCTTCCAATACGCCGCCTGCTATTGCCAGGGCCTTGTCGGAAACGGTAAAACAATGGGAACGCTCACAGCGGGGATCGATGTCCCCGGCCTTCATCCCCCTTGTAACGCCGATACCGGCGGGGAGAAGGCCCCGCACTATGCCGTCTATTTCCGCGCGGATGGGGACGAAGCTGTCCGCCGAGCGCACCCCGGCGACTTCTTCGCCCTTCCGCGCCCTGTCTCCGATTTCAAGCAAGGGTTCAAAAACACCGCCGGCGCCGGCCCGCAGCAGCCGCTCAGAGGAAAAACCCGCGATATCGCCGGGCACGCCTGTATTGGGAAGGGCGCTTCCTTCGGTTAAGACCCGGCCCAGGGTATGACCCCGCATGGTTTCAATCACCGCGTGACAGTCCAGCCCCGCGGTAAAGCCCGGCCCCAGGCATATTACCGCGGGGGCGTCATCCATGGCGGTTCCGGTGTTTTTTTTCGCCATAATGGCGTCCACCAGAACAGGAGGCCGGAGCCGCCTGACAATGACGGCCCCGGGATCAACAAACACGGCGATCTGTTTCCGCCCAAAGGCGGCGCGCATTTCGCCCTCGTCCTTTACCAAAACCGCGGTGATGTCTTCCACCCGCGTCCTGCCCTCGTATACCGCCTGTGAAAAAGCTACCGTTCTGCGCACCGCCAAAGGAGCGGGAATTTCGGTCATGGCAACATCAAAACCCGCGTGGCAAAGCCGCAGGGCGGCCCCCGAAGCCAGGTCCCCCGCGCCTTTAACGATTACCAGCATAGATTATGTAATCACATCCCGAATTGCGGGTCAAGGATAAAGCAAGCGCCCGGTATTAAACCGGCCTTTCAAAAAAGACAACGCAAACCTTGACAACTCCAGGCCAGCGAACTATGCTTACAAATGTGCATACTTTAAGAAGGGGCCTGAAAGCATTATGACTTTTACACGTAATACCGCCATAAAGCCGATGGTTTCACCCCCCCCCGTCAGCGGTTTTAGCGCCTAAAGCCCGCTTCTTCCTTTCCCTGTTACTCGTCTCACTGTACGCGCTCACTCCCCATTATGCCGCTCCTCAGAGGATGAGCCTCCGCGCGGCAAGCCGCGCGGTATCTTTAGCGTTGGGTTGTACCGGAACGGAGGCTCGTTCGAGAGGAAATTTATAATACCGTCTGGTTTAATACCAGTTTTTGTAAGCGT
>JAIROT010000115.1 GCA_031257385.1 Treponema sp.
GATTACAAAAATTTGGTATTAAACCAGACGGTATTATAAACTTCCTCTCGAACGAGCCTCCGTTCGAACTAATGCATCGCTAAGGATACCGCGGAGCTCTGCTCCGCGGAGGCTCATTCAAATATATTCTTCTTTCCATTTCAGTATAAAAATACTTATCGATGTTTCCTTTGCTTAATTTGTCCAATATTGTTTCCCAATAAAATCTAATAAAATTTTCTTTTCTGTTTAATGATTTTGTCAACTATTCGCTATTTTCAGCGGTATGGCACATAACTCAGGGGGCCGGGGCAGATCGCCGGGACGGCCCAATCCGGGTACCTGTCCCTGGTGATAGCCGATCCGGTACGGGATGTCGAACTCCTCGCCCGGGCCCGCTCGGAGGCATTTGCCCTGCTGAAAGCGGACGGTGCGCTTAAAAGCGAAGAGAACCGCCGGATAGCGGAGGTTCTGGAACGCGCCCCGCCATTCCCGCGGATTGTCTTGTAAAATTGGAACAACGCGGGCTGCTTTGCGTCACCAGGAACGTCATGTTTTCCCACAACAGACACACACCCGTCTTCAAGGCGCGGCGGATCCGGCACACCTGCGGTACAGGAGGGAAATGCCGTAACCGCCGAATATGGCTATGAACCGGTCCACGATATTGATGGGTATGCGGGAAAGTATCGCCGCGGCCAAAAGCGGCACATTGTTCCGGTAAAGGCCAAGTTTGAAAACATCTTCCGGGTACACTCCCCGGGGGGCTGAAAGAAGGGTATAGAGTACAAAATCTATGATGCCGCCGGTGATGCTGATAAGGATACAGTCAAGGGCCGCCAGAACCATAAGCCGGGCGGCTATACTGGCAAACGACGAGGGGGATGATTCTTCAGGGAGCATGGATCGCCCGATTTGGGTGCGGAAAAACCAGACCAGCGTTATTTCGGAAACGGTACAAAGGATAAAAACATTCCCGGCGATCCTGAACGCGCCTGCCCCCGCGCCGGTGATGATGTTGTACAAAACGCCGGTTACCGGGTAGAGCAGCGCCCCGGTCAGAATACCGGGCCATAAACCGAAGGCGAAAGTAACGGCAACGGAAAAAACCGTATCCAGGTATAACGGGACTTTGAGGATACCGTCTACCAGGGCGCTGGATGCCGCATTACCCATAACCGACAGGACGCAGAAAAGAAGGACCTTCCAAAGGGCTGTCCGATCCCGGGACGGCGGTTTACCGTATATCATTATTGTACTACAATGATTTTGTTCCGGCACATTGTCAAGGGAGAAAGGGGTGCGGTTTCATTGGGGTATTACGGCGGCGCTTACGCTTGTTCTTGCTTCCGGTTGCGGGGGAAAAAACGCGGACCCCTCGATTTCCTCCCTTTCCGGTCAATGGCTGGGAATAAAAACAATGGTAATGGAACAGAAGGGCGCGGCATCCGGTTTCGAGGAAAAACTGGAGGATTTTAATCGCGCCCTGGACCGCTTTTTCGCAAGCCCCGCCGGCGGCCTGTATCAAATTCAGCGGCCCCATATTACGCAGTCCGCCGGGGCCATCGGCGAAGCGGGGGGCAGGCTCAAGGCGGCGGTGAAGGCCGGGGACAGGGCGGCATCTTCCGCGATTATACTGGAAATTGACGCGGCCATCGGTCAACTGCAAAGTATCGATGCCGGCTTGTCGGATGTCATCCATCTGCGGTATTTCCAGCTTTTCTTCTTTTTCTCTTTGATGATACTTACGGTCATTTTGGTTTTGTGGCGCCTGAACCGCAGGCTGGGAAAAGCGGTTAGCCGGGAACGGCAGAGCCGCATCTTTTCGCAGGATACCCTGCTGGCCCAGGAACAGGAACGTTCCCGCCTGGCCCGGGAACTGCACGACACGGTGGCCCAGGATCTGTGGCGGCTGTCATTCCGGGCGGACAGCATACACAGGGCCGCAGGGGAAGACGAACGGCGTCTGCTCTGCGAGGAGGTGGTCAGGGGGCAGCGGGAACTTATCGGGCGTGTCAGGACGATCTGCGACACCCTTATCCCGCCGGATTTCAGGCAGCGGGGGCTGCCCGGCGCGCTGCGCAGCCTGTGTTACGATTTCGGACGGAGAACGGGCATTGAATGTAACCTTACCGTGCAGGAAGGGCTGCGGCTCGATCCCCTTGACGCGGACAAACAGTTACAGTGTTTCCGCATTGTGCAGGAATGTTTGGCGAATATCGAAAAACACGCTGGGGCCGGGGAATCTTCGGTACTGGTCCGCAACGGGGAACCCGGCTCCGGTCCGCCGGTTCTGCGCATATCCGTTTCGGACAACGGCAGGGGTTTTGCCGCGCCGGACGGGGATTCGCGCCTCCGGCTCCGGGCGGAAGGGCACTTCGGCCTGTGGAGTATGTATGAGCGGACCGCCGCGCTTCGCGGAACCCTGGTTCTGGACAGCGAAGGCGGCGGCGGCGGCTCGGTGGTAACCCTGGAAATACCTCTGGTTCAGGAGGGTAAGCCGTGATCCGGGTCGTGCTGGTGGACGATCACCCCCTGGCGATCAACGGCATCGGGGCGTGGCTTGACGCCGCCGGACGCTTTACCATCGCCGGGACCGCGGGAACCGCTGCCGGGGCGCGGGAGCTGCTGGAAAGCCTCGATCCCCTGCCGGACCTGGTCATCCTCGATATTGCCCTGGGCGGGGAAAACGGCCTTGCGGTCATCCCGGCCCTAAAGGAAACGGCCCGGAAACGGAAGGCCCCCCTTCCCGGCATCGTGGTATGCTCCATGTACGAGGACCCCTTTCTTGTTCAGAGCGCCTTTGACGCGGGGGCCGGGGCATACGTCGCAAAGTCCGCGGACATCAGGGAGATTGTCACCGCCATAGACGCGGTGCTGGCCGGAGAAACCTACGCCAACCCCGCATACGAAACACCGGCGCGGCAATGGGCCTCCGCCGGACTTTCCGCCAGAGAACGCGAAATCGCGGCCATGGTAAAACGATCCCTGAGCAACAAACAGATCGCGGTAAAACTGGGCATCAGCATACGGACCGTGGAAAACCACCTGTCCCACATATACGTAAAAACCAATACCTATTCCCGGAACGAACTGGCGGAACTGTAGAAGCTGTACCTCTATGGGGTCTGTCCCCGGTTGTGCCAAAAATCGTGCGTAAATTACTCATGGCAGACTGAAATATCCCTGGTATGATCTTTGTTGCAGAATGATGATACCGCCGTTTTTTTAGGGAGGATACCATGAAGATAAGACCCGTTTTTTATGCCTTTATCGCGTTTTCAATGATTACCGTTTTTTCCTGCGCCACCGGGAACGTATCATCCGGTTCCGGCGGGGAAGCGGAACAGGATGCGCCGCCGCAGAAAGCCGGAGCGCCGGTGAAGGAGCCGGCCCCCGCGTCAAAGAAAAACGCCGGCCCCCTGTATTCCGGAAACGGCGGCAAGGGGACAAGCATTGCCGTCCTTACCCCCTCGGGCAAGGGGCTTTCCCCGGACGAAAACTACCTCCCCACCCTGGTACAGGGCGTTTTGGCGGGGGACTTTACCCGGTATTCCGCCATGCAGGTCATTGACCGGCAGACTCTGGACGCCATGATAAGGGAACTGTTGGACCCCGTCTACACCGAGGATGCCGAGGTGGCCCGTCTGGGCGGAATCGTGCCCGCTCAATACATCCTGGTAGGGGAACTGACCAAAGCGGGGCCCTCGTATATATTGAACCTCAGAATAGCGGACAGCAAGACCGGGGCCGCCCGATACAGCTACGAAGGCATTGCCGCCCGGGCCGCGCTGGACGATTTTTCCGCCATCAGGCAGGCATCGGAAGACCTGCTCTCCCAGATGGGCATAACCCTCACCGATACGGGGAAAGAAGCGCTATATGGGGCAAACCGGCGGACGGTTGAGGCGGAAACGGCCCTTGCCAGGGGCGTTACGGCCCAGCGGGGCGGCGGCACGGTGGCGGCGCTGAACTACTATTCCCAGGCGGCGGATTTACAGACGGGCCTTACCGAGGCGGAACAGCGGCTTGCCGCGCTGACGAAAAAAATCGAAGGCGGCGATGTGGGCGAAAATATCCGCAACGATATAGAGCGGCGCAATGCCTGGATAAAACTGCTGGACGAGGCGGCGGCTTTTTACCAGGAAAATCCCTACTACGATTTGGTGTACTACACGAAGCCCGAGATAGGTAACATCGATTACAACCGGAATACGGCAGAGGTCAAGTTTTCTTTCTGGCTCGAGCCCAACGCCAGGTATACCGCCGTACTCAAAATCGTCCGGGCCCTGATGAAGACGGGAAAGGCGGGGGAATGGGGCTTGGAGGGCAGCGCCGGATCTCTCCTCTTCACAGGCTTGGGGGGTTCCAGAGAAAACATCGGCCACGGATACACAGTCGTGGGGGCGGAACTGCTCGATGAGGCGGGGGATTACATTGCCGATGGTTACGGCAGGGTACACATGGCGACCCCCTCTTCTCCTTCCCACTATAATCGCGATTTTTATTTTCCCCTGCCTGCCGCCTCCGGCCCGGTAGGCCTTTCCATAATGTTTGGCCGGTCTGCACCCTTTTCCTTCACGGTTGACGCGGGGCGGATCAGCGGCAACATGCGGCTCTCCGGCATCAGAATCCTGCCCAGGGAGGAATGGAGTCGATCTTTGCTCTCCGATTTCCGCAGTAGTCCCGCCTTTCCCTTCACCGGCGCACTCAGGGTGATCCCCTCGGACAAGCCAATAAACGAATACTTTAAGGGCAGGAGGAATGTCAAAGTAGAGGGAGGCCGCGTCGTCTTTACCTTCCGGTAGAGTGGGGATTACCGGCGGATTAACCCGGCCGTTTGCGCAAACACAGAGGCCGGGAGCGGCGCAAAAGCCATGGATTATCCAACTCCCCCGCCAATAGCAAAAATCGTGCGTAAATTACTCATGGCAGGCTAACATATCCCTGATATAATTATTATTTGTAAATCCAAGGTTGCTGGACAAGCTTTGCTTGTCTCCCCAAAAACTGAAGTTTTGGGAAAGCCTCCGTGTTGAGGGGTTTCATGCCCTCCTTCACCGGCTCAATAAACTACCATAAGGAGAAAAAAAGATGAGTTTTATGGACAAAATTTGTAACTGGTGCGGTAGTTACGCGCCTAATGGGGGGCAGTCTCCGGAAACCGGGAACATGGTCTTATGGTTTTGTTCCAGCAGGTGTGCGAGTGAATACGTCGCGCGGCAGAGGGGGCAGCAACAGGCAAACGCGGCGTCGGCAGCCCGGGCGGAGGTGGCGCGGGCGGAGGCTGCGGAAGCGGAGGCCCGGGCCGACGCGGTACGGCAGGAAACCGAACTGAAAGCAAAACAGGCCTTCCAGGAATCCTGGAAGAAGACCACCGGCAGGGAAATCGGTCTGGAACAGATTGTCAAGAACCCCCGTACCGGCAACTGGGACGCCTGGGAAAACGTGGAAGCCGAGGAACGGGCCGCTAAAGCGGAGGCGAAAGCTAAAGCCGCCATCGAAGAAGCGGCCAGACATACCCCCGCCGCGGAATATGCGGCGCTTCAAAAAATAGCGGAAAAAGCTGTCCCATACGGTTTTTGGGGCGGCATTAATAACAAGCTGATAAAGCAGTCCGCGGAACTTCTGATGGAGGGATGGAAAAAGAGAAAAGAAACCATCAGCATTGACGAATTAATGGCGCCCATGAAGGAACAGTTGGAGCAGCCGGAAGGCCTGGCAAAAACAAGAGCGGGTCTGTTGGACAAACTCGGCAATGAAAAAGCCAGGGGGATTATCGGCGGATTAACCCGGCCGCTCGCGCATACAAAGACATCAAACGTCGAATTTTTGGCTGAATTCAGATCCAAGCTGGTGGAAGCGATTGGCAAAGGGGATATTACCCTGGTTACTCTGTAACCAGATACCGGGAACGGCGCAAAAGCCATGAAACGGATTATCCCGTTCCCTTTTTACAGGAGCTTAATATGGGACTTTTAAGAAACCTTGTGGGCGCATACCAAGAATCGGTTAAAAATGCGCTGGATGTTTATAATAATATAAGCGCGGAACAGGCTGAAGATGCCGAAGGGGCTTGGTCGTTCGATGCGGCTCTGCCGGAGGATTGCGATGATCCGGCAGCCCTATTGGCGGAAAATGATGGTTACAAGGCAATAGAAATCGGTGAATTTGCCGCCCTTTATGAAAATGAATCGTATACATCAGGCACGCGCTTTAAATCGGCGGCGACGGTTTCCCATAAAGGTATGAGTTCTCTTTCATTTTATACATCTGATACCAGATCGGACAATGAGACTTCTGATGATTTTAAATACTCAATTCCTCTGCCGGCCCTGGAAGAGGGGGATGATGTCATCATTTTTTATAAGACAAAGAAAGGCGCTCGCTCCAGAGTAGAGAAATTGGTAAAACTATCGCCCCTTGCTTCCGGAGCATGGAGGGAAAGCAGGGCGGCCGCACAGATTCCACCGCCCCGGGTAGCCGGCAGGAATGCCCTTGCCGGTTCTCGCGGCGCACGGTCCGCGCCCGCGTCAAAACCGGCCGCGGCGTTCTGCACCAACTGCGGCGCAAAGATAGAGGACGGTGCAAAGTTCTGCGTAGGCTGCGGCACGAAAATCGGCTGATAAGCGGAAATACCGGCACGGCAAACCGTACAATGGCGGAACTTGAAGCAGCCGTCAACAACATATAAAGCGTATAAAAAGTACGCAAAAGGAGTAACGAATATGGCTTTTTGTGCAAATTGCGGAACCCAGATGGCTGAGGGCGCAAAGTTTTGCCCGTCCTGCGGGACTCCGGCGGGGGGAGGAGCGGCGGCAAGGCCGGATAAAGAAAAGGCGGGGAATATCGTCAAATGTCCCAACTGCGGCGCGCCGGTTCCCGCCATGTCGGCTGTCTGCCCCGAGTGCAGTCACGAGTTCAGGAATGTGGGAGTGTCATCGGGCCTCAAGGAATTCTTTAATAAAATCATAGAACTGGACGGCCGCCCCCGCCGGCGGGCTGCCCTGGATAAAGCCCATTTTATCCGGGGGGCCATTTTCCTGGGGATCTTTATCGTCATTCTGTGCATAGGATCCTACTATGTCAATGAATATGTATCCTTTGACAATGACATATACCTGATAATAGCCGCCATAGCCGCGCTCGTGTTTGCGATAATTGTGTTCGCCCCAAAAGCCGCGTTTACCGAGGCGGATAATCAGAAAAAGACGCTTATTGAAAATTTCCCCATCCCCAACACCAAAGAGGACATTATCGAATTTTTGGTTTTGGCTTCCAGCAAAATCATTCCCGCCCACGGCCTGACAGGATCGGCATCGCTGCAAAGGGCGTGGAACAAGATTTGGGGGATAAAGTGCAGACAGGTGTACGATAAAGCCGATATTCTTTTGACCTCCGATAAAGACGCCCTGGCAACCGTAGAAAAAGTTCGGGTTAAAAACGAAAAGATCCTGGCGGCGGCCTGGAAACGGACGCTTGTTGCCGCCGCCGCCGTTGTTGTGGTGATAGCTGCCATCGGGGGCTATGCCGGTTATCTGATAACGGGTGGGAACATTAAGTTTCCCGAAAAAGTAATCATCCCGCCGGAAGAGGTAACATTCGCCGGGACATTCTCGGAATATCTCAAACCCGGGAAAGGCGGCGTTGTCTTGACGGTGGAAGCGAACGGGACGCGGATAAAAACAACGGCGGACATCGAAGTAACCGAAGACCTGAACCAGGTTCTTGAGCAGGAAATACAGAAGTTGTGTAAGGCTAAAAACTGGTCAAGAGCTTATGTTACGGTTGAGTTGTCGTATTATTCTTCTAGACTTTTCAGAAATGGTTCAAGTTTCGGTTCCCCCACTGCCTATTATAATGCCCTTTTGAAAATAAAACCGGGGCAAAGTCAAACCATCTTGATTGATGAAGATGATTTAAACAGCTGGGGCAATGCCTCCGCCAGAAAAATGAGAGAGGAGGCCGCTCAAGCTATGGCTGTGCGTGCGATAGAGCTGAGACTTTCTCTTGTAGTTTTTTTGACGTATGAGCCGCCAAACGCGAAAAGCGCATACGAAACGCTGGAGTTAAACTAATGGAACAGGCGCTTACATCTGATTGCTTTTTCGGCAAAGGGAGGACTTCATCATGAAACTCTTTTCGTACGTGCTGCGCTTTGACGACGGGGCCGCGCCCAATCCTTTTTGGGGATACTGTACGTTAACCATTTGCAAGCCGGTAATCAGGCGGACGGCCAAAAAGGGCGACTGGGTTATCGGCACAGGTTCCAAAAAGGGGTTTAAAAAGGGAGAGCGCCGGGATTTTCAGGACCATCTGGTATACGCCATGAAAATAAGCGAGGTTGTCCCCCTGGAAAAATACGACCGGTGGTGCCGCAAAAACGCGCCGGATAAGATACCCGGCATGAAATCCGCCGATTTCCGCAAAAGAGCCGGTGACTGCATTTACACCTTTTCTTCCGCAGCGGAACCGGTGATGCGTGAAAGCGTTCATTCCGGTATTTCTTCCGAACGCGATTTAAGCGGAAAAAACGCCCTTATTTCGGACTGTTTTTACTATTTTGGCGAAAATGCCCTTCTCCTGCCGGATGAACTGCTGGAAATAGTAAAGAGAAACCAGGGGCACAAGAAAATACTGGATGAGGTTTTAATAAACAATTTTGTTCTATGGCTTGAGCGGAAAAAGCAAAAGAATAAAATCTATGGCGATCCGCAAATGCCGGTATCTCCTTCGGCGGTAAAACGAAGGGCCTGTGCCAAAATATGCGCCGAAGATGATAGTTACGATGACGAAATTATTGTCCGGCGCTCAAAACCGGTTTGTCAGGAGGAGTAATTATGGCATTGTTTGGTAAGAAAGGCGGGCTTTTAGGCGACCTGATTCAAAGCCCCGAACAGGACCGGGACTGGCTCATCTACAAGTGGCGGCCCGAAGGACGGGATGCGGGTGATGTCAGGCGGGAGAATACGATACTCCTGAGTTCGCCCCTGCGGGTGCGGCAGGGGGAGGTTGCGATCTTCCAGTATCAGGCGCAGAAGCAGCAGCTTACAGGCCGCTCCGGCCAGGGCTTGACCATGGGCGGCGGCTCGGAAGACTTTATCGCCGGCCCCTTTGACGCCACGTTGAAGACGGCGAATCTTCCAATTCTCAACAGCATTCAGGGCCTCCTTATGGGCGGCGGCACGAGCTTTCCCGCATCGGTGTATTTTATCAATACCGCGGGAATCAATCAGGTAAAATTCGGAGTTCCCTATTTTGACATGTTTGACCCGCGGCTTCCCGACCATCCGGTTCAGGTGGCGGTACGGGGAACCATTACCTTTCGCCTTGTGGACTACCGGCAGTTCATAAGCCTCCATGCGCTGGTCGATTTTGACATGCAAAAGTTTGAAAAGCAAATCAGGGACATGGTTATTTCCAGGGTCCAGGACGTGATGATGGACGTGCAGAATTTTCAAAACATGACAGGCGGCAAACCGCTCATCCAGATTAACACCTACCGGCGCAACATCGCTTCCGCGCTGCAGGGCGATCTGGCCGCGAGCCTTGGCGGGACCTTTGGGGTAAACCTGACGGAACTCAACATCTCCGCCATCGAGATTGACCAGGAGGGCGAAGGCTACGCGCGGCTTGCCAGGCTCACCAAGGACATGAAGGAGACCCAGATTGAAACCCAGGCGGAAATCGCCCTGGATGGCATGAGGTTCCAGCACGGGATGAACAAGGAGAATGCCCAGGCCATGATGGGGATTCAGCATGAACACATGCAGGACGCAATGGCAAGGGGCCGGGAGGAGGCGCAGTACGCCCAGCGTATGCAGACCGACATGGGCGGCTTTGCGCTGCACCAGCTTAAGCAGCAGGAAGAAATCGCCAAGGCTGCCGCGGGCGCTATGGGGCAGATGGGCCAGGGCGCGGGAGTCAACATGGGTGGCGGCGGCTTTAACCCCGGCGCGATGATGGCAGGCATGGCCATGGGCGGTGCGGTGGGCCAGGGCATGGCCGGCATGATGGGCAACGTATTCAACCAGATGGGGCAAATGCCCGGCCAAAACCCGCCGCCGATGCCGGGAACCGGGGCGCCGCCGCCGGTACCGGGCGCGCCGCCGCCGCTTGCGTTCAGCGTGGCGGTAAACGGCCAGACCTACGGTCCCTACGACATGGCGGCGTTGCAGCAAATGGTTGCCGCAGGGCAGTTCAACGCCCAGAGCATGGTATGGCGGCAGGGTATGGCGGACTGGCAGGCCGCCGGCGCGGTGCCGGAACTGGCGCAGCTTTTTGCCGGGGCCGGCGCGCCGCCGCCGCCGTCAGCATAAACCAGGGAGGAAAGAATATGGCACAGGATCACGGGAGTTTCGCGGGGAATACCGCCGCCTTTTCCGAACTGCGGCGTAAGGACGCGGAGGATGCGGCTGAGTTGGGCGGCGCGTACATCCACGGCATGAATGAGGCAATAGCGGCGGTAATGCCGGAATGGCCTTCCACCATTAATGCCCCCGGCATGGCTCCGGTACCCGCAGACGCGCTGTCCGCAGACTCACCGCCTGCGGACGCGCCGCCGTCCACAGACGTACCGCCGCCGGAACAAGAGGTGAATAATGGCTCAGGATAACAGCGATAGTTTTGGTGATACCGCCGAACGCTGGGCGGAGATGGGCATAGGCATGGCGCTTGCCGGCCAGATGGGCCGCGTGATGAACCAGACGATGGCCGAATCAATGCCCAAACCGGCCCGGGAACAAGGTGCTTCGGAACGGCTGTACTACGCGGCGATTGACGGCCGTCAGGCGGGACCCTTTTCTGAAACCGAGATTGTCCGGCTCATCGGCGACAAGAAACTCGTTAAAGAAACCCTTGTGTGGCATCAGGGGATGGCCCAATGGAAACAGGCGCAAGATGTGCCGGAGATTCTGCGGATCATCACCCTTTCGCCGCCGCCCCTTGAAGGAGGTACGGTATGAGAATCAATGTTGTCACCCTCGCGGTTGCCCTGGCGCTTGCCGCACTTGCGGGTTACGGCTTTTACGTGGCAAACGGCGCGGAAGGGGATGTTCCCCTTGCCAACGCCCTGGGCGGCGGCATCGCGCTGTTTGTTACGCTGGCGGGGGCAATCGCCCTGGGAACGAAGGAGGATAAAGGCGGCGGCCCCAATATCCGGATTGCTTCCTTTGTCTTTTTTGGCGTGATACTCATCGAACAGATCGTTTTTTGTTTTGTGTCTTTCAGTATGGCGCCGTACATCATTGTAACAGGTGTTCTGCTGCTGGTTTATGTGCTGATTGCATACGGGATTGGAAAGGCGCTGCAATAGGGCCTGGTATGTCAAAAAAGAAACCATCCGTGCAGGATATGCAGGATATGTTCACCCGGCAGATGATGAACATGATGAATCCCTTTGCCGAACAGTTTGCGCCCCAGCCATTTGGCAGGCCCCAGCTTTTTTACGCCGCCATAGAGGGCAGACAGGCGGGGCCTTTCCCGGTTGTGGAAATTTCGCGGCTTATCGCCACGGGCAGCATCGGGAAAGAAACCCTGGTATGGCGGCAGGGGCTTGCGGCATGGCAGAGCGCGGTATCGCTGCCGGAACTGGCAGGGCTTTTTCCGGCGGCTGCGCCTCAGACAGCAGGGATGACCACCCCGTCGCCGCCCGCTCAGGCGCGGCCCGCGCCACCAACCGCTCAGGTACGGCCCGCCCCGCCGCTACCCGCTCAGGCGCGGCCCTCCAAAAAAGCCCCGCAAAAAACCTGGGCGGATTATTCTCTGCCCATCGACGGTATCCTGGACAAGCGCGCCGAAAGCACGGAGGATGTGGAGGACGAGGAAGCGAAAGAAAAGTCAGCCATTCTTGAGTCCGTACTTGGGGAATTCAAAATTGAGGCAAAGGTTACGGGTATCAGCAAAGGGCCTGTCGTAACCATGTTCGAGATTCGTCCCGCTCCGGGAATAAAACTTTCAAAGATAACAAGCCTTGAAGACAACATCGCCCTGCGGCTGGCCGCCGCAAGCATGAGGATTGTGGCGCTGATTCCGGGTAAGGAAGCCGTTGGCATTGAGGTCCCCAATAAAAAGCGGGCAACGGTCGGCTTTCGTGAGATCATTGAACCTGCGCGTGCCGTTAAAACCGAAAAAGCCCTGCCGCTTTTCCTGGGCAAGGATATTTCCGGCGGCATTGTAAGCGCGGACCTTGCCGAAATGCCGCATCTCCTGGTGGCAGGTTCCACAGGATCGGGCAAATCGGTGTGTATCAACACGATGATTTTATCCCTGGCCTATCACCTTTCTCCCGCCCTTTTACGCATGATTTTTATTGATCCAAAAATTGTGGAACTCAAACTTTACAACGGCATCCCTCACCTTCTTGCGCCGGTCATCACCGACCCGGAGGGGGCGCTCAGGGCGATGCGTTACTGCGTTGCCGAGATGGAACGCCGCTACGGTCTCCTTGATAAATCAGGCTGCCGCAGCATCAAGTCCTACAATAAAACCGCAGCGGACAAAGGCGCGGAACATCTGCCGTACCTGGTGGTCATAATCGATGAATTTGCCGATCTTATGGCGGTCTCCGGCAAAGAGATGGAAGCTGTCATCGCGCGTCTTGCCGCGATGAGCCGCGCCGTGGGCATTCATCTGGTACTTGCCACCCAACGGCCTTCGGCGGACGTTATCACCGGGCTTATCAAAAGTAACATTCCATCGCGCATCGCTTTTATGGTTGCCGCAATGACCGACAGCCGTATCATTATCGATTCTCCGGGGGCGGAAAAACTTTTGGGCAAAGGCGACATGCTCTACTGCGCCGCGGCCAGCCCGTTCCCCGTGCGGGCCCAGGGCGCGTTTGTGAGTGAGGAAGAAGCGGAAAGAGCGGCGGCGTATCTGCGCAATCTGGGTGAAGTCGAATATGCCGTATTGTAAAGACGAAGACGCCCTGAGCCCGGAAGAAGAACAGTTGGCCCGTGAAATTGCCGATGCCCGAATCGCGGCCATGCGGGAAAGGGAAATGACCATTCCGGACATGAACGAAAACGAATTAAAGGCCTTCCGTCAATTCTTGTCCATTGTACGCAACGACCCGCAGCTACCGAAGCCTCCGGCGGTTCTTGACCTTTTTTCCCCTGCGGAAGTCCCCGCACCCCAGGACAAACCGGAACCCTGGACCGCGGTCCTTACCCTTAGCCCGGCGGAAAGAACCAATGTCTTTACCGCTATCCGCGCCGAACTCGCCGTCATAGAAAAAAATGCGGCCTCCGTACTGTCAGGCGATACAACCATGACCGCCGCCCTCAAAGCCGTTATTGAAACAGCAAACAAGGGTCTGGAAGAAATGGCAGTAATGACGGCTGGAGAACAAAACCCCAAAGGAGTAAAGGAAAAACAATGACGAAAAAAACGGGGGTAAAAAAGAGAGCAGTTTCCGGAAAAGCCGAAAAAACAATCGTCCGTACCCTCTACGGCAAGGGTGATAAAGTTACCGAACTTTCGATTAATCTGTTCGGCGAGGATGCGGCAAAACGGTACTGCCAGAACACCAACGCCCTGCAGTTGAGAGGCGGCAAATGGACGCACGCCGCAATCGTGGAGGAAGGCGACAAAATCATCATCAAACGCCCTCCCAGCGCCGGAAAGGACATTACCCTGCTGAACCACCTGGATGACCGGGGCATACAAAAGACCCTCCGCACACTTGATGCGTTCACCCTCTGCCTGGCCCTGAAAAACGCCCCCAAAGCCGTTCGGGACAAGGTTTTCAGAAATATGTCGAAGCAGGCTGCGGAGATGCTCCAGGAAGACCTGGACTACATGGGCCCGGTAAAAGCCTCAAGAGTCCGGGCCGCTCAAAACGATATTGCCGCCATCGTAGACACGTTGGCCCTGAACGGCGAGATTGAGATCATAGACGAATATTTTGTATAATCAG
>JAIROT010000174.1 GCA_031257385.1 Treponema sp.
GGGACGAGGTTGTTGTTTTGGTAAGGTATTTGTCTCAGGGTACATACCCTTTATAACGCCCTGAAGCTCCCCCGCCGCAAGGCGGGCTCTTGGGTATGTACCCTTCGCATACAATCAAAAACCGGTACGCCGACCCGTGGTCTTTGGCGGTGTTCTTTCTACACATAAAAATCACCTTCCAAAAGTATCCTCGAATAGAATACGGCTTCAAGAAACAACCTTTCCTTTTTGTACCGTAATCGCGCCGTCTTTTTCAGTTATCTCAATAAAAACAGGACGTTCAAAGGGCGTTTTGTTAGGCCGGTGTATCACAAGATAGAGGGTTCCCTCCGTGCCCCGGAAAATCATGCCGTGGCCGCCATCCGCATTATGCAACGGCTCCCCCGATTGTGTCCAGGGGCCGGTGAGCGTCCCGTCCCGCGAACGCGCCGTACCGGTACAATAATTTCCGTCTTTGTCAAAAGAAGACCACAGCATAAGAAGCGCGCCGTCTCCGGTACGGTGCATAAACGGGCCGTCGGTAACGTAAGTTCCCGGAGCGCGTCCCTGCGGCTCATGGACCCAGGGCGCTTCGCTTGCCCGGAAAAGCAGCTTCGGCGCGGCGGCGGCCCGCCGGATATCCTCTGTCAGCGGCATCGCGCAGATCTGGCCGTCCCCCACCTGCCGCCATTCGCGGCAAAACACCAGATAGGGCGTTTCTCCTTCGATAAAAAACGTACCGTCCAGGCATTCCCAATCGGCGGGGGTTACCGGGCCTGACGCGCCGCCGGCGTTGAGGCTCCAGGGCGCGTAGGGCCCTTTCACGCCTGATTCGCTCTTGAGTACCGCCGTACCGCGCCCGCCTTGCCGGGGCTTAAAGGTGGCGAACATATACCAGGACCCCTTGTAACGGTGTACTTCGGGCGCCCAAAAATTCGTTTCCGACCAAAAACCGTCCGCCGGACGGAAGGCGGCGAAAGGCCCCTCAAAATCGGCCGGAGCATCCGGACCGGCTCCCTCCAGGCTGACATATCCGTCAAAGCCGGTCCCCTTGCCTTCCCAAATGTTCTTGTCCGTAGACCCAAAGAGGTAATACCGCCCATCTTCCCGTACAATAAAAGGATCCCGAATCTGTATATCAGATATACGCATAAAGCCCTTCCGCCCTTACGGTAAAACCCTCCGGAAAGGAGGAACCCGTCTTGCCGCCGTAACCGGCCGCCATCATCGCAACGGCGGTCAACAAGCCGCCGTTTCCCGGCAGGTACAGGGGAAGCGCGTCATCCCCCGCTTGTCTATTATGCCCGTTCGGTAAAAACGTGTTTTTCGGACTGTCCATCAACAGTATATCTATTGCGTCATTAAACCGCCCCAGGCGGCAGGCGGTCATCGCCATCAGGGGAAAGTCCCAGCCGTAGAAGGTCTTCATATCCCATACCGCCAGAACCCTGTCCAGCGTCGCCGACATGACGGCGGGATCAACCTTCCCGCTGTTCAAAACGCCGTACATCCCCAGCATCGAAGGATGATCGGTGTGGAACGGCGGTTTCGTGAACGTTTCAGGACAGTTTTCGTGCGCCAGGTATACGCCGTCCCGCTGGGGAGGAAGGGCGAGTTTTTCCGCAATGACCCCAAAGAGGGGCGCTTCTCCCAGCCGTTCCAGCCAAATATCCGCCTGCCGGAACCCCCAGCGGAAGTACTCAAGCTCATAGGGCGCGTTCAATACTATCCGGGGATCATGCCGCTCTTGAACAGGAATATAAGGCGGCCCCAGAATATACCGGCCCGCTCCCTCCGCCGGTTCTTCCCACTGTACAAAGCTCTCCATGAACTCCGCGGTTTCTACTATAATATCGCGGTACTCCCGCAGAAAATCCGCATCCGGCGCGGCACGGTAACACAATTCCGCCAGCATGATAGGATGGGGCTGCTGCCAAATCAACAGCACCGCAATAGAAGAGGGCGTATTGTACCCGGCAGGATCGCACATCTTGGGCCAGCGCGCTCCCCGGTAACCCTGAGACGCGGCAATACGCCGGGCAGCGGGAAGTAACTTTTTATACCATGAAAGACTCTTCTTCAGTTCCCCGGTTTGGCCCCACAGGGCAAAATGCGCCGAATGCCAGTAGTGCATTTCCAGATGAAATTTTCCATACCAACTGTTGCAGGCAAGCCCCGTTTCGGCGGGCGGCAGGCTGCCGCGGCTCTGTATCGCGGTCAGATACCGGGACAGTACAATCCGCCGTTCAAGCTCCCGCGCCCGGCCATCGGTTGAACCGGAGAAGTCGATTGCGCCGCCCGCGTTCCAGTAATCCTTCCAGAACCGGGTACATGTTCCGCGGGCTTCGGCAAAGGGCGGTGAATACGCCGCCTCCGCGGCGTCCCGTTCAATACCCGCCGCCGGTACGCTACGGCCTTCAAAGCGGAACGCGAGTTCCACGGTTTCCGTGTCCCCGCTGATGGTTATGGTATGCTCCCCGGAGATTTCCGTATGAAACGCCGCGCCCGTAATCGCAACTCCATAGCGGACGCCGTCCATCTCCCGCTCAATGCGTATACCCCGCGCGGTTTTCGCGACAACCGCCGTCCTGTGTAAAGAAGGGGCGTTAAAATCGGCGCCGGATTTCCGGTGGCTGCCGTAGGGAAACCTCACGGTTACCCGCAGCCCTCCCCGGGCGGCGAGGGGAGAAGTAAACCGCAGGTACAGCGTATCTTCAACAGGATGGACAAAGGTTTCGGCCAGAACAGGCTCGCCGCCGATGGTAAATTCGGATGCTAAAACGCCTTCCCAGAGATTAAGCGTCTGTTTAACCGGCGCCCACGCGTCCGGCGAAGGCGCCGCGCCGGCGTATTCAAACGCGATCCGGCCCAGATGAAACTTGTGGGCGTTCTGCCGCAGGGCCTTAAAAAGCTCCTCTTGTCCGGTTTCATCAACGGCATAGAAAACCTGCCTCCCGCCGGTATCGAAAGGCGTCAGACGCAGGGAAGAATCATCCCGTGGGGAACCGGCGTAGGAATGCCAGGCCCATTCCGCCATCGTACAGAGCGGAAAAGCATCCTCCCCGGCGGCGTATTCATCATAAAAGGTCTGGAGGCCGGTATAATCGGCGGTAAAACAAAACGCGCCGTTGCCTACCGAAAGCGGAGCCTTCTTCTCCCGCTTTGTATAGATCGGATTATGCCGCGTTACCAGGCGGTAGCGGTCTATCATCACCCACCCTTTATGCCGCTATCAAGGGTTTTCGCGCACATCTCGTCAAAGAGGGCGCGCGCGTCTTTCAACGGCAGCGCCTGTACCGAAAAATCCAGGGAAAAAACGCGGAACGCCTTTTCACGGTCTTCCTCAAACACGGCCTCTATGATCCCCTCCTGGGCCAGCACATGGGGCAGGACAAGGGCGCGGAGATCAAGGGGCAGCGCTTCGCCCGCCAAGGGCTGAATGGCGTCCCGGGAAAAGAAGGCGTTTGTCTCGACCACCGCTCCCGGAGGCAGATCCGGCGACTGTCCCCGGTTCGGCATGTTCACATTAGTTACCAGATTACCCAGGCCCAACAGGGCCTTTACAATCTTAAGCCCCTCTTCACCTGATTCAACGGGGAACATCGTTTTTGCCCCCTCCCGGTAAGCTTCCGCCTGGCGTATCAAGGTTTCCCGGTTGGCAACCCGCCAGGATACGGGCGTCAAGGCAAACCCCCAGCTCTCCGCATGGTCAGGACTATCAAGGTACCACGAGCGGGGACAGAACTCCGCAAGGTGCCGGTCCCCCGCCGCGGCGATTAGGCCGTAGCGGCGGAACAGGTCCATCTTGACGCGCTCGGAAGAAGAGAAGTACTTCCGCCTAAGCGCCTCCTCCCGGTCCGCTTCGGGGGAAAGGCCCGCGCCGCCCGCCGCAAAGGTAGTCGCCGCCGCCGCGCCCCTGAAGCCCGATTCGGCGTATTTATCCACAAATTGCCGGTAATACGGGAAAATATCATACCCTTTCCACGACGCCCTATCGATCCAGGTAAAATGATTGATCCCCAAAACGCGGGTAGTAAGGTCTTCCCGCCGTATGGTCCCGGCCGCCGCGAGCCCCGCTTCTTCCAGCGCCGCGGCCAGGAGCTTTTGGGTGTTGAACACCTCGTGGCAGCAGCCCGCGGCTTTAACGCCGGGAAATTCCCTGTACAAGGTACGGGTACAAATACTCATGGGATTGGTGTAGTTGATGACCCACGCACGGGGAGCGTAGGTTTGTATCGCCCGGGCAATTTCCCGGAACCGGGGGATCGTCCGCATAGCCCGGATGATTCCGCCCGCTCCCGCCGTATCGCCAACGGACTGATAAATGCCGTACTTTTCCGGGAGATGCACATCCACCGCCATTTCCCTGAAATCGCCGGGAAGGATAGAAACGAAAACAAAACCGCAGCCGGTAAGGGCGTCTTTCAGAGAATCGTTGGCATGAAACGTCCAGCGGCCCCGGTTATGCCGCTCCATGAGGGAGTTGCCGATTATCTCGTTGGTCTTCGCGTCTTCCGGTTTTATATCGTACAGCTCGATACACCCGGAAATCTCTTTTTCAAACGCCAGATCCTGCATCAGGACCCAGGCCCAGTTGCGCGAACCGCCGCCTATATAGCACAGCTTCAATTGATTGGCGTCCTCCGATTTGCAGCTCGACCGGAATTCCTGTTAAAAAGCTTTGTCTGAAATCAGGCTAACCGGCATTTGCCGCGATTTTATCACGAATTGCCTTTTCCCGCAACACGCACGCACGCCTTGCGCCGAAAATGGGCCCAAAAGAGGAATTCCATGCGTTCATTCCGCCGTATTGCCGCCCTCTATAGTATAAACTGCCGATTCCCTGTATAGTGTTTCCGGAGGGAAGGCGGTGAAAGGTACAAGGCGAAAGTTTTTTTGCGCGCTGTCCTTGTGTTTGGGCCTGGCGGCCCTGCCCCTGAGCGCGGCTTCTCCGTCCGGGGAGGGGGGGAGCATGGTCCTTTCGCTGGACGACGCGGTTCTCCACGCCCTGGAAAATAACCTTAATCTGAAAAAGGATCTTATCGATCTTTCCGGCGCGGAGTACGCGGCAAACCGGCTTTGGTCCGAGCTTTTCCCCGCCATAAGCGGAAACGCCAGCGCCGCCTTCAGCAGCAGCCTTTTTACCGGGGACGGCTTTGACCTGAATGAACAGGGGCAGAGTTTCAGTCTGGGGCTGGGTATCAGCCTGGGGCTTAACGCGGGAATTCCCTATGCCATGAAAAATATCCGTTTGGCCTACCAGACCAGGCTGCTGGATTACGAGGACGCCCGCAAGCAGCTTGAAATACAAACCACAAAAGATTTTTACAGCCTTCTCGCCGAGCGGGACAACCTTGCCTATCTCACCGATATTTTCAATCTGACGGAGCGGCAGCTTGCGCAGAATCAGACCGCCTTCAATAACGGCATTGTGGGGGAACTGACGCTAATGCAGAGCAGGCTGAGTGTTGAAAACGCCCGCTATAACCTCAGCGCCGCCAGTCTGGCCTACGCCAGCCGGATGGGGGAATTGCTCGCCGCGCTGGGCATTGACCAGAATACGCAGGCGGTGCTTGAGGGAAAAATCGAAATAACCAGAATTGACGCGGATGCCGAAGAACTCATCCGGAACTATCTGCCCCAGCGGCCGGATATAGTAAGCCGGAGGCAGGAAATTGAGCGCCTGGAAACGGCGGAAAAGCAGATCAGCCTTTCAACCAGAGGCCCGGCCCTCAATTTATCAACCCAATGGACCGGCCGGGGCAGCGGACGGGGCGCGGATTCCTTCAGCGATTCGGTAAGCGGGACGGCGACGATCAGCATCCCCATTGATCCGTGGATTTCGGGAACCGGCAAGAGCCAGTCGGTGCAAAACGCGAAGCTGGCGGTAGACAAGGCGAAACTTGATTTGAAAATCGCCGAAGACGCGGCAAAAACACAGATACGTTCTCTTGCGTCGAATCTGCGTAATTCCTGGAACAGTATTGAGATTGCCCGCCTCAGTCAGCGTGTCGCCGAGCGGAGTTATGAGCTTACCGAACAGGGTTTCAGAAACGGCACGGTTGAATCTCTTGCGCTGGAGGATGCCCGGAACAATCTGGCCAGCGCCCGGCAGCGGCTGCTGCAAAGTGAGCTCGCGTACCAGACCATGATCCTCGATCTTTCCGCGGCGCTGAATATTAACTGGAAGGACTTGGCAAAAATGATTCCGGGGGCCTCTCTTGAAAACAGGTAAAAAGAAAACGGGCCTTAAATCAAAATTAGTCAGCCTGATAATTATTTGCCTTATCACGTTTTTCGCGCTGCTTATTGCGCTTACTTTTATTCAGCGGAACCAAAGCGCCGCGGCGGGGATGCCGGGGCAGCCGGGCGGACAGGGCGGCGCCGCGCAAGGGCCGCAAAACGGAGCGGGTAACGGGCGCGCCGCGACTGTGGTGAGGGTAACGCCGGTGGCACCGGGAACAATCGAAAACAGCGTGGTGATCAACGGCGACGTGCTTGCCCGCAATCAGGTTTCGATATTTCCAACTGTGGCGGGAAAACTCGTTGAGACCCGCGCCGGCGTCGGGGACCGGGTCAGCCGGGGCGACATTGTGGCCATGGTGGACCCCTCCCGCCCGGGCGAAGTCTATTCGCGAAGCCCGGTAATTTCCACTATTGCGGGAACGGTGCTGCAAGCGCCTTTCAGTATCGGCGACACCCTGAGCGCACAGTCGGCGGTGTTTGTAGTGGGCGATCTTTCGGAACTGCGGGTGGAGACTTTTGTGCCCGAGCGTTTTGTTTCAACGGTCAGGCAGGGCCTTGGCGCGCAGGTTGTTTTTGAGGGTATTCCGGGGGAAACTTTTTACGCCGAAGTTGACGAGGTAAGTCCCGTGCTGGACCCGGCGAGCCGGACCATGCGGATACGGCTCCGTTTTGCCGGCGGGACAGGCGCGGATCCCCGGATCAAGGCGGGAATGTTCGCCACGATAACGCTTGTTACCAATACCAGGGCCGATGTACCGGTCATACCGAGGAGCTCGGTGATCAACACCTACGGTTCCTGGATTGTATTTATAGTGGATGAAAACAGCGTCGCCCGGCGGCGGGAGGTGGAGACGGGCATTGAGAACGAGGAATTGTTTGAAATTGTAAGCGGCGTTGAAATCGGAGACCGGGTGGTAAGCGCGGGACAGAATTTTCTCTCCGACGGCGATCCTGTCCGCATTGTGGAATAGTTTTGCGGGGAGATCGATGAATATATCGGGATATTCGGTTAAACGGCCGGTTACCATAGTGATACTCTACGCTTTGGCAATGGGTATCGCGCTGACGCTGATCAGCAATCTGGCGGTGGACCTTTACCCTTCGACGGCGAGGCCGGTGCTTTCGGTTTATACTCGTTTTCCCGGCGCCGGCCCGGCGGACGTTGAGCGTAACGTTACCGAGCGTCTGGAGCGGGCGCTCTCCGCGTCCCGGGGCCTGGACAACATGACCAGCAATTCCCAGTTTGAATCGAGTTTTATCAACCTTGAATTCGCCTTTGGTACGGACATGGACAAGGCGATGAACGACGCGCAGACTCTGGTAAACCGGCTGGTCAATTCCCTGCCCGACGGGGTTGAAACCCCCACGGTGCGCCGTTTTGATATGAGCGCCATGCCGATTATGCGCCTCGTGGTCAGGGGCAGCTATCCGCCGGACCAGCTCCGCATTTTTGCGGAAGACGAGATTCAGGCGGGTATTGAACGGATTGACGGCGTTGCCGCGGCGGAAGTTACCGGCGGTACTACCCAGGTTGTAAAGGTGGCCGTTTCCCTTAACCGTCTTGCCGCTTTTGACCTTACCTTGAACAGCATTTCTTCCGCCCTCAGCGGTCAGAGCATCCTTTCTTCGGGGGGTAATCTCAGGCGGGGTACCAGGGAATACCAGATCATGACGCAGGAAGAACTGGTGAGCCTGGATCAGATAAAACGTCTGGTGGTAAAAACGGTAAATCTTTCCGCCGCGGATACCGCCCAGGCGAACCGCTCCCAGGTGGTGCGTCTTGAGGATGTGGCCGATGTGAGTCTCGGCTATAACGATAACGCCGCCAGGGTTTACGTGAACGGTCAGAGCGGCGTGTACATTCAGGTTACCTGCGAGAGCGGCAGCAATCAGGTGCAGGTGGCCGACCGGGTCAGCGCCGCCCTTGCGGGCATCAACGCCTCGCTTCCCCAGGGCATCACCCTTGAGATTCTGTCGGATAACACCACAATGATCAGGGCTACGCTTAACCAGGTATACAGCAACGCCTTTCAAGGCGCGGCGCTTGCCATGCTTGTACTGCTGATCTTCCTCCGTAATATCAAGGGAACTCTGATCATCGGCCTTTCCATTCCCATTTCGATTCTCCTTACCCTTATGTTCATGTCGATTTTCGGCTTTACCCTGAACCTCCTCACCATGACCGGCCTTATCATGGGACTGGGCATGACCGTGGACGGTTCCATTGTAATTCTGGAGAATGTACACACTTACCGGGAACGGGGGGCAAAGGCGGAAATAGCCGCCATTTTGGGAAGCCGTGAAATGCTGCGGGCCATCATCGCGTCTTCGGCTACCACCCTCTGCGTGTTCATTCCCCTTATCATCTATAAAAACGATCTTCGGGAAATGGGCCAGCTTTTCAGCGATCTCATCTTTACCGTGGTAATTTCCCTGATTGCCTCGCTGCTGGTGGCCGTTACCCTGGTGCCCAGCCTCTGCGGGTCGATTATAAAACTCAATACCCGCAGACAAAAACCGCTTAAAAATCCGGTTTTGCGCAAAATCGACGACACAATGGAGGGGTTTTTCCGGGGCATGGAAAACTCGTACCGGGGCGCGCTGGCTTACTGCCTTTCGCACCGGCCCATCGTGCTTGCGCTGGTTGTTCTTGTTCTGGTTTTTTCGCTGCTCCAGTTCAGCGGCATGGGGATGAATATGTATGTCCGTATGCGTACAGACGACAACGTGAATATCAATGTGGCCATGCCCCAGGGAACCGCCATAGACTTTACCGAAGAAGTGTTGTTTGAAATTGAAGACCTGATCAAGCGTGAGGTGCAGGGCTACCGGAATATTATTCTCACCGCCCGGCGGAGCGGAACCAACCAGGGTTCTATTCAGATAACGCTTCCCGAACCCTCCCGGCAGATCGACACCCCCGACTCGATTATCCGCAAACTCACCCCGTATACCAACACAATTCCCGGCGCGCAGATCAGTTTCCGGGCCGGGCGCGGCATGGGAAACACCTCCGCGGTGGAAATTGCCGTCAGTTCCAGGGATTACAACGCGATTATGGAAACCGCCGGGGAAATCCAGCACATAATGATGCGCTACCTGCCCGAAATTGAGAACCCTGTGATAAACATTGATGAAGGCGCGCCCCAGTTACAGGTTGAAATCGATCGGGACCGGGCCGCGAGTTTCGGCCTGTCTCTCGCTTCCATCGCCTCCGAGATCCGCACCGCCATGGACGGCAGCGCCGTTACCACCATGACCAGCGGAGACCGGCTGGTGAATGTGCAGGTACAGTTTCGTGAGGATGACCGCCGGGGCCTGCCCAATCTGGACGCGATCTTTGTGATGAGCCGCAACGGCTCCCGCATCACCCTTTCCAATGTCGCCCGAATCGCCGAAGGCCGCGCGCCCTCGTCAATACGCCGTGAAAAACAGGAACGGGTTATTCGCGTGACAGGAGACCTTGGCGCGGGAATAGCCGCCACGGAAATGCAGCGCCGTCTTGAAGAAACGATAGAACAGTACCTTGTTCCGCGGGACGGTGTAACGATCCGTTACCTGGGAGAGGCGCAGGAGATTCAGTCTTATTTTGTGCGCTATATGTTCATCATCGCCACGGCAGTTTTTCTGGTCTTCGGCGTTATGGCAAGCCAGTTTGAATCTTTTGTGGACCCGCTGATCATCTTTTTTGCAATTCCGCTGCTCTTTATCGGCGTTATCTGGATATACAAATTAACCGGCGAGGCCATGTCGATGTTTTCGGCGGTGGGTATTGTTGCCCTGGTAGGGGTGGTGGTGAATAACGGCATTGTCCTGGTTGACTTTACCAACACCCTGCGGGCCAGGGGTATGAGAGTCAGCGAAGCCTGCCTTGAGGCGGGCCGCTGCCGCCTGCGCCCAATTCTGATGTCCAGCCTTACCACGATCCTCGGCATGACCCCCATCGCTTTTTTCCCCGGCGCCGGCGCGGATACCATTCAGCCCATAGGCAAAACTTTTGTCGGCGGCCTTTCGGTCAGTACCCTTATGACTCTCTTTGTCGTTCCGGTGATGTACTCGATTTTGAATTCAAGGCGCGACAAGGCGGCGACTGCCGCGGAAAGGGCGTCTGCCGTAAAGCCGGCGCCGGACGCGCGCCGGGCATAAAATGAAAGCGCAAGCCGCCATTATCGGCCTGGGCCGAATTGCCAGCCTTCTTGAGGAAGACAGCCTGCGGGAAAAACCCTGCACTCATGCCGGCGCGATAGCCGCCAATCCCGGCTGCGTTCTTGCCGCCGGTTGCGATATTGATGAAGAACGCCGCCGTCTCTTCTCGGAAAAGTGGCGGGTACCGGTGTACGCGGATGCCGCCGAAATGATCCGTATCCACGCGCCGCAGATTCTCGCCGTTGCCACGCACCCCGACAGCCACTACCGCTACTGCCGCCTTGCCGCCCTTTCCGGCGTCCCCGTGGTGATCTGCGAGAAGCCCCTGGCCGGCACTGTCAGGGAAGCCCGCAAAATCGCCCGCCTTGCCAAAGCCGGTCCGTCAGGGCGCGGCCCGGTCATCATCACCAATCACGAGCGCCGCTATTCGGATGATTATATCCGCGCCAAAACCATTCTCGATGGGGAAAAACTCGGACGCCTTTTAAGCGTACGGGCGAATATCTACATGGGTAAAAGCAAACGGCTTCTTGATGTGTTCTGGCACGACGGCACCCATCTTGCCGACGCGATCATGTTTCTCGGCGGCGCGACGCTGAAACACCGGCGGCGCCTGGGCGCGAAACTGAGCGCCCGCGCCGGAACAGCGTGGCTTGAAGGGGAACTGCGGGGGACGGAAACAGGAACAGGAGAAACCGGCGCGCCCAAAACGAAAACAAAGGCCGTTCCGGTCATCATAGAGATCGGGGCCGGGCGGGATCACCTCGTTTTTGAAATGGAGTTCTCCTGCGAAAAAGGCCGCCTGCGGATCGGCAACGGTATATTCGAAGTCTGGGAAAGCGCCCCCTGCCCCTACGCGGAAAATTTCCGCTCCCTCAAACACAGCGGTGAAGTCTTCAAGGGCCCTACCGGCTGCTTTGCAAACATGATCGGGGACGCCGCCGCCTGTGTCAACGAAAACGGCATATCCCCCCGCTCAAGCGCCGCGGACGGCCTGCGGGTAATTGAGTACCTGCACTCGGTACAGGCCTGGCATTAAGTTAGGGCTGTTAAAGCCTGTCTCCGCTCAAGCCCTCTGTTTTTAAGTTTCCAAACCATATCCTCTAATCGGCGCTAAACTTGACCTTCGGAATTTTACCTGTCCGATGCCGTTCCGGAAACGGGCTTCTTTCCTTATTCGAAAGTCTGGTTTAATACCCCGCGGCTTGCCCTAAACTTGACCCACAATTCAGGCCCCGCCTCTGGGCGGATCTTCCCTGCGGGGTATGCTTGTCAGGGGGTATAGAGAGGGATTCGGCAGGGCGGGGGGCGGTATCCGGCCCCTTAGCCGGGTGAGGGGGCGAGTGGCGCGGGGAAAACGGGGGAAAATCGGGGGCCGCGCCTCCGTTCCCGCCTATGGGGTCTGTCCCCGTTCCCCGCCTCAAGCGCCACCTCCGCCTCCGCGCCCTCCACAGGCTCCCCCTCCAGAATCAACGACCAGTACCGGTCACCCCAGATATGCCCCGTCCTCCCCGTCAGCGCGTTGTACCGCTGGGCGAAAGTCTGTTTCAGCCACTGCATGATAGCCGGCAGCTCCATCCCGTCCTCAGGCTTGATGTAGAAGCTCAGCCGGTCCGCCTCAAAACGGAGGCCCCGGAAGCCGAAACTGAAGC
>JAIROT010000190.1 GCA_031257385.1 Treponema sp.
TCCGCAACCCGCGCCAAATCCCGAATGCCTATTTTTGCCATCTTTCCCCTCCCAAGAAATCCTGATGGCTTAGTATATCACTTCCCTCTTAACGAAAAAGTAAACGCCGATGCCCTGCCATGGAGGGCGATGCAAATAGATATTTTCAGGTCTGGCGTTTCGCATATCGATTTGTAGGCGTCGTGCAGTTCCATGTACTTGCCCACAATGCCGATCCGCAGCTTTCCCTTCCGGGCGGCGAAACGCTCCATCACGGACTGCCATGCCCGAATGTCCGCGTGCCGGCTTTCCACCCCCCAGCTTCTTCAGGACCACCTGATCCAGCTTTTGGCCGAAGAAAACAAGGGGTATCTTGTAAATGGTAGTATCAACATTACAGGAAGTAAAGACCGCGCCCGGATCAACATTGGTAAAAAGGGCGATTTTCCGCCCTGTGGCTTTGTTCAGCATTACCGGGGCGCGGCGGAGCCGCATCTGTGGGAACAACGCGAGGCGTTGATCCAGGGCCGAATCGAACGGCCGACCTGCCGCTTAGGAGGCGGCCGCTCTATCCCCTGAGCTACTGGACCGGTACAGGGACAGATTAGCACCTGATTCTGTTATTGTCAACTTGCCGGTGAAAACCGGAATTTTTACCGCAAAACCACGGTTAACGGACTGCTTTGGCAGTTTGCGCTAAAAACATAACTCTATCGAACCCAGGGGCCGAATCCGCAGCGGCGTAAGCGAACCGGAGCCGAACACCGTTTCGATCATCGCGCGATAGCCGGTCATGGCGTCAACAGGAAGGTAAGCCTGGATGGTTCCGGCGAAACCTCCGCCGTGGACACGGCAGGCGCCCTGCAATTTGTATTTATGGAAGAAATTATTACTCAGCGCCAGGGCCAGGCTGAGGCCCTGGGCTGCGGGGCTGCGGGGGGAGTATACGTTTTGCAGCAGCTCCCAGGAAGAGTTTCCGGATTCATTGACCAGTTTCAGATAACGGTTTAATGTCCGCTGTTTTTCCTCTGCCCCGCCGGCCTTGTCCATGGCGTCCAGAGCGGCGGCCATAGCGTCCACCCGCTCGTTCTCATCGAAAAAATGAATGGCCCGCAGCAGGGCGCGGTCTCCGGCGGCTTTCCGCAGTTCCGCCGCGCCGGCCAGCATGGTCTCCCGGTCCAGCTCGCTCAGTACCGTTTTTCCGAAAAAAGCCGCCGCCGCTTTCATTTCAGCCGGAATGGCGGCATAATCCGGCGTCAGGTCCGCGTGGCTTCCCCGCGTGTTTACCACGCAGAGCATATAACCCGCGGCGGACAAATCAAAGTTGATCTGCCGCAGCAGAGGATGCGCGGCGTCGGCAAAGTCAATAGCCACCGCGCCGCCCGAAGCGCAGGCGGCCTGATCCATAAGACCGCAGGGCTTGCCGAAGAAGGTGTTTTCCGCAATCTGCCCGATCCGGGCGATTTCCAGGGCGCTCCGTTTCCCGTCCCCATACAAACAGTCAAATATTCTGCCCAGGAGGACCTCCACTGCCGCGGAAGATGAAAGACCGGAACCGGTCAGCACTGTAGAATCCGCGTTAGCCGAAAACCCGCCGGCATTGCACCCGCGGAGGCCCAGTTCGGCGGCAACGCCCCGGACCAGGGCCTCGGTCATCCCCTGTTCTTCCGCTTTAGGCTTGAGGTCCGGCGCGCCCGCCGCGTCAGCCAGCCTCACTTTTACATCGGGGTAACCGGTGGAACGGAAAAACACCGTCCCGTCCTTCCTGGTCCGCACAATGGCAACGCTGTCCATCTGAATCGAGGCGGCCAGCACCTTTCCCTGGTTATGGTCGGTATGGTTTCCCCCCAGCTCCGTTCTGCCGGGGGCGCTGAACACCCGCAGGTCTTCATCAGCTTCAGCAAGTTCAGATGCGGGAAAATCATCCGCTCCGCCCTTCAGCATTTTCTCAATTAAAGCCCTGTAACGCCGCCGGGCCGCATCGATTTCTTTTTCGCCATAGAGATCGGCAAACAGCTCCGCAGCCCGGCGGGAATCCAGTTTCGCCAAAAGTTCTTTTCCGGTCATAATAAAAGTATGCACGTTAAATATGGACTTTGTAAAGGGAAAAATTCCGGTTTTTGGAAGTTCCCCAAAGTGAAAAATTCATGCTTGAAAACGATCTGAAAATGATCGAAGATTGCAGTGAAATGAAAATTACATCACTGATCCTCATTTCCCTTTTCCCCGTTTTCGCCGCCGCGCTGCTGCTGCTTGCCGCCTGCGTCCTGTTTTCCGGCTGTTATACCCTTAAACAGGGAACCGCCATGCTGGGCTATTTGAACCGGGCGGTTCCGCTGGAATCGCTGCTTGAGACAGAAGCGGCTGCTACGGACGGTGACGGGAAAATTTCCGGGGCTGAAAAAAACCGCCGCTTTGTGGAGCTGGTTCAGGATATCCGCCGCTTTGCCGCGGAAGATCTCGGCCTCAAAATGAGCAAAAATTATACCCGTTATGTACAAATTGACCGGAATTATCTGGCGGCGGTGGTTTCCGCCTCGGCGAAAGATTCCTTTACCCGTCACGAATGGCATTACCCTGTGGTAGGCGGCCTGCCTTACAAGGGATTTTTCAATGTTGAGGATGCCCGGAAGGAACGGGCCAAACTTGAGAAAAAGGATTTGGATGTCTGGGTTCGGGGAGTGGATGCGTTCAGCACCCTGGGCTGGTTCAAAGATCCGCTCTATTCCTACATGCGCTCTTATTCGCCTGACAGACTGGCTGACCTTATCATCCATGAACAGTTTCACGCGACGGTGTTTATTAAAGGCCAGGCTCAGTTTAATGAGGAGTTCGCGGAATTTGTGGGCAGTGAAGGTTCCCGGCTTTATATGGAGTCCCGTTTTGGCCTTGATTCCGAAGAGTACCGGGCAATGTTAAGCGCCAAGGATGACAACAGGGCCTATGTCGCCTTTATCCGGGAACTGACCGCTGAACTGGAGGCCCTGTATTCAAGCGGCGCGGCGCGGGAGGAAAAGCTGCGTGAAAAGGAACGGATCATCAATGCCGCGAAGGAACGTTTTGACGCCGAATATGACAGCCGTTTCAGCGGTGACAATTACCGGGGCTTTTCCCAACTGCCATTGAACAACGCCTATCTGGAACTCTACCGGCTCTACTACGCGGAGGATAACTTTTTCGCGGACCTGTATAACCGTTCAGGCCGGAATCTTCCCGCCCTTATCGCCTCGGCAAAAACCATAACAAAAAAAGGCGATCCCAGAATGCAGCTTGCCAAAGCCCTGGGGCTGGAGTAATTTAGCGGCCCGCCCTGCCCTTCCATGAAAGGCCCGCGCCGACAGCGGTGGTATACTCCGCGTCTTCGGGGTACACAAATTCGATGCCGTACATGTCGGTAATGGCCGAGAGAATCTTCTGACCGATGTGGTTGTCGCTGCCGTTGCCGGTAACAATCACCCTGTTGGTATTCCTCGCCCTGGCGGCAAACACCGAAAGTACCCCGATAACCTGGTACACCATATTCAGAATCGCCAGGGCAATATCCCCGCTGCCGGCCTGATCCGACATTTTGCCGAAATTGGCGGCGGTGGACTCCCTGTTAAGAAAGCTGATGTCCCTATCCATAATATCTTCAAGAAGCAGGTCTACCTCGCTCAAATTCCCCGTTTCGGCAAGTTCCATAATACCGCCAAATTCCGCCGTGGGGAGCAGCTTTTTTGCCAGCCCCAGAATCGTACCGCCGCCTACCCCCGAACCGCCGAAGTGGGAAATACCCCGTTCGTTCGCTTCCACTATTGCGGTCCCCGTTCCAATATTGGTGATGATAATATTGTTCATCCCCGAAAGAAACATCCCGCCGATACCAACGGCGTTAATCTCGTCAATCCGCCTGGTGGGAATTCCGAAAATGTCGTTTTTTATTTTGGAGGCCCCCGCGCCGGTGATCATAATCCCCTCTACAAGATCCATTTTGACATCATTTTCAAGGATCATCTTGCCAAACGCGCCGGTAGCGGCGGTTACCGCGTCGGAAGCCCTCGCCTTGATCTTCCTGATAAATTTCCCGTTCTCAACGGAAACAGCCTTGGTGGTGGTACTGCCTATATCTATGCCTATGATCAAGAATGGAACCTCCGCCGCATATCAAGAATCTTAACCACAAAAGTAAAAAAGAGATAGAGGGGAAAAGGACGGCAATTCGCGGTTCTTCTTCTTGGACGCCCCCGTTTTTTTCGGAGGCTGACAGTTTTACCGCAATGTCTGTTCGTACCGCCATTGCACTGAGCATCGCGGTCACGAAAGCGCCCCCGCAACGTCTCATTTCAAAATGTTACCGAAAGGTCCCCTTGACACAGGGAAACCGCAATAATAGAGTTATAGTATCTTGAAAACAAAAAAAAATCAAATCAGTTTCGGCGCCAAATTAAAAAACCTTCTGTCCGATAAAATAACCGATGTATGGCGGCTCCTTTCGGAAACGGATTATTTTCTGAGCCGTACCAATGAGTACGCGCACTATGAAAATCAGATGAGGGAACTGCGGGCCAAATTAAATTCCGCGGGGAAAACCGGAAAGGAAAAAATTCTAAAGGAAGTACATACCGAACTGACGGAACTCCGAAAAGAACTGCGGCTTTCAGGCTACGACCTTTCCCTGGGAAAATACCGCCTGGTTTTTGACGGTTTCCGCCACGATGACAGCATACGGGACGGCTTCAGGCGGATGGTGCTTTTTATCTGCGAGGGGTTTTTTCTGTGGCTTTCCGGGGAGGCAAATCATATTGAACTTGCCGAAACGCTGGAACAGCAGATAATCAGACACATGGCGGCAACCGGAAAAAGAATCATCATTAAAGGGAAACATTATCTTTGGTATCTGCGCACCAAAGATCAGTTGATACTTTCCGGGGCTGATACCGAAACAAAAGACGATTATAATCAGCTTAAGGCATTCGGGGAAGTTTCCAGCCTGCTGTTCCTGAGCAATTTGAAAAACCTGAATTAGTGTTCCAGCAGTTCCACGTCGTAGTACAGGTATTGATACACCCGCCGCTTTGCATCGTCCCGGTAAATCCGGTCTTCATGCCAATGCCCGCAGAACCAGCCCTTGCAGATGATCTTCCCGTCAACAGTGTCATTCAATTCCGCTACCTCGTCGGTAAATTTCGGCGAGCCGGGGAACAGGCCGCCGAATAATTCAAGGTTAACCCTGCCGGGACCGGTATGGGCCAGCACATAATCAAACTCATTTTCCCCGGCAAGCAGCTCGAACAAACCGGCGCGTTCCCGGCCTGACCAGTATTCTTCCTTCCACCAGCTTCTGCCGGGAATACGGCATTCCTGATCGATTGAGAGCGCGCCGCCCATAACGAGAAATTTGAAACCGTCAATGTGATATACCCTGCCGCGTTTCAGATAAGCGATCAGCGGCTTTTTGCGTACCAGGTACACCTTTTCGCCAATGCCGATGTCAGCCTCGGGCAGGTTCATGCCCAGCATCGGCTCGTGATTGCCGATAACGCTCAACACGGGAAAGGGCCTCCGGGCAAAAGTCCGGTAACTAAAGGCGTCATGCCGTTCATTGCCGGGCCACAGAAAACCTCCATCCCCAAGAATAACATGCGCCGTAATGCTTTTGTATTTTTTGTCCCCGTATTTAGAGCTCAGGTATTTTCCGGTCAAAATGGAAAGCTCACCCACCGCGTTACCATGAAAATCCCCGGACAATAAAACGGACATACCTGCATTAATGCCCCTCCGATCCGCAGGGGCTTACTCCTTGACGGCTGCCGCGGCCTCGTCTTCTTTTACAATCCGGTCAAGGCCGATAACAAAATCCGGCTTGTCTATGCTGAGAATACGCACACCCTGGGCGGAGCGGCCCATCACGCGGATTTCCTTTACCTTGAGTTTGACGGACTTGCCCTGGCTGGTGATGCACATGATCTCTTCGTCTTCAAGTACGCTGACGCAGCCGGCGATCTCGCCGGTTTTTTCGCTTACGGTGTAAATTTTTTGCCCTCCGGTGCCTCTGTTGTGGGAACTGAAGTCGCCGAATTCAACCCGCTTGCCGAAGCCATATTCGGAGAGGATCAGCATTTTCTCGGTTTGTTCAGGCTTGCGGCCCCCTCCAATGTCCGCCCGCAGCATTCCGGTCAACTCGTCACCGCCTGAGAGTTTCATGCCGGTAATGCCCCGCGAGGAACGGCCCGTGGCGCGGACATGGTCTTCGTGAGTGCGCAGGGCCTGGCCCCGGCGGGAAATCAGCACCACTTCGTCGCCGCCCCCGGTCAGGAGGGCGCTCACCAGTTTATCGCCGTCGTCCAGCTTGATGGCGGTTACGCCTCTGGTTTTGGCATAGGCGAATTCCGATGTTTTTATTTTTTTGACAATGCCCCGCGCCGTGCCCATAAAGAGGTATTCACTGTCGCTGAAGTCTTTGAGGGAAACCACCGCGGTAATGTCTTCGTTAGGCGAAACTGTGAGCAGGCTTTTGATGTGGGCGCCTTTGCCGGTGCGGCTTCCCTCCGGTACCTCGTGGACCTTCATCCAGTAGGCCCTGCCCGCACTGGTGATGAACATGATGTACTCGTGGGTGGACGCGACAAAAATCTGCTCCACAAAATCGTCTTCCGCAAGTTTGGCGCTCTGCATTCCTTTTCCTCCCCGCCCCTGATTCCGATACGCCGATACCGGAACCCGCTTTATATAGCCAAGGTTGGAAATGAGGATCATCATCTCTTCTTTTTTGATCATATCTTCAATGTTGATGTTTTCCACTTCACCGGCCACGATTTCGGTGCGCCGCCTGTCGCCGTATTTTTCGGCAATTACCCTGGTCTCGTCTTTGATAACGCCGCGCAGTTTCTTTTCGTCCGCAAGGAGGGATTTGAAATAGGCGATTTGGACTTTCAGTTCTTCCAGTTCCCGCTTGATTTTTTCAACTTCAAGGCTTGTCAGGCGGCCCAGGCGCATTTCAACGATTGCCTCGGACTGGGCTTCTGAAAGCAGAAAACGTTCCTGCAGCTTGAGCCTGGCCGCGGCCACATCACGGCTGGCCTTGATAACCGCCACCACTTCGTCTATGTTCGCCAGTGCGATAAGCAGTCCCTCGAGGATATGCGCCCGCTCCTCGGCCTTGCGCAGATCGTAGCGGGTGCGGCGGGTAACCACATCCACGCGGTGTTCAATAAAATGGTGGATAAGCTCTTTCAGATTGAGGCACAGCGGCTTGCCGGCCACCAGGGCGAGGTTGATAATGCCGAAAGAAATTTGAAGCTGGGTATTGGAAAAAAGCTGGTTCAGCACCACTTTGACAATGGCGCCTCTTTTAAGCTCGATAACTATGCGGATACCCTCGCGGTCGGATTCGTCGTTGGCTATGGCAATGCCGTCGATTGTTTTTTCCCGCACCAGCGCGCCGATTTTTTCCAGCAAAAGGGCCTTGTTTACATTGTAGGGAATTTCGGTGAAGACGATTTTTTCTTTACCGTTCTTGCCTGTCTCAATCTCGAATTTGCCCCGGACGAGGATTTTGCCCTTGCCGGTTTTGTACGCATCCCGTATGCCCCGCCTGCCGAAAATCAGGCCGCCGGTGGGAAAATCCGGCCCCTGTACAAAGCGCATAAGCTCGTCGATGCTTATACCGGGGTTATCGATATGAGCGCATATCGCGTCACAGACTTCCGTCAGGTTGTGGGGAGCCATGTTAGTTGCCATGCCGACGGCTATTCCGCTTGAGCCGTTGACCAGCAGATTCGGAATCGCCGCGGGCAGTACCAGCGGTTCGGTACGGGATTCGTCGTAGTTCGGTACGAATTCCACAGTCTCCTTGCCCAGATCCTGAAGCATTTCATCGCCGGCACGGGAAAGTTTGGCTTCGGTGTAACGCATGGCCGCCGGCGGATCATTGTCAATGGAGCCGAAGTTGCCCTGGCCCTGTACCAGCGGGTAACGGAGGGAAAAGTCCTGCGCCATTCGCACCAGGGCATCGTAGAGAGAGGCGTCACCGTGGGGATGGTACTTACCCATGGCGTCTCCTACAATAAGGGCGCTCTTTTTGGTGGCCGTGTTGGGCCGCAGCCCCAGACTGTCCATGGAATACAGGAGCCGCCGGTGCACCGGCTTGAGGCCGTCCCGCACATCCGGCAGGGCGCGGGACACAATAACCGACATGGCGTAATTGAGATAATCGGTCTTTACTTCATCTTCTATCGCGACAGGGATTATCTTGCCGGCGGAAACAGGGGCGTCTGCGATTTCTGCCATCTTATTGGAACCTCTTGTTGATTAGCCCTTAGCACAGTATCCGAAGAGCATAAATCTCAAATTTTTATCCCTCCAGTATACACTTTTTGCGGAAAAGGGTGAAGGGTCCCGGTACAGGGACAGGATAAACGCATAGGTGCGACACGAGGTCGCTTGAAATGGCTGACTGAGATAGGACAAAGGAGCTGAGAGAAGAAAACTATCTTTCGGTCTACCCCTCACTGGTCCCACGGCGGGCTGCTCAGGTTGCTCGTGCTGATGTTGTCGGCCTCCCACAGCGTGGCGTGGCGGTGTGGGCCGTTGCTGTAACGGAACACCGCGTGGCCCCTGCCGGTTGAATCGATGTTTCTCAGAGGGTCGTTTACATCGTTCCCGTAGATGATCCCCCCGCCGCTTTTCGTGAAGCTGTTGTTGCCTACAGGGCTGACACCGCCGCCGCCGGAGCCGCCGGCGGTGCCCTGGGAGGTATTACCCGAAATGATCCCCCCGGTCATGGTGAAGCTGCCGCTGCTGTTGACCCACACGCCGCCGCCGCCGTTTCTTGAGGTATTGCCCGAAATGGTCCCCCCGGTCATGGTGAAGCTGCCGCTGTTGACCCACACGCCGCCGCCGTCGTTGCCGCAGTAGTTGCCCGAAATGGTTCCGCCGCTCATGCTAAAGCTGCCGCTGTCGACCCGCACGCCGCCGCCGGTGTCGCTGACGTTGCTGCCTATGTTATTCGAAATGGTTCCGCCCTCCATGGTAAAGCTGCCGCCCTGGACCCTCACGCCGCCGGTGCCGGTGCCGGTGGTGCTATTGCCCGTTATCTTCGAGCCGCTCTTCATGACGAGGGAACCGCCGCTTGCGACATTGACCACCGGACTGTTGTTGGTGCTTCTGCCTTGCAGGGTAACGTAGTTGTCCAGGGTAAGGGTCCCTGCGGTGATGTTGAACATATTGCCGTTCGCGCCGAGGCTGAGGGTCTTTTCCGTACTGTCCCCTATGAGGGTGATGCTCTTGTTGAGGGTGATGACAGGGAGGACCTCGTTAGCGTAGAGGGTGAGGGTGGCCCCGGGACTTGCGGCGGTGATGC
>JAIROT010000224.1 GCA_031257385.1 Treponema sp.
CGCGGACTTGGTCTTCGGGTAACGGAACTGCGCCAGCTCAGGGGGGAGGTCCTGGAAGCTACGGCGCTTCCATTGCCGGCAAATTCTTTCAGGCAAGCCGCAGGCCGGGTTAAGTGAAATCTGATAGGTTTTGGCGTCATTGCGCCTGGGGGTATTAAAAGGTTTCGGGACCCATGGCATTGTGTCCTCCAAAGTCGAAAAAATAAACGCACGATAAACGCACAATGCCACGAAGATTCGATTTTTGAGAAAAAGGCTGTACCGTAAGTCCTTACGGTACAATGAAATAGAAGTGAGCCGTGCAGGATTCGAACCTCCGACCACCGCCTTAAAAGGGCGATGCTCTACCGACTGAGCTAACGGCCCAAGTTCCTCCTAACTGCCTACGCAGCTAGTAATTACTGATAACACCATATATGGTATTTTCTGTAGCTTGCAATAGCCGAAATAAGCGAATATAATACGGCTATCCGAATAATAATCGCACAATAAGCGCCTGGAGGTCAAGGGGCGCATTGCCTCAAAATTAATCTAGCCAAAAAGGGGGCGGTTTCTCAAAACCAAAACGTGGCCGAAATCAGACGGGGGGTCACTGCCTACCGGGAGAGGGAGTAGCGAAAGATCCGCTTGCGAGGCTGTAGCGAGGGGGAGGCTTCCCCATATGCGTTTACTTTGAGGGTTGACCCCTTTCTCTCCGGGTCAGGCTTTTTTGGGGTCAGACTTTTCTTTATATAAGTAAACACATATGGGAGCTTTCCCCCTCCTCATAAAAGTAAAATCGCTGAGGAGAGACAGGCAAGGAACCGAAAGACAAGCGGTTTTAGAGGTTCCCTTAAGATATAAGCGCCATCAGCGCTTTACTTTTCGGGTCCCTCTGTTCGCCTGGCGGGAAAACGGCCTTGATCAGTGAGCCGGAGGCTGAGGCTTCAATGGTTTTCTTTTCCCCGGCTATCAAAACCAGGCCGCGCTTTGAACAGCCGTAGCGCCCAAAGCGCCTGTCCGGCAGAGGGAAAGCGCCGGAAATGAGTCTTACCGGCGTTTCCGGCGCTGCGGACTGCGCGATAACGGGCGCCGGTGCGGATGGTAAAGCAGGGCCTGCCAGCAGGAAACTCAACACCGCCCGTTCCTTGGGAATACCCGCCAGGGCGGAGAGCCGGTGCAGGGGCCGGGGAGCGTCATCGGTCTCAAAGGCGAAATGGCACCAGCGGTTTTTCCCGGTTCTGGACACGCCGCCGGGAAAAGGACAGGCTTCCTCGTGGGGACAGGGGGACAGGGGTCGCTTATGTTCAATGAGCGCCTCCCTCAGCAGGCTGATAAATTGTCCCGAACGGGGAACCCCCGGCTCCACTACCAGAACGGAGGTCCCGGCGCCGGCAAAGCCGTCAAGAAGCCTCGCGGCAACTTTGGCGCTACGGGCAAAGTCCTCCGTGTTGCGTTGAGCTATGCCGTCGTAGTTTTCGTTAAATACATTTACCGCGCAGACCAGCGCCGGTTTTCTCTTGAGGGCAAAAGCCGTTCCGCGACCGCCGGATACGGCTCCCGCACTGAAGTCTCCCTTCACGATTATTGTTTTCCAGGGACTGCCGCCGGCGAGGGCGGAGAAGAATTTTTTGCCGGCCTCCAATGCGGGGCCGCTTCGGTCAACGCAGCGGAATTCCAGCGGTATGTTACGAAGATCGGGGCGGGATATCCAGAGCGCGGCGCAAAAGGTAAGCGGGCCGCAGCCCAGGTCGGTTACGGCGTTATTAGCGGCAAGGGAGATGGGCAGGCCGGGCAGGAGGCGGCAGAGGCGGTACAGATTCCAGGGCAGGAAGTAACGGAGATAGGCGGAAAGCAAATTCGGCCTGCCAAGATAAGACAGGGAACGCTCGCCCCTGCCGCTGGTGAGGAGGCGGGAAAGTTCGGCCACATCGGCGGGCAGCGCGGAACGGAAACGGCCCGGCAGGGGAAAGGTTTTGTCTATAAGGGCGGGAATACCGTCCAGTATTCGGCGGGTTTCCGGATTGAGCCGGGCAAAAAGACACATCGGTCAGGTTTCCTTTTCTTTCATCATAAAATACAATTCCATTAACTGTGAACGCAGGGCGGCAATATGCGCCCGTATATCCTGCCGCTCCCCGGAAAGTTCCCCAAGCAGTTCTTCCCTCGCACCCTCAACGGTAAAATGTTTTTCGTGGAGCAGGTATTTCAGGCGGATAAGAATCTGAAGGTCCCGGTCAGAATAACAACGTTTGCCCCGAATGTTTTTTTTTGACTGGATTAAGGGTATCTCCTGTTCCCAATAGCGTATAACGTGTGTCTTGACGTGCAACAGACGGGCCGCATCTGCGATGGTGTAAATCCCCACGGTTTATTCCTCCCGGCGCTTGCCCGGCCCGGCGGAAGAGCGGAGCGTGATCGAGACGGGAACGAGGGAAAAGCCCAGATCTTTGCGTATCTTGTTTTTCAAAAAGGAAACATACGCATCGTTTACCGCACGGGGACGGGAAACAAAAAAAATAAAGTTCACCGGATTTGCGGAACTCTGTACCGCGTATTTTATTTTGAAGCGGGTGCGGGGGCCTATGGGCGGCGGGTATTCTTCAAGCCATCGTTCCAGGGCCTGGTTAAGACGTCCGGTTTCTGTCTGAGTGACAAGCTGGCCGTACATCCGTATCGAGGTGTCAAGGAGTTTATCCACACCGCCGCCGTCTTTGGCGCTCACCGGAACAATCGGGGCGTATTCCATCTTAGCGAAGAGAAAGCGCATCCGGTCAGACACCGCCTCAAACGTGTTCTTCACCTGGGGCATGAGGTCCCATTTGTTAAGCGTCATGATGATCCCCCTGCCTTTGTCGTGGGCCAGGGCGGCGATTTTTTTATCCTGCTCGGAGAGCCCTTCCTGCGCGTCAATCATCAAAAAAACAATGTCCGCTTCATTAATGGTTTTTATCGCGCGATTTACCGAATAGTATTCGATGTTTTCAGTTACCCTGGTCTTCCGGCGGATTCCGGCGGTATCGAGAATCACAAAGTCCCTCGACTTCCAGGAAAAGACACCTTCCACCACGTCCCTGGTGGTACCGGGAATGTCGCTCACAATGGAAGCATTAGACGAAGTAAGCCGGTTGGAAAGGGTGGATTTCCCCGTATTGGGTTTTCCCAAAAGGGCGATACGGATGGGCCGTTTTTCTTCCACCGCCTCCTCAACCCTGGAAAAATCAAGCCTGTTTATAATTTCCTGTTCCAGTTCGCCTACATTGTCGCCGTGCTCGGCGGAAATCATAAAGACCTTTTCAAAGCCGTAGGACAGCAGATTCCATGCGTCGGCTTCCCGCCTGCCGCCTTCGGTTTTGTTCACCGCCGCGATAAGCCGGTTCCGGTAGGGCCGCAGAAGGGCGATAAATTCCTCGTCCTCCGGCGTTATTTCACCTGCCTCAAAAATCAGGACGATGAGGTCCGCCTTCTTGATCGTCTCCAGGGTTTTTCCCAGTACCAGATTGTCGATACTTTCATCGTTTCCAAACGAATTGCGCCTGACAGCATCGGCGGCGGATATCTCCAGCTTGAAACCGCCGGTGTCAATGAGCCGTAGCGGTTTACCGGCAATGAAACAGTCAAACTCCACCGGATCGCGGGTAACGCCGGGGGTAGGATCCGTTATGGCCCGCCGCCTGTGGAGCAGCCGGTTAAAAAGGGTGGATTTTCCCACATTAGGGCGGCCCGCCAGAACCACGGCAGGGAGGTTGCGGTATTTCGCGGCGTTAAATTCCATGCTTTAAGGGGGATCCGCCGTCCATGCCTCTACCTCGGCCCGGACCTCCGCAATGGAGCGGGCCTGCAGCGCTTTTCCTGCCAGGGCTTTGCAGGCCTCCATGTTGAGGCCCCGGATGATCTGTTTAATCGGCGGAATGGAAGAAGCGGTCATGCTGAATTCGTCAAGGCCCAGTCCGACAAGAATCGCCGTTGCCGAAGGGTCTCCGGCAAGTTCGCCGCACATGGCGGCCTTGATGCCCTTTTCGTGGGCCGCGTCAATGGTCCGCTTGAGGAAACGGAGTACCGCAGGGTGCCGGAACTCGCTCAGGTAATTGACTTTTTCATTTCCCCGGTCCACCGCCAGGCTGTATTGCACAAGATCGTTGGTACCCAGGGAGAAAAAATCCGACTTTTCAGCGAGAATATCGGCGGTCATCGCCGCGGAAGGTATTTCGATCATGGCCCCGACCTCAATATCTTCGGCGAAAGGCTGCTTTTTCTTTTTACATTCGCGGCGGGCCTCGTCAAGCAAGGCAAGGGCCTGTTCCAGTTCCTCAATGCCGGAGATCATGGGGAACATGATCCGTACATTCCCGTGAACGCCGGCCCGCAGCATGGCCCGCAATTGCAGCTTGAACAGTTCAGGATGTGCCAGTGAAAAACGGATCGCCCGCCAGCCCAGCAGAGGATTTTTCTCGTTTAGGGTGAAAAGTTCCGGAACAACCTTGTCGCCGCCGATATCTACGGTTCTGATCGTAACCGGCAGCTTCCCCATGGCTTTCAGTACACGGCTGTAGGCCTCGTACTGAAACTCTTCTTCGGCGGCCCTGCCCGGCGTCATATAGAGGAACTCCGAACGGTACAGGCCGATACCCTCCGAGCCGTAGTGAAGCGCCCACTCCACCTCTTCGGGGAATTCGATGTTCGCCTTGAGCATCACCCGATAGCCGTCTTTGGTTTCCGCCGGAAGGTCCCGCAGGACAACGAGCTTGTCCGCCTGCTTGCGGTACTGTTTCTCCTCTTTCTCCTCCCTCGCCAGCGTCTGCCTGTCGGGGGCGGCTACCACAATCCCCGATGAGCCGTTTAACACCAGCATCTCGCCGTCATGTATCTCGCGGGAAATAACCGAAAGGCCCAGCACTGCCGGTATATTGAAGGCCCGCGCGAGGATTGCCGTGTGGCTGGTCCTGCTCCCCATGTCCATGGCAAGCCCCTTCACATGGGACTTATCCATCACCAGCGCATCGGAGGGCATCAGGTCATGGGCCACGAGAATCACGTCCTCTTCAATGTCAGCCAGAGAAAAACGGCTGCGGGCAACGGAAAGCAGGCTGTTGATAACCCGGCTGGACACATCGGCGATATCCACCGCCCGCTCCCGGAAAATGGGGTCAGACGAAGACATCAGTTTCTGTTTGATTTCCCGCGCCAAGTCCCAGACCACCCACTCGATATTCTGGAGGGTTTTTTCAAGCCGGTCCCTGATTTGATCCTGAAAATCAACATCCTCCAGCATCATTAAATGTGATTGAAAAATATCCGCCTGTTCCCGGCTCATTTCCCGGCTTGCCCGCTCATGGAGGGACTTTACTTCCGCCTCCGCCTTTGCCAGGGCCTTTTGCAACCGCTCCCACTCCGCCGCCGCTTCGTCCTCAGTGATGTTATAACGGGGAATATCGGGCGTTTCATCATAAGGGTATACAAAAGCCTTGCCGACAGCAAGCCCCCCGGAAGCCGGAATACCGGTAAAAGTTTTCATTTGAAGGGAAGAATAGCAAAAAAACAGAGGATGATCAATATAGTTTCCAGAGGTACCCGGTATATATCAAGTATATCCCCGCCCATGACTTTATAGTATCATTTCCGGCTTTTATATCAACTATGCGTAACATGAGTTATTCGAAAGTCTGGTTTAATACCCCGGAGCTCTGCTCTGCGGAGGCTCATTAACTTTGATACGGATCTATGATTAACGCGCCACCTTTCACCGATACAAAGTCCGCGAGAGTTTGCGCCGCTAATTCCGGTCTACGTTGTTCTTCCTCCGCCTCACGTTCCTTCGCTCGTTTCACGTACTTTCCGCCGATGCTTAGCGGCATCCCAGTTAATGAAATTTTTCCAGCCTGAAATATCCATATCGTTGACGCTCAGATCCGGGGAAATAATGTCCAGCCAGGGGAGAAAAAGCCCCTCGTAACTTTTTTCTTTGACCAGCGTAAGGATGCGCCGCTGCATATCGGAAGGCACATTGCGGAGCTGGTCAAGGGTTGAAAGCTCAAATTTTTCGTACCTTGCCAGCTTAAAAGGTTTTATCACCTTGTTCCTGAGCAGCACTTCGGCTTTGCCGGCAAATTCCGTATCGCTTATGTCCGGGGGAAGCGCCCTGATTTCCTCCGCCGTATCGGATGAACCGATAATGCCAAGCCATGTGTGGAGTTTCGATTTCGGATCACGCAGCAACGGGACGACAGACTCCGGGGCTTTTTCCAGCAGAAAGATAAGGTCGTCACGGTTCTGTACCGCGAAGCCGTTGTCAACTTTGAGGGGCATGCCGGGACTTAGGCTATAGGCGGCTTTTAAGACGCCGTTGTCAAGATCCTTTGCCGCCGAAGCTTCCTCGGCGATTTCCGTAATGTCCTTCGCGCTTTTGGGATCGACATTCTCAAGAAACGAAGCAAGCAGACCTTTAAAAACGTACTTTTTGGCCTCTTCGGGGTTGTTAAGCAGCGCTACGCCCAACTCCTCGAGGGTTGAACATTCGGCGCCGCCGATGGAAAAGGTCCAATCTTTCTTTTTCTGTTGATATATTTCGACCGTTTCGCCTGCCAGGTGACGGGTTACTTCATCATAGCCCCAGCGGTAGTCGGGATCGATGACCAACAAGCCGCGGATAAGGCGTTCCATGTTCCGGCTGACCCGGGGTTCCTTGCTGAGGATTTCGTCGGCGATTCTGCCTTCGATGGTTTCGCGGATGAGGTACGCGTCATTGTAGCGCGTGCCGTTTTCCAGTGTGAAGGGATCTTTGCCGGTCAGGAGTTCCCACAGGGTAACGCCCAGCGCGTAGTAGTCCATTTTGGGGCCGATGATGCCGGAGAGTACCTCCGGCGCGGCGTAACCTGTGGTACGCGAACCGGTACGGGTTTTGTGGAGCTGCTCCGCCTCGTCCATGATGCTGGAGATGCCGAAGTCCGCGATGACGGCGTCGCTGCCCTTGTAGACCGTCTTTTTTTCTTCATCTTCGCCGGTTTCGGTCTCCTCGACGTTGCGGAAGTAGATGTTGGCGGGTTTTATGTCCCGGTGAATGATGCCCGCCGCGTGGCAGGTTTTAAAGGCGCTAATCATCTCGCGGCAGATGCCGATAACCTCTTCCTCGCTTAAGGGGAGGTAACGGTAGGCGCCGTCTTTGTTACGGGTATCCAGAGAGCCGCCCGCCGCGTACTCCATGATTTCGTAAAAGCGGTTATTGTACATACCGAACCCGTTCAGATTCACGATGTCCGCGTGCTTAAGCCCCTTGAGTTTTTCGAGAATATCCGTTTTGGGCGATGTTGTGCTGCGGTAATACTTGATGATACCCTTTTCGCCGTTCTTTTCCGCGATATAGATGTCCGCCTCGCCCGAAACCGTGTTGAGCTTGCTCCGCACTTCCCAGCCGTCAATCGCTTCGCCCAGGCGCAGAAGCCCGCCGGTAAAGGTACTGCCGCTGTCCGTAGTTGGTTTGCCGATAACCCGCGTGGGATCCGGCAGGATTTGCGTTCCTGTGTTCGAATTAATAACCTGTGTTTCCATATAAGCCTCCTACACTTTATAATGAGTAACGGAAATTGCGTCCCAAAAACCCGATAGAACAGTTCCTGTATTATTTATTTTGCCGGTAAAGGTGTGCATAGCGGAATGCATGAGCGGACAGCCTTTAGCGGACATACTGCCCTGGTTGAACGTAAGATTTTCCCCGTCAATATCAATGTGAAATATCCCATAACTGTCCCCATGACCGCCGCAATGATGCATGCACTGCGCCTCGTTTTCCGACAGCTTTATCTTGATATACTCATAGTCGCTGGCAGGGTTACCCCAGTAATAAACGCCATCAAACTTGCCGCGCCCAAACTTAACCCGAAACTGGAATTCCTGTTCCATTTTGGCGCGGCTGCGCTCGACATCCGCGGCGTCAAGCGTTTGCGCCTGTGCCGCGGGGAACATTTTCTCAAGTTCCGCATCTATCGCCTTTTTTTCCCGCGCAAGAACCATTTTTTCAAGAGCCGCGTAGGCCCTCATCCTGAACGCCTCTTCCCCGGGGTCAGGGAGTTCCAGGCTGAACGGGCGATTGCCAAACGCCTTGAGAATGCGTTTTTCGCGTTTGTTGAAGTGGTCCCGGTGATCCAGGTGAATTTGCCTTTCGATGAGTTTTTTCTGAAACGCCTTAAACTCCGGGGATTCGTTTTCTTCCAGTTCCTTGAACATTGCTGCCACTTTCGCTGTCTCTTCGGCGCTCATTACGGCGGCTTCCGGCGGCGTTTCCCGCGCGAGGGCCGCTTCAAGCGCGGGGTTCAGGACAGCGCCGCAGTTTCCGCAGACATCGTAAATTGAAGGTGTCCCGCACGAGGGGCAGTTCACCGGGACAACGCGCCTGCCGCACTGGGGGCAGAACTCCCTGGTTGTGCGGGTTTGGCAGAACTCGCACGAGAGCTCTTCGCCTCCGGCTCTTTCCCCGCATTCGGGGCAGAAGGGAAATTCCGGGTCCAGGGGAGCGCCGCAGTTTTTACAGAGCGCGGCCTTTCCCGCGCTTTCGGCCTTTGCGGCGGCGGTCCGCTCCTGCTGCTGCGCTGTTTCCCGCTGTTGTTCTTGTTCGCTTTCCGGCATCATGGGTCTCCTTCGATTTTTACGACAACGGCGGTACAGTTATCGTCGGAATTATTGGCTATCGCCGCCTCCACGATGCGCCGGGCGGTTTCCCCGGGCGGGGCGTCTTCGGCGAGCATCTTTTCCAAATCATCGTCGCCGACAAAGCCGTGAACGCCGTCACTGCACATAAGGAAAACATCCCCGACGATCGCGACAGAGGGAGAAAAACGGCTCGTCACGGTTACCCCGGAAAGCCCCGCGCCCACGGCGTTGGTGATGATATTCTTCGCCGCTTCGGGAACAATGCTTGAAAGGGAATCGTCCCGGGTAAGCTGCTGCATAAAACCGTTCCGCAGGCGGTAGCTTCGGCTGTCCCCGGCGTTAAAGAAACCGCAGGGCGCGTCTTTCTGCAAAAGGATTCCGGTGAGGGTTGAGCCCATGTTGGGGGTTCCTCGCGCGGCGCCTTCCCGTATCAGCGCGGCGTGTATTGTTTTGACGAGCGCCTCAAGGGACTGCGGTGTATGGACGCGCTCCGGGCTGGTTTCATCGGCGCGCAGGTTTTCTACCACGAAGGCGCTCGCCGCGTCACCCGCCGCATGCCCGCCCATGCCGTCGGCGGCGCAGAAAAAAAGCGAAGCGTCGATTTCACCCGCAAACTCCGCGGAGCTGTCTTCAACGCCGCCGCCGCCGCTTATCCTCGCGATAAGAAAAGCGTCTTCGTTGTGGGCGCGGACGCTCCCCCTGGATGAATACGCCCCGGCCGCGATCTTCATGCCTCCCTCCCGGTAAACGTAACGTTGGCGAGGATGAGAACGTCGTTCTGTTTTATCCTGGCCGGCACATTCGGCTCCAGCCTTGCGCCGTTGAGGTATGTCCCGTTGGTTGACTTTAAGTCCGTGATGAACCACCCGGCACCTTGCCGCGTGATTTTGGCATGGCTGGACGAGATAACCGGAAACGCGCCGAGCCGTCCCACGTGGGGGCCTGTCGCGCGTCCCAGAATATCGCCGTCCATTGCTTCCAGTTTCCAGCCCCCGGGATGACAGAGAAAAAACTTTTCCGAAGGCAGGGAAACAAGCACTGTAGCGGCTCCCGGGGCGGGGGCTTGCGTTACGGGCGCTGCCGGCGCGGGAGTTGTCGCTGGGGGAGTCTGCGGCGCGGACATTTGCGTCACCGATGTCTGCGTTACCGGCTTTTGCGCCGCCGCCGGGGACGCTTCCGGTAGTACCATAAGGCCGCCGCACTTGATACAAAACTTGCTCATACCGGCGGAGCCGCACTTGGAGCAGTGCAAAATCCTCGCGCCGCACTGGTCGCAAAAAAGCGAATCGCCGGGAATTTCCTGCTTGCACATCTTGTCCGGACAAATCATGCCTCTCCTCCTTCCTGAACCGGGATGTCTCCGGCGGTGATCGTGCCCAGCGCCTGCGCCGTGCGCTCCGTTTTGTCCAGCCTGGCAAGCCTGGCGGCCTGGCGGCGGCGGGTTTCCTCAAAAAGCTTTCGCATCTCCCGGCCGTTGGCAAAAGTTTCCCCGCGCCCGGCGTATATTGCCTGGACCGCTTTGGCGAGAACCGGCCTGGCATCACCGGCAATCGTGTAGCCGTTTTTCGCTGCGGTATGTTCGTAGATCGACTGTAGTTCCGCCGCGGTGTAATCGACAAGGTTAAAGAACTTGGTAAAGCGGCTTTCAAGCCCGGAGTTGGAGCTGATAAAGCGCTCCATCTCCCTGCGGTAACCCGCAGCGATCACCACAAACCTGCCCTTGTCGTCCTCCATACGCTTGAGGAGGGTGTCTATCGCCTCCTGACCAAAGGCGTCCTGCCCGCCTTGGGCCAGGGTGTAGGCTTCGTCGATAAAGAGAATCCCGCCCATCGCCTCATCGATGATCTTGTTCGTCTGCGGAGCGGTCTGTCCAACGTAACCGGCGACGAGCTTGCTGCGGTCAACCTCAATCACTTTGCCGGAAGGCAGGAGTCCCATGGCCTTGAAGAGCGCGCCCAGTTTTCGGGCCACCGTTGTTTTGCCCGTGCCGGGGTTTCCGGTAAATACGATGTGGTAGGACTGCGCTTCGGCCTGCGCGCCGCCGCCGGCTACCCGCTCCCGGTCCATGCGGATTGAATCCGCGAGGACGCGCACTTCCGCCTTGAGTTCGGTAAGCCCTATCATACTGTCCAGGTCGGATAGAATTTCGTCCACGCTCAGTTCTTTCGCGCGCGGCGCAAGCGGAATGTCTTCGGCGGTAATGGTCATAAATATCTCGCGGTCCCGCAGGTGTTTTTCGAGCGCGGAAATCCTGCCACTCTGCCGGCGCACCGTTTCGTCCGCGAGATTCCGCGCCGTCCTTCCGTTCGCAAAACTGTCGTCCCGGTTTTCGTAGATTTCGAGCAGCGCCTCTTTCGCCTTCTCCACCGCCTCCGGCGTCAGGACGTACTGTTTTTTGGAGAGGAAACCTGAGTAAATCTCGAAGAGTTCTTCCGGCAG
>JAIROT010000226.1 GCA_031257385.1 Treponema sp.
CAACCCGGTTACCCTCATGCGGCTGGAAAACCAGGCCGTAGCAAAGCTCCTGCACATTCATAAAGAGAAGAACCGGGAGGCTCCGCCTCCACTATCGGATTCTCATGGTTAGATTTTTAGCATGAGGCATCCAACCCCTACGGTTAGATTTTTTAATGCGGCATTACGTAGCTTTTATAAATTTTCCCATAAATTAATCGAAAAGTATGTTTTTTCAGATGCTTTTGCGGCATTGCGCATAACATGTTGTTTCCGCACGATGCCTTAGCGCTCTTCCCTGAAGTAGGGTGTGCCCAGCCCGGCCGGGGCCTGGTACTCTTTTTTTCTGCGTCTGGTGATGATGAGCAGTACAACAATGGTGGCAAAATAGGGAAGCATATCCAGAAGCTGGGGATAAAAAATAATCCGTTTGCCGAAAATGCTGAGGTCGATATTCTGAAATTTGAAACCCGCTCCACGCAGCGCACCGAAAAGGTAGGCGGCGAAAATGGCCCGCAGGGGGTTCCAGGTACTGAAAATGATCAGGGCCACCGCGATCCAGCCCGCTCCGGCAGTGATGTTTTCCTGCCAGCGGGGTACAAAAACCAGGGAAAGATAAGCGCCGCCGACGCCGCAGCAGAAGCCGCCAAGAGTAACATGCACGTATTTATAGAGAATTACCGGAATGCCCGCGGCATCGGCCACTGCGGGATTCTCGCCCACTGCCCGCGCGTTGAGTCCTGTCCGTGTGTACTGAAAATAAATGTAGAGCAGCCCCGCGAGGATCATCCCCGCGAGCACATAGGGACTCTGTTCAAAGAAAATCCGGCCCGCCACAGGAATCCGGTGCAGCAAAGGCACCGAGACCGGCGCAAAGGCCCGCAGCACCGGATCGGGCAGGGCTTTTCCTGAAAGGGTTTTCCCCAGAAAGCCCGAAACCCCGGTTCCAAAAATCGTCAGGATAAGTCCGGTAACCACCTGGTTTCCCCGAAGGGTAATGGTGATGATCCCGTAAATAAGCGCCCCTGCCGTACCGGCGAGGCCCGCGGCAAGCACCGCCGTAAAAGGATTCGCCGAGGCAAGGGCCGCGGAAAAACCGACCGATGCGCCGAGGAGCATCATCCCCTCGATGCCCAGATTCATGTTGCCGATTTTTTCACACATGATGCCGCCCAGCACGGCAAAGAGAATGTGTGTTCCCATCTGTACCGCGGTCTGGAGAAACAGGGTAAGGGCATTAAAAAATTCCGCCATTATTCTTCCTCCCTGATGCGGCTCCACACTAAACGGTAACGGATAAAAAATTCAGAGCCGAGCACAAAGAAAATGATTATTCCCTGCAGCACGAGCGAAATTGAAGCGGGGATCTGGAGGCTTGACTGCAGAAAGTTGCCGCCCTGGATCAGCAGGGAAAATAGAAAGGCAATAATCAGAATGACATGAGGTTCCAGCCGGGCAAGCCAGGTGACAATAACCGAAGTAAAACCAAGCCCGCCTGAAAGCTGATCCGAAAGGGAACGTTCGACCGCCGAGGCCTGCATCATGCCGGCAATGCCGCAGAGTCCGCCGGAAAGGACTATGGCGATAACGGTGATTCTGAAAACCCCCATGCCGGCATAGCGGGCGGTCGCCTCGCTCTCTCCGATTACATCGATCTCGTAGCCGAGCTTGGTCCGCTTGAGCAGCGCGTACAGCGCCGCCGCGAGAACAAGGGCGATGATCCAGCCGATGTGTATGCCAAAAAGGGAGGGAAGCACCGCGTTGGGGCTAAAACTGGCGATCTTGGGAAAGCCCAGGGCCTGGGGATCTTTCCACATGGTGTATTGCAGAAACGAAATCCACTTCAGGGCAATGTAATTCAGCATCAGCGTAACCAGGGTTTCGCTGGTGGAAAAACGGATCTTGAGCAGCGCCGGTATCAGCGCCCAAAAACCGCCGAAAACAATGCCGGCAAGAAACATCAGGGGGAGCAGCAGGGAGGAAGGGAGATTGGGAAAGGCAAAGGCCGCCAGGGACGCGCCGTAAGCGCCCAGGTAAAACTGCCCTTCCTGGCCGATGTTCCAGAATTTCATCCTGAAAGCGATGGCGGTTCCCAGGGAAAGGACGCCCAGGGGGATTGCCTTGTTCACTGTCTCCCGAAAACGGTACGCGCTGCCCAATGATCCCGATATGATCCTGCCGAAAATTTCCAGGGGATTATAGCCCATAAGCGACATGATAAAGCCCGACGCCACAAGCGCGGCAAAGGCCGCCGTTACGCGAAGAAGGTTTTCCCGAAGAACCGAAACTCCGGTTCTTGCCGCAATCCTTAACAAAAGGGGAGCCTCCTCTTGTATTTGCCTGTCATGCCGCCTCCGTCTTGTGTCCCAGCATCAAAAGGCCGATATCTTCTTTGGATGTACTGCGGGGGTCTACGATCCCCATAACCCGCCCATTGTGGATTACCATGAGCCTGTCGCAGAGTTCTCTAAGCACATCAAGGTCTTCCCCGATGTAGAGGACTGCAACGCCGTTTTTCTTTTGTTCGTTTAATATTTCATAGATACTGTAAGACGCCCCGATATCAAGGCCCCTCACAGGATAGGCGGTGATCAGCACTCCGGGAGAAAGATCAATTTCCCTGCCGAGCAGCACCTTTTGAATATTCCCCCCTGAAAGTTTCCGCACCGTATGCTGGACCGAAGGAGTGGAAATATCGTAATGGGCCACAATTTTTTCCGCCAGCGCGCCGCCTCCGGCGCGGTCAATAAAAACCCCTCTCTTTTTCTCGTATGAACGGAGCAGCACGTTGTCGGTGATGCTCATGCCTCCCACCAGGCCCATGCCAAGCCGGTCTTCGGGGACAAAACTCATCGACACTCCCCGGTCTTTGATCTGCCGGGGGGAGAGGCCCAGAAGATTGCCGCCGCCGCACATAACGGAGCCCCGGTCCGCTTTTCTGAGGCCCGCGATAATTTCGCAGAGTTCTTTCTGGCCGCTTCCGGCTATTCCCGCCACTCCGAGAATTTCGCCGCCGTAAAGGTCAAAGTTCATATCGTCGATTAAGGGCGCCCCGTCAACGCCGGTGAGGGTGAGGTCCCGTACCTCCATCACCGGTTTATCCTGCGGCGCGGGTTCTTCCCGCTTTATCTCAAGGGAAATACTTGCCCCCACCATCATCTCGGTCAGTTCCCTCGGATTGGTTTCGGCGGTATTGACCGTGGCAACGGTATTCCCCTTGCGCATAACGGTAACACGGTCACTGATATCCATCACCTCGTTGAGTTTATGGGTGATGATGATAATGGCGCATCCTTCCTGTTTCATGTTCCGTAACATGGCAAAGAGCTGTTTTGTTTCCTGCGGGGTGAGCACCGCCGTGGGTTCGTCGAGGATCAGGGCGGATGCGCCCCGGTACAGCATTTTGATAATCTCCACGGTCTGCTTTTCGCTGACCGACATATCGTAAATTTTTTTATTGTGAATCGTGGTCAGGCCGAAACGTTCCTCAATTCCGGCTATTTTCCGGTTAACGCGCTTTTTTTCGATAAAAGGGTTTAAAAGAAACCGCTCTTTACCGGAATCAATTTCCAGACGTTCTCCCAGGCTGATATTCTCCCAGGCGTTCATCACCGGAATCAGTTTGAAGTGCTGATGCACCATGCCGACCCCGGCGGCTATGGCGTCCTGGGGGGAACGGAAACGGCGGTTCCTGCCGTTGATATAAATAGAACCGGAATCGGGAATGTAAATACCCGCAAGCATATTAACCAGGGTGCTTTTTCCCGATCCGTTTTCACCAAGCAGGGCGAGAATCTCTCCCCGGTCCACCGAGAGGGCCGCGTTATCATTGGCAAGCACGGTCCCAAAACGTTTTGAGACGCGGCGCATTTCGATGTAACTCACCCGGCCCTCCTTATGAGCCTCCGCGGAGGCTCATCCTTCCTGATGTTTAGGACAGAACATTAATTCGGTATGGTTCCGATAATGCCCCTTACAAACCAGCCCATGTTCCAGATTTCTTCATCGGTCATTTTGGTTCCCGCGGGAACTTTTACCGCCCCGTTCTGATCGTAAAGAGGCCCGGTAAAGGGATCAAAGGCGCCGCTTACGATTTTGGCCTGGGCATCGGCAATTGCCGCCGCGGCTCTGGGGTCGTTGTTTGCGGTTAAGGTATCCAGCGAGACCGTTCCGTTGCTGAAACCTTCCCAATAAGCGCGGGCCTTCCAGTCGCCGGCGATGACGTGCTTCACGTCGTCCACATAAAACATTTCCCAGTGAAACAGCGGCGCGGTAAGGTACGCATTGGGGGCGGCGTTAGGCGTAGACACATTGTAACCAACCGCGAAGGCACCCCTTTCCTGGGCGGCAATCTGGGGCGCGGTGGTATCCTGATGCTGGGCGATAATGTCGCAGCCCTTGTTCAAAAGCTCAATGGCCCCCTGCTTTTCAACCGCAGGATCATACCAGGTATTTGTCCAAATCACTTCCACCGAAGCGTCGGAATTCACCGACTGAACGCCGAGGGTAAAGGCGTTGATCCCCCTGATAACCTCAGGGATCGGGAAGGCCGCCACATAGCCAATCTTGTTCACTCTGGTTTTGTAGCCCGCGGCAATTCCCGCAAGGTAGCGGGCCTGGTAGATTTTACCGAAGTAGCTGGACATATTGTCTGACTGTTTGTAGCCCGAACAATGGCCGAAGTAGACATTGGGGCTGTCGTTGGCGACTTTAAGTGTCCAATCCATAAAACCAAAGCTGTTGGTGTAGATCACATTGCAGCCCTGATCGATAAGGTCCCGAATCGCTTTTTCGCAGTCCGCGTTTTCAGGAACGTTTTCGATATACGCGCACTTGACTCCCATGGCTTCCAGGGCAAGGCGGCCCTTGTCGTGCGCCTGGGTGTAGCCCTCGTCGTGAATGCTGCCGATGTAAATAAAACCTACCTTGAGGTTGTCTTTGTTCGGCTTGGCCCCGGCGGCCTGTCCCGAAGCCCTGGCCCCTCCGGCAAAAGCGGAAATTGCCATTCCCGCGGCCAGCGCAATAATCAGTAATTTTTTCATTTTTTCCTCCTTACGTTATGAAAAATGAACTTAGCATATAATTATAGAAAAACAAAAAAGAATCAAGGCGGCGCAATGCCTCCGTGGAGCAGGACCGCTTTCCGCAGTTCGGTTTTATCGATTCCCCAATTCCGGCCAAAATGGGCAAGAAGCGCGTCCGACAGGGACATAAAATTTTTGAATGTTGATACCTCCCCGTCCCCGCCGGAGCAGGCCGGGCGCTGTTTCTTTGCAGGCGTTTTCAAGAGAAGGCTTTCTTCTTTAATAAGGCCCCGGTTCACAATAAGTTCCCAGAAGCGGGCAAAGTTTTTAATCCGGTCCATGTCGCGGGCGGGCAGGGCGGCGGTCTCCAGCGCCTCGTAAGGCGGAGAGGGGCTGTAACGCATGCCGAAACTTTCGCTGTGCCGGGCAATGGGCGCTCCGGGGAGGAGTTTTAAGATGCCGAGCTGGATTTCGCTGCGGGAATGCGGCGGCCCGGCCGCTTCCGGCGAAAGCGCGGCCCAGAGCCGGTCAAAACCCCTGCCGAAAGAGGTCAGATCTTCGCCGGGGAGGCCCGCGATAAGGTCGGCGTGAATGATGGCGCCGGTTTTTTCCCTGAGGAAACGAAGGGTTTCCAGGTCCCGCTCCGGGTCGGAGGGCCTTTTGATACGGGCGGAAACCTCCGGGTTGAGGGTTTGGATGCCGATTTCAACGCGGAGCGTGCCGGGCGGAAAACGGGCAATGGTTTTGCGCAGTTCGGGGGGAAAAAGAGAAGGAACCATTTCAAAATGAACGGTGAAGGGAGGGATATATACACCGGAGGAATTGCCCTTTTGAGATACTTCAATTTTTTCGATTTTATCCAGGAAAAATTCCATGATCCGTTTTGCGCGGCTGATGTTCACATTAAAAGTCCGGTCAAGGAATTTAAAAGTCCGCGCCCCCCGGCGGATCAGATCGTCCATCCCGTCAAGAAACTGTTCCAGGGGGAATTCGCGCACCGCTTCAAAACCGGCGGCCTCCGAAAGCGGCTTTACGGCGCTCAGGCAAAATTCGCAGTTAAAGGGACAGCCCCGGCTTGCCTCAACATAGGTCAACTTTTTGCGCAGGTCTTCATCGCTGAACAGATAATAGGCGCTTTTGATTTCAGCGGGATCAACCGGTTTTGTATAAAGGTGAAGGGGCTTTTCCGGAAGATCCGCTGCCGGCGGCTCCGTTTCCGCGAAGATGTTCCCGCAGAGTGATCTGAACGCCGGCTCAGCCTCGCCGTGAATCACATAATTGGCATAACGAAAAATCTCCGCGCCGGAGGGCAGATGCGAAACTTCCGGCCCGCCCAGCACAACTATCGGCCGGCGCGGGACGGCCCCGCATCCGCGGCCTTCGGCCCGGGTTTGCCAGACTTTTTCCAGTTCCTTGAGCAGTTCCACTGTGGCGCTGTGATTCCAAATTGAAACAGAGATACCCAGAATCCGGGGCCTTGCCGCCAGGATGGGAGCAACTTTTTCGCTCAGGGGCTGGCGCAGGGCAAATTCGATTATTTCGCAGCGCTCCTCCAGCGGGCCGAGGTTCGCTTTGAGCAGTCTGAGGGCCAGGGACGGGTGAATCCATTTGGCGTTAATCGCCGCGAGCACGATGCCGGAGGGAATTTGCCCTGTGCTCACCTAATTCCCGAACAAACCCGCGGTGCCGGTTTTCCATTCTTCGCGGGCTTCCATTACCAGGCGTTCAACTTCGAACCAGTTGTCGGCGCGGGGGCCGCCCATGTCCCTGTTGGTGGAGTTGCTGAACACGATGGTTTTGCAGCCCTGCTTGCGCAGATTGATGATGTTTTCCGGCGCGTCGTCAATGTATACGTGGGCGCCTACCGCGCCCTTGTCGTTCATAAAACAGATGTCCCAATAGGGGATGTCGTAATTGTCCAGCCAGTCCACGGTTTGAGTGACGGAGGTTCGGTGAGAATATTTGAGAAAGAGGCGGTGGGTGATGATACGGATGCGGATGCCCTGGTTGGAGAGTTTGCGCAGAATAGCCGGGGCGTTTTCAATGGGCTCCATGTCACGGAAGATGTTTCGCTGTGTAACGGCGAAACGGTGGAGCCGGTCATAGCCGCCGAATTCGTTGATGCCCCATTCGTCAAGGCCAAACGTAACTTCGGGGGTGAGGGATTCAAGCGGCTTGTTGAGCCACCCGGCGGCGATTTTTCGCACCGCTCCGTAAAAGTCTCCTACCACGCCGTCCAGGTCTACGCCCAGAATAAAACTTTTTTCGTCCATCGTTATTTGGCTGACTTCAAGTTAAGATCGCTATTTTTGGTGAGATTTCCACACAGGCGGTATTGCCGCCGTACTTAATCATTTCCTGATCCGCTGCCGGGTGAGAACCCCTCACGCCGTGAAAATTTAAGACCGTCATACCGTCTCCCTGGAGAGTAATATAACCATACTACGGACCTTGACTGTATATCTAGTCTGGGAAGACAGGGATTTTTCGTTTCCGGGGAGAAGGATGTCATCGGGGCTGTTGAGGCTGGTATCCACCGCCCGGAACCAGGTCTTTTTGTTTGGGGCTTCCGCGACACTGAAAACCACGGGGTCAGGTCCGGCGTTGAACATGATGAAGAAATCGTTGTCGTCCTTGTCCGCCAGGATATCGGCCTTGCCGCCGTCTATCCGCAGGGCGAGGCAGGAGCCGATCTTGTCCCAGTCCGGGGTAAGGCCCTTTTCGGTGAACCAGCTGATGTCGGGAATGGCGTTGTAGTTGCCGTCCCTGCCGCTGTAGAACTCGGGGCGCATAAAGGCGGGATGCCGCCGCCTGAAGGCAATCATCTCTTTGACAAAACGGAACAGATCCCGGTTTTGTTCCAGCAGGGACCAGTCGTACCAGGAAATGCTGTTATCCTGACAGTAGGCGTTGTTGTTGCCTTTCTGCGTCCGGGCCAGTTCATCTCCGCCCAGGAGCATAGGGGTACCCAGGGAAACCATCAGCGTGGTGAAAAAATTCTTGAGCTGGCGGTTCCGTATGGCCTGCAGTACCGGGTCTGCGGAGGGGCCTTCAGCGCCGTAATTGTAGCTGTAGTTGTTATTGCCCCCGTCCCGGTTTTCCTCACCGTTGTCTTCGTTGTGCTTGCCGTTATACGAAACCAAATCATACATGGTGAAGCCGTCGTGGCTGGTGACAAAGTTGATCGAGTGAAAAGGCTTGCGGCCGTCTCTGAGGTACAGATCGGAACTGCCCGAAAGCCGGGTGGCCAGGTGGCGGGTTTCTTTCGGGTCCCCCCGCCAGTATTTGCGGATATCGTCGCGGTAGCGGTCGTTCCATTCCGCCCAGCGGCCGCCGGGGAACCAGCCCACCTGATAGGCCCCGCCGGCGTCCCATGCCTCGGCAATGATCTTGGTGGCGCCCAGTATCGGGTCTTCGGCGATCCGTTCCAGCATCGGCGGGTTCTCCATGAGCCGGCCGTTCTGGTCCCGCCCCAGAACAGATCCCAGATCAAATCGGAAACCGTCAACGTGCATCTCGTTCACCCAGTAGTGCAGGCAGTCCATAATAAAAGTGCGGACCACCGGATTATTGCAGTTTACCGTGTTGCCGCAGCCGGAATAGTTTTGATAGTAGCGCCTGTTTTCGCTCAGTATATAATAGATGGGATTATCAAAGCCCCGAAACGAAAAGGTCGGCCCCTGCTCGCTGCCCTCGGCGGTATGGTTAAATACGATGTCCAGAATTACCTCTATCCCCCCCTTGTGCAGTTCCCGGACCATCTCCTTGAATTCCTTTACCTGTGCGCCAGGTTTTCGGTCTGAGGCATAGGAGCCTTTGGGGGCGAAAAAAGCCGTGGTGGAGTAGCCCCAGTAGTTGATCAGAGTCTCGCCGGTCCGGGGATTTATGCGGGGAAATTCGCGCTCGTTGAATTCCTGAATGGGAAGGAATTCAAGGCTTGTTATCCCAAGTTCCCTGAAGAAGGGGATTTTTTCGATTACCCCCCGGTAGGTCCCCGGATGTTCCACACCGGAATTGGGATGGGCGGTAAGGCCCTTCACGTGGGTCTCGTAAAGCACGCTGAAACGCAGGGGGTAATTGAGGGGGAGATCGCCCTGCCAGTCAAAATCATCGTCGTCGATAATGATGCCGCGGGGCTGACCGGAATCAAAGCCCGTGTTTTTGCGGAAATTCCAGCGGCTCAGGTCGGTCAGGGCCTTGGCGTAGGGGTCTATCAGGGTTTTTTTGGGGTTAAAGAGCAGTCCTTTTTCGGGGATGTACGGGCCGTCCACGCGGTAGAGGTAACAGGCGCCGGCCCCAAGGTTCCTGATACGGCAGTGCCAAATATCACCGGTCCGGTTTTCCCGCTTATTCAGGGGAATTTCCACACGGGGACTGTCCGGCGCGGGGCTTTCAAACAGGATGAGCGTCACCAGGGTAGCGTGCCGGGAAAAAACGGCGAAATTCACCCCTTCCCTGACCAGCGACGCCCCCAGGGGCAGCGGTTTTCCGCTGTCAATCACAAGATTAGCAAAGGCCATACCGAAAAGTATAACATATTTCAAAAAACACCACAAATGGACAAAGGCGGGGGACAGGGGCAGCGCGAATTAAATTTTCATGTTCCGGATACCGCGCGGCTTGCCGTGCGGAGGCTCATTCCCTCATGGGCGAAAGTTCATAAACATCGTCATAACCGGCGCTGGAATATCCTTCAACACCGTTATAATAGCCCGGATCATTAAAGACGAGCGATCTGTCGTCCAGGCTTAGTATTTTTGCCCTTCCGTAGTGCTGCCAGTTATCGTGGGAATATTCAAATTCCTCGTTTTTTTCATCGTACCATCTCCATTCTGACAACCATGAAAGGCCGTCCGGTTCGGTCTCCAGATAAGTACCGGCCCTGGAAAAAAGCACGATTTCATTTACGGTAACATCATTTGAACTTCCCGCTATCTTCCAGGTTCTGGTGAATAATTTTAACTGCGGAGAGTCAGGTATTGATTCTGCCTTTATTGCCTCAAGAAATGTCCTTCCATACGGATCATCAATTGGAGTAAAAGAAAAAGCTATGCCGGCATCGGTATTTGAATTGATTTTTATTTCGCCCAGATCAGTCAGTTCAATGGTATTATTGTCCGGCATATTGTATTCGCCAAAATGAATAATTTGTTCTGTTCCTTCAAAACCGCTGATCTGGTTTTCAATGACAATAAAATAGTTGTCCTGATTAAATTCAAACGAGGCGTAACTGCTTCCCGGCGTAACGATATCCCATTTTTCAGAAATATCGTATTTTTTCGTATCTTTCGGGATAACCGCTTCCGGGGAACGGGCGCTTTCCGGCACGGCAATTTTCCGCCCTTCAGGAACAGGGGGGGGCGCCGTGTCCGGCCGGGCAAGCGCTGCCGGGGAAGAAACTTCCGGCGCGGCAGCTTCCCTTTTTTCAGGAACAACGGGTTTTCTCCTGTCTGCCCGGATAATTACCTCTTTGAAGCCCAGCGATTTAATTTTCTCCAGGGAGGCCGGTATTTCTTTGGCGGCAAGCCCCGTTATTATCACCCTGGTAAAGTCAAGGTATTTTTCATAAACCGGATTAAAATTCGCGCTTTTCAGCCGGAGAGATGCGGCTTCCGCGTTTCGCATAATTTTGAATGCCCCCACCTGTATTTGGTATAAGGCGGCGCTGTTTTCATTGGGAATACCGCCGATAATTTTCAGCGGGGCCTGCTGCGGGAAACAAAAGGCGGAAAAAACAAATAATTGTAAAACGATAAAATAACGGTACAATGTAAGGTAATTATCGTGGAAGATTGTGTTGAATGTCAACATGTATCCGGTTCCGTTCCCCCCGGAATTTGCAATGCCTTAAACGCAGCAGGCTGCTATGTCTCAAGGCGGGCAATGATCAGGCGGTAGCGGTTGTCGTCATCACGGACCCAGCGGATGTCCGCGACCACTACCTCGCCGGCGCCGCCCAGCTCAATGGGAACGGTTCTGCCGCCGCCGGTAACCTGAAATTTTGCGGCCTGGGCGTTGGAGGTCCAGATGCGGATGCCGTTTTGCGCCTGGATGTTGAGTTCTTCCGAGCGCTGGAAATAGCGCTCGTTCCGGTCACGGCGGTCCCGCTCAAAAAGAATCTCCCAGCGGAACATACAGTAGCCCTGAAAATTCGATTGCAGCGTAAAAGGATAAGTGTTGGGGGAGGAAAAAACCACCGTGGCGCCTGCCGGAACGGATACGGCGGCAACTTCGTCAGGGATGGATTCGGAAGGGGGAACTTCGGCCGCCGCGGGGACAGCGCTTATATCAAAGCGGAGCAGAATCCCCATAGCGGCGTTGTTTTTCACAAAATCGGCGGCTGTTATGTGCAAGTCGGGAATACCGTCGTTGTTAAGGTCCTCGTCGGATTCCTCGTTTAAGTTAAGAACCAGCGTCCGCCCGGGGGTACGGATACTCACCGCCTCTTCCAAATTCACCAGTTCCAGCTTGTACTGATCCGCCCCTACCGGAACGAGGAGCGAATCCCCCTTGTAAAAACGCCGCTCCAGAAAATCGCCGCTCATCATATACTCTGCCGGAACACGGACGGCGGGCGCCGTACTCTCCGCCTGCGGGGGCCGCGTTACGAAAAAAAACACCGCGCCGCCGCCGCCGAGCACAAGCAAAACAAGCGCGGCGGCGACAAGAATTTTTGGGAGTCCCGGAGGGGATTTTAAGAGCTGCTCCACCGGAACGGGCTGTTCCTGTATCTTGAAGGCACGGTAAAGGGAGAGTAATTCCTGCACGTCAAGGTCAAGGAAGGCGCCGTAATTTCTCAGGAAGCCGACGGCATACGGTTCGCCGGGGAAACCGGAAAAATCCTCGGCTTCCAGGGCCTCAAGGTAACGGGACGCGATATTTGTTTCACGGCTTACCTGATCAAAACTGAGGTTTCGCGCTTTCCGCGCGTTCCGTAATTTTTCGCCCAGCGATTCCATTGTCCGCTACCTCCCGCCCTACTCGGCATCCTGAAACAGGAAATTGTTACGCATATTGGCCGAAGCCGGAGAATCGTAAATAAAACGCTGTTCGGGAATTCCCTGGTTGATTCTGATATTGGAAAAGTCAAAACGCACTAAACCTTCGGCGATGGTCTGCCCCTCAATGCGGCGGATCAACAGGGTCTCCGGATTGATGCTGAGAATGATCTCCCTGAACCCTTCCGATACGGAACGCCGCGTCAGACGGAGCTTCACCACGCTCTCCTGGGATCCGGCGTCCAGCGGCAACGGAGCCGGGCCGGTAACAAAAGAGGAAACATAGTTCCGCCTGAGCAGGGTAAGCCCTTCTGCGCTGGCCAGCGAAGCGCCGGTGGAAGCCGGCCGCCTGGTCTGGGTAATGGCCTGGTTCAGCACCACCCGGTATTCCGGAAGGTACACGGTCAGTAATTCGCCGTTAAACACAATCACCTGTTCTGCGGGCCGCGTGAAATCTATCCTCAAAAAAGACGGACTCAGATGGCTCACATTTCCCCTCATTTCCGTGCCGCCGGAAAGGATAACGATGCCGGCCTCATAATCCCTGATAACGCCATAGCGCTCCGCCACCGTTTCAAGATAACGCTCCGCGGTAATAATCTCCTGGCCGGAAAGGATGGAAACGCCCCAGGCCAGCATAAAAACCAGCGAAATCCCCCGCTTGCACACACTCGACTTCATAACTTTCACCACCGTTTCATCTTAGCCCAGAGCGGCATATAAGGCAAGTACACGCATTGCTCACTATTGCTCTTTATATATCACCATTACTCTAAGAATATGATGTCATTCATGGGGTAAACCCCGTACTCCGCCTGTGGTCTCCTCAGGCCGGTAAACAAGCGGCGGAGCGTACCGCCATCCTTTTTACATCATCCCGTCATGAAAACCAGCCATGTAGGAGATGCGCTGGGCGGTATTCCGCAGGGACGGAGTGGCGGCCTCAATATCTTCCACGGACATATAGGTTTCAAAGGCCGTAAGGCTGATGGCGGCGATGATTTTCCCCTCGCTGTTACGGACGGGAGCCGCGTTGCAGTTGTCATGAAGAATGTATTCCTCCCGGTCCCGGGCAAGCTGTTCAGAGCGGACCGCCGCCAACTCCTTTTTTAGCGCCGCCGGGCTGGTGATAGTCTTCGCGGTAAAACTTTTCAGCCCCTTTTGGGCTATCAGGGCGTCCAGTCCGGCTTCCGGCAATTCACAGGTAAGGACTTTACCCAGCCCCGTGCAGTGAAAGGGGACGGGTTTCCCCGGCGTAAAATAGGTCCGGGGTATATACTGACTGTCAATGTGGTCTATGACCAAAATTTCCCCCTCATGGTACACCGCCATGTTGAGATTTGCCTTGGGGTACTGGTTCCACAGGAGTTCCAGGTAGGGCATGGTGAGTTTCCGTATATCCAAAGAAAGCAGGGCGTTCCGGGAGAGCTGCAGGGCCTTGAGGGAAACCGCGTAGAGCCCGGTCCGCTCGTCCCTTACCATAAACCCCGACGCCGCCAGGCTGGAGAGCATACGGAACGCCATGTTGATGTTGATGTCCAGGGCCTCGCAGACTTCGGTAATACTCAGGGGATGATCCACGGAAGCCGCCAAATCGAGGATTTTAAGGCATCGCATTACCGCTTTGATGTTGTATTTGTCGTTTTCCATATAAGGCAATAATAGCATAGATTTGAAAACTTTGCTATTATCTTCAAGAAATATTGCCAATATCAAATAAAATCAACACAATTTATATTTTTTATAAAAATAATAAAAAAAATAAAATTTATGTTGACAAAATATTAAAATTAGGTTAAAATATAAAAAAGCCCATTATTCAATCTATGGGGAAAGGGGGTAACTATTGAAAATAATCAAAGTTGAAGCGCGTAAAGTACGGTATAAGTCGATCATGGTGAGGGATGGAGAGGGCCATGCCCATCCCGGAAAGCCTCATGATGCGACAATCGGTCTTCTGACGATTACCTGCGATGACGGAACCGAAGGCTATGCGGTCAGCGGCAAAATGGTTATAGATATCGTAAATAACGTGGCAGGACCGGCCCTTATAGGGGAGGATCCTTTTTTTCATGAGCGTATTTGGCAGCGTATGAGGACCTGGCAGCGGCTCCATACATCTTTCAGTGATCATACGCTCTGTGCTCTGGATACGGCACTTTGGGATATTTGCGGGAAAAAATGCGGACAGCCGGTTTATAAACTGTTGGGGGCTTATCGTGATAAAGTCCCCGCTTATGGTTCCATAATGGTTGGGGATGACCTGCCGGAGGGGCT
>JAIROT010000156.1 GCA_031257385.1 Treponema sp.
ATCTCCCAAGTCCATTGTAAGCGGAAACTTTATGGTGTATAGTTACGGCATGAGTAACGGAATAACCATAACAAGCGCCAACTTTGACGAAGAAGTAATCCGGTCCCCTCTGCCGGTCCTTATAGATTTCTGGGCCGGCTGGTGTGTACCCTGTAAAATGATAGCTCCCCTTCTGGACGAACTGGCGGAAGAATATTCAGGCCGCCTTAAGATAGGCAAGGTCAATGTGGACGAGGAAAACGAACTGGCGGTCCGCCACGGCATAAGATCCATCCCCGCCCTGGTTGTTTACAAAGACGGAAAGATCGTCCGGCAGGAAACCGGGGCCCGGCCAAAACACGAACTGGAAAATTTATTCGAAAGTCTGGTTTAATACCCCGCGGCTTGCCGCGGGGTATTAAACCAGATGGTATACCGGACCAAAGGTTCGCAACTTCCTATCGAACGAGCCTCCGTTCCGAATTGGGAAACGCCTAAGATATTGCGCGGCTTGCCGCGCGAAGGCTCATCCGTTTCGCCTGTGTTGCCGTGGTTTTTCTTCCATTTCTGCCGATGTTAAAGTATGCTTATCGGCCTTACCGGAACCTATTGCGCGGGAAAGAACTATCTGGCCGCCCTTCTTGAGCAGCGGGGACTGCCGGTGCTGGATGTGGATAAGCTGGGATACACGGCCCTTGAGACGGAAAAGGAGGCGCTTGTTGCCCGCTTCGGCGGGGACATCCTGCTGGCAGACGGTTCTGTGGACAGGCGGCGGCTGGGGAAAAAAGTGTTCGGCAGTGGTGAAGAACTGGCCGCGCTGGAGGCCATTGTTCATCCAGCGGCAAACCGTCTGACCGAGGAATGGGTTGAACGCCAGGGGGGAACCTGTGTTATCAACGCGGCCCTGCTCCATAGGTCTTCGGTCTTTGGGCGGCTGGATTGTGTCATTCTGGTCAGCGCCCCTTTCCTTACCCGCCTGCTTCGCGCCCGCAGGAGGGACAGGCTCTCCTGGTCTGCCCTGTTCAAACGCTTCGCCAGCCAGAAAGATTTCACCGCTCAATATTTAGCGGGAAAAGCCGATATTTATAAAGTAGAAAGCCGTGGATTTTCATTGGCGTCAATCCGGCGTTCCAGGACAAAACTGGAGCGCCGGATTGACGCAATTTTATCCAGGGCGGGTGTGCGGCTTTGATGAGACCCCGTCTTGTGGGAAGCGGCCATGCGGCCTGCAAATGTTCGTTAGTGGAGATTGTCTAGCTATGGAAAAGAAAAAACTGCTGCTGGTGGCTGTTTCGGTGGGCGTTTTCCTTGTTGTTGTGATCAGCGCCTCCATTTTGATATTTTCACCCAGGGCGCGGAGTGAGACCGCTTTTTCCGCGAGCCGCCCCATAGCTTCGGGAGGAAGCGGAACCCTGCCGGCGGAGCCTTCCTTTCCCCAGCCGGCAACGGTGGACGCGGCGGATATGGTGAAAAACACCGACAGTATCCGGGGTATACAGACTTCTCCTACGGCAAACGCATCGCAGGAAACCAATTTCTATATAAACGGCGAAAGGGCAATCGGTACATACACGGTGGAAAAAAACGATGATGAAGCCTCAGCCAGGGTGACTATCAATATTCCCAAGCCCAGCGCGGCCGCGGTCCCCGATGCCCCGGCGGCCTCCCCTGCCGCGGCAAAGCCCGCTGCCGCCGCTAAATTACCGGCCCCTGCCGCGGCCAAACCCGCCGCCGCCAAATCATCGGCCCCAGCCGCGGCAAAGCCCGCCCAGAGCAAAACCCGCAGTGATTACTGGGTCCAGACCGGCGCGTTTTCCACCCTGGTCCGGGCAGAAGGGGTAAAGGAAACACTGGCAGCGAAAGGCATTACCTCGATTGTTGAAAACCGGGATGTAAAAGGCAAGACCTGGTACCGTGTGCGGGTAGGTCCCTATACCTCCGAAACCGAGGCAAACTACTGGCTTGCCCTGGTCAGATCCATCGAGGGATTTGCCGACAGCCAGGTACGGCAGACCGTGGCAACACGGTAGCACATTAGGCCCCCCTCCCCACAGTGCCCCGCCGTTAATGGGCGCTCTGCGCAGCCGGGTACCCGCGAAATACAGATTGCCGCTCTTCAAGGTGCGCTTATCCGCGCTTCACCGCCTTCCCAGGTGACGAATACCGGCATGGCTCCCACGGTAATAAGCGTTTCCGCCGGTATTCCCACTGTATCGCCGGAAACCGGATCGTGCCGGAAGCGGGCGCTTCCCGAAAGCGTCAGCCGCACCGGAACGGCGCCGTATTCTTTCCAAAGGACAAGGGCGGCCCTCCCGTTCCCCTCGAAATAAAACGATTGCAGGGAAGCGGGCAGGCCTTCCCTCTTTGGTTTTTGCGGGTAATATGTCGTGCCGGAAAGAAACCTGGCGCACAGACGGAACGCCTCCGCCCCCTTGGAACGGTAGTCGCGCCTGCTCCGTACCAGGCCGAAAAAATCCTCCGAGTTGCCCGCCTTCCGCTTGTGGGGATCAAAAAGTTGATACCAGAAAAGCCTTTGCGCTCCCTTCGCGGCGAGAAGCGTAAAGGTCTTGATCACATAGGCAGGTAATTTTTTTTCGGACACCGATGTGGGGTACCAGCCTCCGGTGGGGTAGCCCATTTCGGTAATCCATATCCTGCCGGCAAAACCATAATCAGCCGCGATGTCCCGAAATTGATCGTACAGCCTTGCGCTGCGGACGGGATTAAGCTCATAAGGGTGAAAAGCCACAGCGTCGGCCTTGTCCATGGCCCCGGACTCGAACAGACCCCGGATAAAACCTTCGTCCAGACCGAACACGTTCCGGTTAAAAGCGCCGCCCAGAAGGATCGCCCCATCGTCAGCTTCCCGTACCGCATCTGCGGTCTGCCGGGCAAGCTCGAAAAATTCTCCGCGGCTGCCACGCCAGAAGATAAAGTTCGGCTCGTTCCAGACGCACCACGCGTCAACCCTGCCCCGGTAACGGCCGACGGTTTCCCGCACATAGTTCAGAAATCTGGGCAGCTTCTCCGGCGGGATATACCTTTTGGTATTTTTGTCGTCGTGAATCAACCAGGAATCATAGGCAAGGACGCCGAGTATTTTTTTCCCCTCGGCCTTGGCCTTGTCAACAAAAGCGTCATAGGAAAGAAAATCCCATTCGCCGTCGTCAACTTCGATGCTGTCCCAATAGAAGGTGTTGACTATCCAGCTTGTCCCCAGATAATCCAGATAGGCGTATTCTTTCCGTGTTCTGCTTCCGCCGGCATGAACAAGCCCGGCAAAATCAGCGGGAACATCCTGTTGAACCTGTGGCTGAGGAGCCGAAGCGCAGGAGAAAAGCAGGAGCGCCAGAACCGGCAAAGTCAGCGGAGGTAATAATCGCGGCATTTGTAACTATTCAAAGGGAAGGCTGTTTTCATACCTGAATCCTCACACCGTCCATGATAAAAGTCAAGCGGATTTTTTCAAATTCACACTCTTTTTTTGCCTTATTCGACGCAACGGTTACAATTCTTCTTTGTTGTTATATCACGCCTTTTAGTTTTGACAGCCTATTAGTCCGCACTAAAAAGCTCTTCCTCTGCGGGACTCAGGCCGGCGGCAAAACCATGATTTGAAAACGTATAGACAACCATATCCTCATTTCGCTGTAGCAGGATCACTTTTTTAATATTACCGCCGCTGCCGTTCATCGTGATTCTTCCGATAAAATTTTGCATGGACCGATCCCTGGGAATAAGACCTATTTCCCAATTCCCGTCTGACACGGCAAAAAACACATTAAAGCCGCTTAATAGTTTCCGGGGATCGCCGGTAAAAACCGCCTGAATAACGGCGGCGAGGCGTACAAAAGTTTCATTGCCTTCTGCAGAAAGTACGGCTCTGGTTCCGTTGGGCGTGCTTTGGATAACGAAGTCTCTGCCCACTGTCATTGTCGAGGGAAAGGGTTTTTTCGTATCCCAGACAATGCCGTATTCCGCGCTGATGATAAAATTACCGGAAGAATCCAGAACGCGATTGATTTTTTTGATTGTTTTTTGCAGATCAAATTCCCCCCGGACCACCGGATGCTTTGACAATTCTCCGCACACCGAAAGAAAGCGAGGCCTTGTCTCGCCGGTAAGCGGACAGCGGAAAACGTCATCGCCAAAAACAGAAAAAGAAACCGCAAAAAGCAGCAAAAAGACAGCCGCTGTCTTCATCCTTGCCTCCTCAATCCGCAGACTGCGTTTCCCAAAATTCGTAAAAATTATACCACTGATAAGGATATTCTTTGCAGAACTTTTCCAGGGTTTCCACATAGGAACGGGCAAGGCTTTCCACCCGTTTGTTCCGTTCCGCCCGCTGACAGTTAAAATCAACATCACTCTTGATAATGCGTATGTCGTACTCCCCTGAGAGGGAAAAGGTCTTTTGCCTGAGCGCAAAAACGAAATAGACATTTACCTTTAAGAGCGACGCCAGATAAAACGAACCGCCGGGAAAAAGCGCGGGACGGCCCAAAAAATTAAAATGAAAACGGCCCTTATCTTCGCTTGGCGCGGTTCGGTCACCGGCAACAGCCACCAGCCCGCCGGAATTCAGAGCGTCCTGCAAACGCGCAACGGTTTCCACGCCTATTTCATTCACACCGATTAACTGATTCATTGAGTCGGGATTGAGTTCCCGCAGCATCCGGCTAAAATTTTTCGTAACGGAAAAGTCAACAAGCGAAATGACCGGAAAGGAATGTTTCACATAGGTACGACCGAAATCCACCAGCGCACGGATCATTTCCACATTGCCAAGATGGGAAGAGAGCAGAAGGGCGCCTCTCTTTTGGCGGATATCCCCGACAAGCGCCTCAATGTCGTCATTTTGGTATTGTACCATTTTTTCGCTTATTCTGCCGTTCCATGCGGCTGTTTTTTCTATCAGGCAAAGGGCAAAAGACGCAAAATGTTTGTAGACTGATCGGTGTTGTTTTTCAGGCGTTACGGAGTTGACCACATCCAGGAAACGCCTGGATTCAAGGCGCGATCTCCTGCCGAAAACAAAATAGCAAAAACTTACCGGAAAAGCGAGGACACGCAAAAAAGGAAGGGGCAGAATCTTTACCACCGCCATCATCAGCTTGAAGAGCCAATACGATCGGGCAATCTCTTTTTGCTTTGACCAGTGCGGGGAAGAACTCATTTTTCCGCCGCAGTTAAACGCCGCCGTCTTCCCCGGTAAACAGGGCCTTTATTTCAGCCAGCCGTCTCTTGCCCATGGAATCTTCGGGGAAACTGTCGATATAACGCCATTTTTTCGGCACCAGCACCGCATCAAAAAACCGCAAAAGATACTCGGTCCAGAACCGGTTTATTTCGTGTTTTTCCTTGCCGGCAAACTTCACCCTGGCCTCGTCATTGAAAACAATGGCGGCGGCAAGGTACTGACGCTTGTCTTCCATGGGGACAACGCAGACAGCCTTTGCAAGGCCTGAGTCCATAATCCGCTGTTCGACTTCGGGAAGGGAAATCCGTTTTTCCTCAATTTTGACGATGGAGTCCGATCTCCCCTGCAAAATGAATGTGCCGTCGCTTAAAACCTCGGCGAGGTCGCCGGTGGGAATGGGCGGGACATTGGGAAAAGGCAGATGTATCACCAGGCATCCTGCCTCGTTTTGGGAAACCTTTATGCTGCCGAAAGGCCGCCATTCGGAGCCGGTTTTGGACTGCCGCCACGCTATGCCCGAACCTTCAGTGCTGCCGTAAATGTCGATAGGCCAGAACCCGATCAGGCTTTCGGTCTTTTCCGCCGTTTCCTGGGGAAGAAAGCCGCCCGAGGCCACAATCCAGGGTTCCTTCATGGCGGGCTTAACGCCGCTTTCAACGGCCCGTTTCAAAAAGGCCGGAGTGGTGATGATCATGTAGGGCGTATCGGAAAGCCGCTCAAATTCTTCCGGCCTCTCGATGCGCTTTCTGCGGAAGGGTATGCCCAGGGTAAAAGGCAGAATAACGGAAAATATAAATCCGTACAGATGATGCGGATCCACGGTAACGATGTTTTTGCGGGCCTTCCACGCATCCACCCATTCAGGGGGAAAACCGATGTCCACCTCGAACTCCGCGAGACGGTGGGGAACCGCCTTGGGTTTTCCCGTTGTGCCGGAGGTGTAGATTACCAATACCGATTCTATCGGATTTATGGGAATATGCGGCGCCGGGGAATCAGCGGCCGCCCCGCCGGCGGACAGTACCTGGGGTATTGAGAGCGAACCGGCTGTATCCTGATCCGTAATAAGCCCTCCTCCCCCGTCAGCCCCGAAAATTTCGGCGAGATTTCCGGGGCTGATATTGGCGGTGAGGAGCACTTGCTTTTTGCACTGTAACAGGGCGGTAAACGCGGTGAGAAAATACCAGTAGTCATCGGCGTACAAAATCCACCTGCCCTGCGAAGAGGATGAGAGAGCGGCCCTGAGCAGCGCCGTGTCGTGGAGGAAATCCCGCCATGTTTTGTATTTTCCGTCCGAAAAAGCGCCGTCGAAACAGAGAACCGTATCCGGCGGACGGGAGTCCGGTGTGAACCGCGAAAGCGGAATATCCGCCGGCGGGCAGCCGGGTTTGTCAACAGTTTGTAGTGCCATAAATCCTCCAAAAACATTCCCGGTTACCGCAGAATACGGGACAAACGGGTTTTTACCCGTCCGGTATTCCGGTTTCCCGGGCTATATAATCCGCGATTGCCTGCACCGAAGTGAAGTATTTTTTATTTTGATCGCTTTCCGCCAAAAATGTAACTCCGAAGTGCTTTTTGAAGACGATCCCCAACTCCAGCGCATCTATGGAATCCAATCCCAGCCCGCTCCCGAAGAGCGGAGCGGAATCATCGATCTGTTCCGGTTTTATATCCTCCAGCTCAAGACTGCTGACGATTAGTTCTTTTATCTCCTTCTTCAGACTGTCAAAATCCATCATCCCTATACTCTAGTTAAAAAAATATACAATGTCAACACGGCGCGGCGCACGGCCTTTCGGTAACATTTTGAAATGAGGCGTTTCTGAGGCCGATTTCGGAGACAGGGCGGGCGCATGAACCTCCGCGGGGCAAGCCGCGGGGCATCTTTAGCGCTGCTTAACTTGAACGGAGGCTCATTTTCCACTCCAATATGCCTCGCCCCAGCGCAGTTCTTCCCGGAGTCTTGCCGGCTTCGTGTACCCGTTAATCAGGACACACTCAATACCGGCCATTTCCGCCCAATCGAGAAAATACTCCGCGGTAAGGGCGCTCGCGTATGCGGAATGATGCGCACCGCCGGCGATAATCCAGGACTCGGCGGCGTCCCGCATATTCGGGCGCGGTTTCCACAGGGCGCGGGCCACGGGGAGTTTCGGCATTGATTCTTCTATTTCAACGGTATCAATTTCATTGAGGATCATCCTGAAGCGATCACCCAGGTCTACCACGGTTGCAAGTACGGCGGGCCCCGGCGCGGCGTCAAACACTATACGGGCGGGATCAGCCTTGCCGCCTATACCCAGGGGATGCACCTCAATGCGGGGCTTGCCCGCGGCGATGCTGGGGCACACCTCAAGCATGTGGGCGCCAAGGGCCGCTTCCCGGCCCGGCTCAAAGTGGTAGGTGTAATCTTCCATAAATGAAACGCCGCCCGGCAGCCCCGACGCCATAACCTTGGCGGCCCGGACCAGCATGGACTGTTTCCAGTCGCCTTCCGCGCCGAAACCGTAGCCCTGCTCCATAAGCCGCTGGCAAGCAAGGCCGGGAAGCTGGGGAAGGCCATGTAAATCCTGAAAGGTCGTGGTAAACGCCCCCGCATGTTCCGCCTCTAGCATTTGCCGCAGGGCTATTTCGATCTTTGCCTGTTCGATCATAGCGGTCCGCGCCCTGCCCGGATTACGCAGTTCCGGCGCAAGTTCGTATGAAGCCTCGTATTCCTTTACGGTCTTTTCAGCTTCCGCGCCACTAACCTTATTAAAGCTCAGGGCAAGATCGCCGATCCCCCAGGTGTTTACCTGCCAGCCGAATTTGATCTGCGCCTCTACCTTGTCCCCCTCGGTTACGGCAACCTCGCGCATATTATCCCCCAGGCGCAGAACCACGGAGTCAAGGCCGTCATTCCGGGCGGCGGCGGCCCGCATCCACACGCCGATACGGCGGCGAACTTCCCCGTCCTGCCAGAAACCGGCGACCACCTTGCGCGGCAGCCGCATCCGCGCGTAAATGTACCCGTGTTCCCGATCCCCGTGGGCGGACTGGTTCAGGTTCATAAAATCCATGTCGATGGAGTCCCAGGGTATATCGCGGTTGAATTGGGTATGCAGATGCAAGAGCGGTTTTTTATTGATCGACAGGCCCCCTATCCACATCTTCGAGGGGGAAAAGGTGTGCATCCAGGTAATGATCCCGGCGCAGTTAGACGCGGCGTTGGCCTCCTCAAAGAGTTTCCGTATGCCGTCCGGGGATTTCCCTGTCGGTTTTAGCACCACCCTGCCGGGAATGGCCCGGTCTTTGTCAAATTCGTCAGACATGATACGAGCGTGTTCCGCGACCTGTTTTAAGGTTTCCTCACCGTAAAGGTCCTGGCTCCCAACTATAAACCAAAATTCGAATTGTTTCAGGTTTATCATAATTTACCCTCCGTTATAGTTATTCAAACGTCTGTTTTAATAGCCCGCCCTGATACCGCGCGGAGGCTCATTTGGTACTTCTCCTTTTGGAGTAGAGATCGAATGCCACCGCCGCAAGCAGTACAAACCCTTTTATCGCCTGCTGCCAGTCGGTGCTGACTCCGATGATCGACATGCCGTTGTTGAGGACCCCGATAAAGAGGCCGCCCACCACCGCTCCGATAATCGTACCTATGCCGCCTGAAACCGCCGAACCGCCCACATAACACGCCGCGATGGCGTCCATTTCAAAGTTTTGGCCCGCTTTCGGGGTGGCCGCGTTCAGGCGCGCGACAAAAACCAAAGCCGCTACCGAGGCAAGGATCGCCATGTTGGTATATATCCAAAACATCACCCATTCGGTTTTAATGCCCGAAAGTTTTGCCGCTTTCGCGTTGCCGCCCAGGGCATAAATATGACGGCCCTGTACCGTCTTTGAGGCGACAAACTGATACCCGACGATAAGAAGCCCCATGACAACCAAAATATTCGGGAAACCCCGGTAGAGGGCAAATACAATGGTAAAGGCCAAAAGTACCAGCGCAATAACTATCACCTTGGCTATCCAAATGCCGCCGGGCAGCACATCAAAGTTATACTTCTTCTGCTGCCTGCGTGTTCCCAGCTCCAACGCGATGATGAACGCAATAATCAGCAAGCCGATAACAATGGAAAAAAGATGGAGCGTTGATTTACCTATAGTCAAGCCTCCCAGAAGATCGGGGATATAGCCGGAAGCTATCACCTGGAACTCCGCGGGAAAGGGCGCCTTGGTCTGCCCCTGCATAATAACCTGTCCCAAACCCCGGAACACCAGCATTCCCGCCAGGGTCGCGATGAAAGGGGGAACGCGCACAAAGGCAATCCAGAAACCCTGCCACATGCCGATGACCGCCCCGATGAGCAGGGCCAGGAACATGACCAGGAAGGAATCCATGTGCATATCCACAACCATCACCCCGCACACCGCGCCCACAAAACAGACAATGGATCCTACCGAAAGATCGACATTGCCGGTAAGGGTACAGAGCAGCATGCCTACCGCAAGGATAAGCACATAACTGTTTTGCAGCACAAGGTTGGTCAGGTTCACGGGCCGGAAGAAAATGCCGTTCGTCAGGATACCGAAAAAAATCATTGCCAGCGCCAGCGCAATGATCATGCCGTATTGCCGCGCGTTTTTCTTTAAGAGTACAAATAAAGTATTCATCGTTTCTCCTATAAAAGACGGCGCGGCAATTGCCGATGCCGCCATGTTAATCGGAAGTGTTACGAAGTAACACAGACTCCTAGTTAGATAAAATATGGCGCATGATTTCTTCCTGTGTCGCGGTAGCGCCTTCCAGTTCGGCGGTAATCCGTCCCTCGCTCAGTACATAAATCCGGTCACTCATGCCGATAATTTCCGGCATTTCGCTGGATATAAGCACACAGGCTATGCCCTGGGCAGCCAAATTATTGATGATCATGTAGATTTCATGCTTGGCGCCCACATCAATTCCCCGTGTCGGTTCGTCCAGAATGAGAATTTTCGGATCCGAGAAGAGCCACTTCGCCAATACTACTTTTTGCTGGTTACCTCCTGAAAGGTTCCCCGCAAGCTGTAAAATCGACGGTGTTTTTGTATTGAGCTTTTTACGGTAATCCTCCGTTGCCAGAATCTCTTCATGTTCGTCAATAATATTACCCCTGGCTATTTTTTTCAATTTTGCCAGAGTGGTATTTTCTTTAACATTCCCAATCAATACAAGGCCGAATTCCTTCCGGTCTTCGGTCATGTAAGCAAGGCCCTGTTCAATCGCTTTGGGAATCGAATTCAGATTCACTTCCCTGCCGTTAATCAGGGTTTTGCCGCTGATATTCTCGCCGTAATATTTGCCGAAAATGCTGGTAGCCAATTCGGTACGGCCCGCCCCCACCAGTCCTGCCAGCCCCACTACTTCCCCGGCGCGTACGGTAATATTCACCTTGTCCAGCTTCTTGCGTTCGGGGTTGTCAGGATTATATACCGTCCAGTCTTTTACCTCAAACACCACCTCCCCGATTGGATTATTTCGTTTTGGAAAACGGTCGGTAATCTCCCTGCCCACCATGCCCTTGATAATCCGGTCTTCGCTGATGGAGGCAAGCCCCCCGGCGTCCCGTTCCACTTCCAGGGTTTCGATGGTTTTACCGTCACGCAAAATAGTGATGGTATCCGCCACCGCCGCGACTTCATTCAGTTTATGGGAGATCAGTACCGAGGAAATGTTATGCTGGTCCCGAAGTTCCCGCAAAATTTGCAATAAATGCTCGCTGTCTTTCTCGTTGAGCGCCGAGGTCGGCTCATCCAGAATCAGGATTTTAGCGTCCTTTGCAAGGGCCTTGGCGATTTCGACGAGCTGCTGCTTGCCTACCCCCAGTTTGTTCACCTGTACATTGGGGTTTTCTTCCAGGCCCAGTTTCCGCATATATATAAGCGCGTCCTCGCGTGTTTTGTCCCAGTTTATGATGTTGTATTTCGCCCGCTCATCCCCGAGGAATATATTTTCCGCTATGGAAAGGTAGGGACTCAAAGCCAGCTCCTGATGGATAATCACAATGCCGGCTTTTTCGCTCTGCTTAATATCGGCAAAAGCGCAGGCAGCCCCTTCAAAAATAATGTCGCCTTCATACATGCCGTGGGGATATACTCCGGACAGCACTTTCACCAGAGTGGATTTTCCCGCGCCGTTTTCCCCCACCAGGGCATGTATCTCGCGCCGTTTTACCCGGAGATTAACGTTATCCAGGGCCTTCACCCCGGGAAAAGTTTTGACGATATGTTTCATTTCAAGTAAAACGTCATCTTCAGGCATAAATACTCCTTTGGGGCGCTCGCACCAATGAAGAATGAATCAACAGGCCCGCCCCGAAGCTCCCCCGCCGCAAAGCGGGTTCTTGGGTATTAAATCCCTTCGGCACGAATAAAGAGAACTTCTAAAAACTCCGGTTTTTAGAAGTTCTCCGCTTAAAAATCATGTTTCGCCCACAGGGTGAGAAACTGCAAGGGAACCGAAAAGCAACCGGTTTTTAAGTTTCCCTAAAAACAATCAACAACCTCGCCCTAAAGGGACGAGGTATGTTGTTTTGGTAAGGTATTTGTCTCAGGGTACATACCCTTTATAACGCCCTGAAGGGCGGGGTATGTACCCTTCGCATACA
>JAIROT010000024.1 GCA_031257385.1 Treponema sp.
AAATGATAAAAAAAATGCACAATTTTGTGCATTTTCTACCTTGCAGACTCCCAAAGGAGCCCAAAAATCGGGGGTTTTTGCGGTCAAAGGCCGCAAAAATCCACAAGTCCCACAGGCTCATAGGGAAACCGGCCCGGCGGAAGTGGCTGCCCTGCGAAAAGCGGAACTGCGGCGCTACCGTGAAAAAGTAAAATACGTGTTCCAGGACCCGGCCCGTTCGCTCAACCCCCGGATGAGCGTATACGAAGTGCTCGTCTCAGGCCCGCGCTGGTCCGCGCCGTACCGGAAAGCCGGCGAAAAACAGCTCCGCCGGGAAGCGGCGTCCGTCCTTGAAGAAGTGGGCCTTTCCGCGGCGGATCTGGACCTGCGCCCTTCGGAATTCTCAGGCGGCCAGCGCCAGCGGATTTCCATCGCCCGGGGCATCCTGATGCGCCCCGAACTCCTCATCTGCGACGAAGTAGTCTCGGCCCTAGACGTTTCCATTCAGGGCCAAATCCTCAACCTCCTCCTGGACATCCGCCAAAAGCGGGAAATCGCCTTTCTGTTCATCGCCCACGACCTGAAAGTAGCCTGCTATTTCTGCGACCGCATCGGCGTCATGTACCGGGGCGAGCTGATGGAAGAAGCGTCCGCCGGGGAACTGTACCGGCGCGGCCTGCACCCCTATACCCGGCTGCTTTTTTCATCAGCCACAGGGGGGAAGCCTCCCCCCCCGCTCCATCCGGCCGCTCTTCCGTCCGCGGCGCAGACACCGGCAAGCGGCCGTATTCCGCTCCCCCCCTCAGCGGGGGGAATCCCCCCCGCAACGCCCCCCCCTGCCTTTCCCGAAGAAACCCGCTGCGCCTTTGCCGAACGCTGCCCGCGCTCCCGCGGGCGCTGTTTCGGGGAAAAGCCCCCCATGCGGGAAATAGGCGCGGGGCATACAATTCGCTGCTTTGACTGTTAAAATTTTCTGTTGAAATTTTCACGACAAATTGCCGGACTCGTGTTATACTATCCCCATGAAAATCAATGATCCCAGGGTAAACGAAAATTTTACCGAGCTGGCCGAAGTCCTTTCCATGACAAAAGACAGCGGGCTGATTGAAGACTTTCTGCGCTGCCTCCTCACCCCCGCGGAAACCGCCGACATAGCGGCCCGCTGGGCGCTGGTCAAAGCGCTGAATGAAAAAACCCCCCAGCGGGAAATCGCCAAAAACCTCGGCGTTTCGCTCTGCAAAATCACCCGCGGTTCACGGGAGCTTAAAAAACCCAATTCCGCCTTCGCGCGCATCCTCGCCATTACCGAAAAAAAATCCGCGGGCGGCCGCTAAAGCCATATACGTTTACCTAAAAGGGAGGTCTGACCCCGGAATTACTACAGGTAGCTCTTGACATTGGAGCGGATAACAATACCAATAGTGGTCTTTGTAAATTCACTCACCTTTTCTTCCCTGGTCACAAGGTAATACAGATTCCAGAGACTCCTGCCCGCCTGCTGCCGCGGATTCTGAAAAATAGTCGCGTTTAAGGTATTGTCCTCAAAAAACGGGAGTATTGCCGAATGAACATCGCTTCCGATAACTTTCAGTTTACGGGAAAAACCCAGTTCCCTGATTGTTTCACAGGCCGTAAGGGTGTGCCGTATACTGTTGCAGTATACACCCCGCATATCCGCAAATGATTCCAGATACACCTTTATATATTTTTTAAGCCTGCCCGGATCGTCAAATTCATAACACTCAAAAATATCCAGTTCGCTTTTTAATTCCGACATGATTGAGACAAAACCCTGAGCCGTTTCCTGATGGTTTCGGAGATACCGGTTGCCGCCAAGCAGAAGTATTTTTCCCGATTTACAGTCGCCGAGAAAGGCTGCCATGAGCTCACCGGCGGAACGGCCTATCATCGTATTGTCGCACGATACATTCGCCTGTCTGCTACTGCCTCCGGCATCGCCGTTCAGGGTGACTACCGCTATTTTCTTTTCGGTAAAACGGCGGATAATATCGTTGAGCTTTTCATCATGGGCCGGTGTAATAATCAGTCCGTTAAGTGAATCACCTTCTTTTATTAATAGTTTTTCAAGAATTTTGATCTGTTCATCCGGAGAAAAGGGGGTAAAATGAACCGAAGTTTCCACATTGAACACCTGCAGTTCGGCGATAACGGTTTGTATCCCCGAAAGAATATCCTGATAAAAGAAACGGCTGAGCCCGGAAGGTTCCATAAGAACACAGGCAAATTTTATAAGCCGCCGTTTTAACGCCGCCGCAGCCCGATTGGGCCTGAAACCATGCGCGTCCATATACGCCAGGATTTCACTGCGGGTCTTTTCGCCGATGCCCTTTTTGCCGTGTATGGCCTTGTGCACCGTAGTGGGCGATACGTTCAGCCGGGCCGCGATGTCTTTTATTCCACCGTTCAAAACACAAACACCTTACTTTATAGGCATCAAAAGATTCGGGAGGAACATTACAATTCCCGGAACAAAGGTGATCAGCATCAAAACCAGGAGCATGACGCCGTAAAACGGAAGCAGGGTTTTTGAAAGCACTTCGATCTTTATCCCCGAAATGGCGCTTCCGATAAAAAGCGTGCTTCCCACAGGCGGCGTTAAAAGGCCCATACCGAGATTAAGCATCATTACTATGCCGAAATGAACGGGATCAAAACCGATATTTGCGGCTATGGGGAGGAGAATCGGCGTCGCAATCAGAATGATCGCCGACATATCAAGGAGCGTTCCCAGGAACAGCATGATGAGCTGAAGGATCAGGGTGATGACAATGGGGTTTTTGCTGACGCTCAAAATTCCCCCGGCGATCATGGCCGGCACCCTGAGATACGAAAGGACCCACGCAAAGGCGCCGGAAGTCCCGATAAGGATCATCACGATTCCAAGGGTATGGAGCGCGCGGCCCAGAATGGACCATATTTCCTTTAGGGGAATTTCTCTGTAAATGAAGAATGTTACAAAGATCGCCCAGACAACGGCGATGGCCGCGGATTCCGTGGCGGTAAATATGCCGGTGGTAACTCCACCTATGATAATTATTATCGTTCCGAGTCCCCAGGCGGCATCGACAAAGGTTTTCCATAAAATTTTGAACGAGAACTTATCGCCTACCGGATAGTTCTTCTTCACAGCCACATAGTAACTGTAAATCATCATGGAGACGCCCAGGAGTATGCCGGGAATAAAGCCGCCCAAAAAGAGCCGTCCCACAGAAATGCTCCCCGCCACCAGGGAGTACGTAACCATGTTATGGCTCGGCGGGATGAGTATGCCCTGCACCGACGTCGCCATGGTAAGGTTAGTGGAAAATTCCTTTTCGTAGCCCTGCTCGACCATCATGGGAATTACCACGGAACCCAGAGCGGCGGTGTCCGCCGCGGAAGAACCGGAAATCCCGCCGAAGAACATGGAGTCCACGCAGTTGACCATGGCGAGTCCGCCGCGCATCCAGCCGACCAGGGCGTTGGCAAAGGCGACGATTCGTTTGGCAATCCCCCCGGCGCTCATTATTTCACCCGCGATGATAAAGAAGGGAACCGCCATGAGGATAAAAGTATTGACGTTTTTAACCATCATCTGGGCGACCATCATGAGCGGGATGTCCAGATACATGATGGTCACTACCGTTGAGAAACCTATGGCAAATACAATGGGCGTGCGGAGAAAGAGCAGCACCAGAAAGACGCTGATGATTAAAATTGCCGCGATTACTTCTTTTTCCATACCATTATCCCTTTTTCAATACTCGCGAGAAAAAGCGCAAGCCCCGACACAGGGACTGCCCCAAAGAGCCAAGTTGATTTTATGCCCATGCCGGCGAGAATATTAAGCCCGGAAAGTTTGGCCATTTGATAGCCGTATATTATCATGAACAGTGAAAACAAAAATATAACTATGAGGCTGACGATGTCAAAAATTTTGATTACCACCGGGGGCAAAAACAGATCCGTCAGGGTGATGCGGAGATGCCTGTCTTCCAGAATGCACATGGATGCGCTCATGAGGCTGAACCAGACCATAAAAAGCAGGGCTGAAGTTTCCCCCCAGCCGGGAGTCCAGTTTAATATGCGGCGGCCGAACACGACAAAAACAACGATGATAACCTGCATGGCAAGGCAGATTTTACAGAAAGATATTACAATGGTACGGTAAACGTCAAAGAATTTTTTCACAGACACCTCCGGAAGCTGCTTTCCAAAAGGAAACATCAAGGCGGCAGAATCAATCCGCCGCCTTTTTTTAAGAGGGCTTCTATTTTATTGCCTGGATTCTTGCAATGAGATCGAGATAATCTTTCCCGTATTTTTCATAAACCGGGGCGGAAGCCCTTTGGAATTCCGTAACATCGGGATAGGAGACCTTGACGCCGTTATCCGTACAGATCTTGAGGGCGTCATTTTCGTTCTTTTCCGAATTGATCTTGTTCCACTCCTGGGCTGTCTTCATGGCCTTGAGAATAAGATCCCTGTCTTCCTGATCGAGTTTGTTCCAGGTGATTTCGCTCACCAGCACCGGACTGGGGGTGAAGGTGTAACCCGCGTAGGCGAGCAACTTTCCGACTTCGTAGAAGCTGTTGCTCTGATACCCTACAATGGGATTTTCAGCGCCGTCTATAACGCCGGTCTGCAGGGAACTGTACAGTTCCGCATAGGAAATGGGGGTGGGGCTGGCGCCGTAGGCGCGCACGATGTCCATGGAGAGTTCGCTCTGGGGAACCCGGATCTTGAGGCCCCTCATGTCCGCCAGGGATTTGACTTCTTTATTGCGGAAGAAGAAATGCCGGGCCCCTTCTTCAAACCAGCCGATGGCCACCATGCGGCTGCCTGATTCCTGAACGTTCCGGAGGAGTTCGTCGCCCACGGGGTCGTTAAGGGCGGCCCAGAGGTGGGGCCGGTCGCGGAATATAAAGGGAAGGGCCAGGAGAGCCATTTTCTTCGCGTTGAAGTCAGCCAGAGAAATGGCGTTACCCCGGAAAAAGTCAACCGATCCCATCTGCAGGGACTGCATGGTAGTCTTTTCGTCTCCGAGCTGCATGGCCGGATAGATGTCGATCTTTATCCGTCCGTTGCTCAGCTTTTCGATTTCAGCCTTGAACACCTCGGCCGAATAGGTCATGAGGTGCTGGGCAGGGTTGACCTCGGCCCATTTGAGGGTGTACGAGGGTTTTCCCGCCGGGGCAGCCGTGCCGCTTGTTCCCTGCCGTCCGCCGCCGGCAAATACCATACCTGCGGCAATCAGGGCGACAAGTAACGCAATCATCAATACTTTGGTAAATTTCATGTTTTCCTCCTGATAAAATAAAAAGTAAAGGCAACGTTTACCTTATTGAAGGCATTATAAACAGGTTTTTTCATACTGTCAAGAAAAATATAAAAAATGTAGTATAAACATGTATTTTAGTTATGTATTATTCGAAAGTCTGGTTTAATACCCCGCGGCTTGCCGCGGTTCAAGCAACATAACACTTTCAAAAATTTGGTATTAAACCAGACGGTATTATAAATTTCCTCTCGAACGAGCCTCCGTTCCGGTACAACCCAACGCTAAAGATACCGTGCGGCTTGCCGCGCGGAGGCTCATTAAGATAAACGTTTCCCTTGTTTTGTTGACTTTAAAATCATCCCGTGTTAAATTAACCCTTAAGGGAGACTGATGAACAATGCGGAGCGTACCCGTGGATAAAGCGCAATTGGATATTTGTTTTGACGAAACATTCAAAGCATGGGGATCGGTGATTATCTGTCCGGGCGGCGGTTATCGCTGGCTTTCTCCAAGAGAGGCGGCGCCCGTAGCCCGGCGCTTTGAGGAACGCCGCTGGCGGCCCTTCGTGCTTTACTATTCTGTGGGCGAAAGGCTCGGTGTCGTTCCCCTGACAGAAGCGGCGGGCGCCCTGCGCTTTGTCAGAAGCCACTATGCGGGGCCGGTTGTCCTCTGCGGCTTTTCCGCCGGCGGGCATCTGGCCGCAAGCCTTGGGGTACACTGGGATAACGCGGAAATTTTTCCCGGCCCGGAGAGCCGCCGGACGCAGCGCCCGGACGCGCTGATCCTGTGCTACCCGGTGATCACTGCAGGCAAAGCGGCCCACCAGGGCAGTATTGAAAGTCTGGCCGGCGCCTCGGACGCGGATTTTTTCTCCCTCGAAAATCACGTCTCTTCCTCCGCGCCCCCCTCGTTTATCTGGCATACCGCCGGCGACAAAACGGTCCCGGTTGAAAATTCCCTGTGCTTTGCGGAAGCCCTCATACGGAACGGCGTTGAGACTGAGCTTCACATTTTCCCCAGGGGCATACACGGTCTTTCGCTTGCCGTACCGGAACTTGACGAAGTCGAAGCCGGCCGCATCGCCGATCCTCATGTCGCCCGCTGGTTTGACTTATCCATAGAATGGCTTGAGGGCTTGTTTTTAAAAGGAGGCGCCGCATGAGCGGCAGCGCATTTGACTTTACCAGCTCCGACGCCCAGGGTACCGCTGTCGAGCCCCTGGAGATCGGAAAATTTGACCGCGAAAAATACGCCGATTACTGCGCCTCCCTGGACGAAAGATGCGCTTTCTTTTGGCCGGCTTCCGAAGGCGTTCTTGTTTGCCGGCGTTTCCGGGTCCCCCTTGTTTTTGCCGGCCTTTGCAGGGACATGGAAATGTCTCTCAAGCTTCAGCTCGGGGCCCTCCATCAAAGCATGGACTATCCCATGGATATTCCCAACTTTCTGGAGCCCTGGTACGGAATTGGCGCAGGCCCTTCGGCCTACGGCGCAGAGTATGTTTGGAACGGCGATCTTGCCCCGGCCACGCTTCCGGTTTTTTCTTCGATTGAGGAAGCCCTGAAGCATGAGCCCGGGGAAATCGAAGAAACCCCCGCAGGCCGCCATATCCTGGAGATGATCGAATATTTTCTCGAAAAAACAGGCGGTAAGATTCCCCTGTCTCTTTCGGATGTCCAGTCCCCCCTTGACACGGCTGCGGCCCTTTTTGACACTGCCGATTTTTATATGGCCATAGCCGATGAGCCGGAAAATGTTGAAACGCTTCTGGAACGGATCGCCGGTTTGACTGTCCGTTTCTGCAAAAAACAGGCGGCCCTTATCGGCAGCCGCCTGGTTTATCCGGGCCACGGTTTTTCTTCGTCCCGGCAATTTTCCTGTATGGGGTTTAGCGATGATAATTCAATCATGCTCTCTCCGGAAATCCACCGGGACATCTGCGCTTCTTCAATGATCCGCTTTGGAAGGGCTTTTGGCGGGTTTGCCTTTCATTCCTGCGGAAACTGGTCCATGCGTACCGGGATGATCCGGAACCTTGAGGGACTAAGGATGGTGGACGGGGCCTTTACCGGCGGGACAGACCCGTCACCGAATCCCGCGCAGCCTTTTGTTGACGCTTTCGCGGGTACCGGTATAACCGTCAATGCCCGCATGGTTGGCTCCCCCGGAGAAGTGATTGAAAAAACAGGGGAGCTCAAAAAACCGGGTGTCAAATTGATCGCTGTTACCTATTGCGCAAGCGCGGAGGAACAAAAAATTGTTTATAATACGATTCATTCATAAAAGGGAAAATAAAGGGAAAATAAAATGAAGGCCCAGGCCAAAGAAAAACTGCCCGTAGAGCTTGTATTCGCTCCCCAGTGGTGGAACAGGGAAATCGGCCTCAGTTTTGACCGGGATTTTTTCTTCCACCCCGCCCGGCGGGTCGAGGACGAGCGGAAGATGGAACGGCACCTCTGGAATAAATGGGGGAACTACGGGCTCGGTACTGATCACAACAGCGATATGCCCGAAGTGGGCGCGGTGCACCTGGCTTCGGGTTTTTTGCTTTCCGAAATGATGGGCTGTAGAGTTGATTATTTTGAAGCCGCCCCTCCCCTGGTTATTTGTAAAGAGATTGAAAGTCTTGACAGTGCTCCGGCAGACGGCGCTTTTAAAAGCGGCGCTTTTAAAAGCTTTGACGGTATGCGGGAAGCGTTAAAAACAAAATTCGGCTACGTCACCGGGGATGTGAACTGGAGCGGTATACTGAACCTGGCCATTGATCTTCGTGGACAGGAGCTTTTTATTGACATGAATGAAGACCAGGAAGAAACAGCGGCGTTTTTTTCTTCTATCGCTGATATGATTGAAAAGTTTACCGACGGTATGCAGGAAAGCGCCAATTCAACTTCGATTTCGGTGAACCGCACTGTGTCCCGGCTTGACGCGCCGGTACTGCTTCATTCCGAATGCTCCCTGACCATGATTTCCGAAGACATGTACCGGGAATACCTGCAGGCTTATGACATTGAATGGAGCAAAAAGCCCGCCCCCTTCGGCGTCCATTACTGCGGGGCGGACCCCCACCGTTTTGCCCGGGCCTTTTCGGAAATACCGGCGCTTGACTTCCTCGATGTGGGCTGGGGCGGCGATGTAGCCCTGCTACGCAAATACCTTCCCAAAACTTTTCTCAATCTGCGCTTAAGCCCCGTTGAGCTTGTACGCTACAGCCCCGCCGAAGTAAGGGAAACAATTTTGCGCATGGTAAAACAGTCAGGGGATCTGAGCCGGACGGGGATCTGCTGCATCAACATGGACGACAAGGTAAGCGATGAAAATGTCAGCGCCATTCTTGAAACCCGGAAAGAAATCCTCGAAACAAACGGAGCGGTATTGAACAGCCGGTAAAGTCCCCTTACCGAATTTTCTATGCGCTTGCCTGCTATACCAATTCCATGTTTTCGGGTATTGTATCACCTGTAAATGGAGGTTTTATATGGCCCAGAAAATTATTTCGGTAAGAACCGTGGTAGCCGTCGGCATAGGCGCGGCCCTGGTTTTTGTTCTCATGCGCTTTGTGGCAGTCCCCACGGGGGTTCCCAATACCAATCTGAATTTGGGGATAGCCGTCCTTTCGGTATTTGCAGCGATCTTTGGTCCCATTGCGGGGCTTTTAATCGGCTTTATCGCTCATACCCTTACGGATCTGACCTTCGGCTTCGGGGTCTGGTGGACCTGGGTTATCGCCGATGCCCTTTTCGCTCTGGTGATCGGCCTTTTCTGGAGACTGTACCGGATTGAAGAAGGGGGCTTCGGAGTCAGGCAGGCGGTAATTTTCAACGCGGTACAACTGCTTGCCAACGCCGTTGCATGGATCGCCATTGCTCCCAGTCTGGATATTCTCATATACCAGGAACCGGCTGACAAGGTATACCTTCAGGGATTGGTGGCGGCGGCGCTCAACGCCGCGGTGGTGCTTGTCCTGGGGACATTGCTCCTCGTAGCATATTCCCGCACCAGGGTAAAGGCGGGAAGCCTCAAGGCCGAATAGTGGGTGAACGGAAGTCCGGCCATCCCGTCTCCGGGGCGCCGGATTTTGCCTTTCAATTCAAAAACTTCAACTTTCAATATATATCTCAGCTTGAGCCGACCCTGTACGGGATCGATCTTTCAGTCAGAAAGGGTGAAAAGGTACTGATCCTGGGGCCTTCCGGTTCGGGCAAATCAACCCTGATCCATTGTATCAACGGGCTTGCGTTCCATGCGTACAAGGGCCGGAGTTCAGGCGGCTTTACCCTGCTGGGGCATGATCCGCGGAAGCTGGGTCTTTTTGAAATATCCCGCCTTGCCGGTACGGTTTTACAGGATACCGACGGCCAGTTTGTGGGCCTCAGCGCCGCCGAGGACATTGCCTTTGCCGCGGAAAACGACTGCGTTCCCCCGGCGGAACTGCACCGGCGGGTAGAGGAGGCGGCGGCCCAGGTGGGGATGAGCGGGCATCTCAGCAAAGCGCCCCAGGATCTTTCAGGCGGGCAGAAACAGCGGGTTTCCATTGCGGGCGTGCTGATGGATGAGGTTGAACTGCTGCTCTTTGACGAACCTCTGGCAAATCTCGATCCCGCCGCGGGAAAGGACGCGATAGAACTTATCGATATACTCCATAAGGAGCGGGGCAAGACCATAGTAATAGTGGAGCACCGGCTTGAAGACGCCCTTCACCGGCCCGTGGAACGCATTGTGCTCTTTGACAGGGGGAGAATTATCGCAGACCTTCCCCCGGCGGAAATGCTCGCTTCGGATTTGCTGCGGAAGGCGGGCATACGGGAGCCCCTCTATTTGAGCGCCCTCCGCTATGCCGGGGAAGAAATAACGGCTTCCTCAAAGCCCCAAAGCCTTGAAACCTTAACGTTCAATCCGGCGCCGCTCAGAAAATGGTCCGCGGAAGCGGGGAACGCCGCCAGGGCAGAAGCCGAACCGCTGCTGGAAATCCGGAACATCTCTTTTAGTTACGGGCCGGTCCCGGAGGAGGGAGGCGAAGCGGCGCTGGACCACGTTTCCTTTTCGGTGGGGAAAGGCGAGTGCATGAGTTTGGTGGGAGAAAACGGGGCGGGTAAATCCACGCTGGCAAAGATCATCTGCGGTTTTCTCAAGCCCGATTCGGGAAGCGTGTTTTTTGACGGGAAAGACCTTGCGGGATTTTCAATTATGGAACGGGCGGAGCGCATAGCCTATGTGATGCAAAACCCCAACCAAATGATCTCCTGCCCCATGATCTTCGATGAAACCGCCCTGGGCCTGCGTACCCGGGGCATGGGAGAGGGGGAGACAAAAGCCAGGGTCCATGAAGCGCTGGAAATTTGCGGTCTCTACCCGTTCAGGAACTGGCCGGTAAGCGCCCTGAGTTACGGCCAGAAAAAACGCCTTACCATCGCGTCTATTCTGGTGCTCAATCCCCGGTTTATTATTATGGATGAACCCACGGCGGGACAGGATTACCGCCATTATACGGAGTTTATGGAATTTCTAAGGGGCCTCAATAAGGATCAGCATACAGGCGGGCGGGCCCTTGCAATGCTCCTTATCACCCACGACATGCACCTGATGCTGGAATATACCGGGCGGGCGGCGGTGCTTTCCTCGGGGAAGTGTATCGCCGTTACGGAAAGCGCGGATGTTCTCAGCAACGACACGCTTATCGAAAAAGCGCGCCTCAAGCGGACCAGTCTGTACGACCTTGCCCTAATCGCGGGGCTGCCCGATCCCCGCTCGTTTATCCGCCGCTTTGTCGCCCACGAGGAAACACTCAGGGGGCAGGCAATCCCATGAGCGCCATGAGATGTTCCGCGGAAAAGCCGGAAGCGCCCGGTTCCCATCCGCACAGGCGCGGCGGGCGCATGCTCTCCTATATTGAGCGGGAATCCCCGGTTCACGCCCTTACGGGGGCGGTAAAATGTATTGTCTTTCTGCTTTGGTCGATTCTTACGATGGTAGGCTACGATACGCGGGTCATGGCCGTCATGGCGGGACTGGGGCTGCTGCTCTTTTACATCTCCCATATCAAATTCAGGGAAGTGGCTTTTATATGCAAGGTGATGAGTATCTTCCTTGCCCTGAACCTTGCGGCGGTCTACCTTTTTGCCCCCGAACAGGGCGTTGCGGTTTATCATACAAGGCATATTCTTTTTGAAGGGGCGGGCCGTTTTACCCTGACGAAGGAACAGCTGTTTTATGAATTCAATATTTTCCTCAAGTATATTATGATAATCCCCCCGGCCATACTCCTGGTGGTTTGCACCCACCCGAGCGAATTTGCCGCGTCCCTTAACCGCATGGGGCTTCCCTACACCATAGCTTACGCGGTAAGCCTTACCATGCGTTATATCCCCGATGTACAGCGCGATTATGAAACTATTTCCCGGGCGCAGCAGGCCCGGGGCATAGAGCTTGCGAAACGGCGTTCAGACGGAAAGCGGGTTCCCCCGCTCAAACGGCTTCAGGGTTCCCTCCGGCTCCTTTTGCCCCTGATCCTTTTATCGCTGGACCGCATTGACGTGGTAAGCCATGCCCTGGAACTGCGTGGCTTCGGCAAACATAAAAAACGGACATGGTATGCGGCACGGCCCTTTTCCGCGGCGGATATTGCCGTACTTGCCGCCGCGCTTCTGCTCTTTGTCCTTGGCCTATGGTTTACCTTCAGGGACGGCGACCGGTTTTATAATCCGTTTTTGTAAGGGCAAACATACGGCAGCGGTATGGCAATCGGCGTTCATGTGCCCCTAGGAGCCTGTGGGACTTGTGGGTTTTTGCGGCCTTTGACCGCAAAAACCCCCGATTTTTGGGCTCCTTTGGGAGTCTGCAAGGTAGAAAATGCACAAAATTGTGTATTTTCTTTATTCGAGGGGGGTCTAATACCATATGCGTATACTTAAGAATATTTAACCGCAAAGTCAAATAAGGCGAAGAAGGTTTTGGAAGGAAATCCCCTTTTTTCCTTTCCTTTTTCGACTTCTGCGACTTTGCGGTTACTATTTTATTTGTAAAGTAAACGCATATGGGGTCTAATACCCCGCCCCTTGGGGCGGTTTAATTCCATAGCCAATGATGGCGGGGTAGCAGACTCCCGGTGCAAAATGAGAAAAGTCCGTAGGACTTTTTCTTCTCGAACGAAGATACCCCGCTGCTTGCGGCGGGGTTCTTCATCATTTGGGCTAAAGCCCCACAGACTCCTAGATAGGCATCGATGATTGATTTCAGATAATTTTCGCCTATCCGAATTGACATGTTGCGCCCTGCCGTTCATACTAACGCCATGACACTGGCCACAAAATTTACCTTTGTACGTTTGGGCTTGGCGCCTGTATTTTTCATTGTATATCTCCTGCCCCGGTTTTCCCCCGCGTGGTTCGAGAAAGGGCCGGCCTGGACCGTGCCGGCGCTCTGGCTCATTTTTATTGTCTCTGAGTTGAGCGATATGCTTGACGGCATGATCGCCCGCAGGCGGAACGAGGTCAGCGATTTCGGTAAACTGTTCGACCCTTTTGCCGATACCCTGATGCAGATTACCTGTTTTCTCTGCTTTGTGCTTGATAATATCTTTCCCGCTATTCTGTTCCTGCTGGTCCTGTACCGGGAATTCAGCATACTGTTAATCCGCAATCTGATGTTGAAAAAAGGCGTTGCCATGGGCGCCCGCCTTGGCGGCAAAATCAAAACCGTCACCTATATCATTGCGGGCGCGGCCGCTCTCCTTACCGCAAGCCTGCGGCGGCTCGCCCTTTTTGAGTCCCTGCAAAATTACTTCAAAACCGGTGCCGTCATCGTCTTTTTGATATCGGTGATTTTTTCTATTGTCTCATTTTTCGATTATCTTTCAGTGTACCGCAGGGCAAGTGCGTCAAAATGAAAATCGGGGATTTACAAAACTTCAGTTTTGCAAATCTACCGCTTAAAAATGCATGTTTCGCGGCCATTAGGCGAGAAACTGAAAGAGCCGGCGCAAAACTAACCGGGTTTTGCGCGGCTCAATCGTGTCTCATTTCTCGGGCAGCCGCCGGAGGAGGCGGTTGGATAACAGGGCTGCGTACTCTGCGTTGATTCTCCGCTCTATGGCGCTGATGGCGCGGTTTTCCGCTTCCCCCAAAGAAGCGTGGCCTTCCCGGTCGGTTATCGTGTAGGGGGCCAGCACTTCTCCCCCGCCAGTGTCCACAAAATTCGCGGCAAGCGTATAACGGACAAATTTGTTCGTCTGATTGGGAAACTGCGTTTCCGAAAGTTCAATGTCCGCCTCCACCCGGTAGCGGGAATTCGTCCCGCCGCTCCTGAAGCCCAGATCGGCAAGGGCCCTGGCAAAAGCGCCCTGTACTCTTCCCGCCCGGTCGTTCTTTACCACCACCCCTACGGGAATAGCCCTGCTGATGTTGGCCGCCTCAAGCCGGTATTCGTCGCCTTTTTTCAGGCCCGCGGGCGACGCGGCATCTATCACCCGCAGCAAATTGCCGTAGTGGATATTCATGTCGGCCACTACAGCGGCAAACAGATACCGGGAATAGCCTTCCAGGGAATTCTTCTCCCCCTGATCCATGCCGACAAGGTTAGTGATCATCGTCTGATTGGCCTGTATCAGATCAGTGTACATCTGCGCGGTTTTTGCCTTATCCATAACGGCCGCCGCGTAGTAGGTGCTCCTGCCGTCAAACCATACGTCCCGTATTTCCGCCCCTACCAGGTTGTCCATTGACGCCGAGGTTGTTATGGTGTTTTGAAGAACGGTGCTGTCGGACCAGCTTACGGCGCCGCCGCTTTTTACGACTTCCTGATAGGCATTGGTAATTTTCTGATCCGCCTGCACGGACTGACCGAAAACAGCGGCAAGATTGGCCAGTGCGTTTTTTTCGGCCGGTGCGCGGTCTGCGGCATAACCCACGGCGGCAACGTACTGCCGCTTGCTGTATACCGATTCGACCGAGTCAATCCATGCGGGCCGGGTCCCGCTCTGCACGGCGGACTGAGCGGCGCCGCCAACCAGGGCGGGCTGCCCGCCGTCCATTCTTGCCAGCGCCGCCTGCGCGGCGGCCTGGGCTTCGGCGGGCGAGGCTCCGCCCGCCGTGGTTCCGCAGGCGGAGAGTGCCAGTGAGGCGCAAAAACACAACACGCAAAGCAAAACGCCCGCGGCGGATAACGTGACTTTACTCATTTAAGGCCTCCCTTACAATAACGCCCGAAATTATAACTTTGTCCTGGGCTGACGGATAATCTTCTTTATATCGTTATGCTCGCCTTCCCAAAGTATCCTGTTAGTTTCAATATTGGTCATGGTGGCCTTGACAAAATAAGTCCGCACCGTGGTATTTCCGGCTTTGTCAATAATCGACTTTACCTCACCGGTAAGCATAAAATTGGCCCCGGTTTCCTGCGCCAAAGCGCTGGCGGTCTGTTCGCTGGCATTCCACTGTTGATCCTGCCGTTCGGCGCGGATATCATCACGGGCGTCCCCGCCTTCAACAAACTCAAGTTTTCCGCTGTTGAGAATCGCGGTCCTCATAATACCGGAAATAATACTCGTATCAATATGCTCGCTGCTGGTATTTCTAAATTTGCCGACAATAACTGCCGGAACTTCGCCCTTGTTATTTGCCGTAAAATTTTTGATATAGGCGTCTATCCGCGGCGAAGAAAGCGCGTTGGAAATAAGGGACTCGCAAACGATCCGTACATCGGTATCATTCCAGTACCCGCTGAGATCCGTCTGGGTATTCGCGTCAACCCTGTCTACTTTGGGATTGCTGGAACAGGCCGAAGCAAAAATGCCCAAAACAATGCACACAACAAAAATAAACTTTTTCATCATTAAAAAACCTTTTTAACGCTTAATTGGGTTTATAAGAAACTTGTCCGGAAGCTGAAGTTTCCGGACAACTCTATTCTACAATTTCTGGTTCCGGAAACGGTTCCTCTGGTTCCAAAGCCGGTTTCTCCGGTTTCGAAACCGCCTCATTTGCATATTCACCGGATTCCTGGGCAATCGCCAGCGTCCACACCGCTTTGGTGTCGGGATCTATCCAGGTATCCAGCGTATAGAAATTGATCAGGGAGCCCCGGGCATACATGATATTATCACTGGAAGTTTTATAATCAAATGTTCCCGGCGCCTGATAATTGAGATTTCCTGTCCGTGAAGTGACATTTAAATTCCTGATAATGGAAAGAATCGCGTTTTTATAGGAAGCGGCACAGGTGTCGGCGGTAGAAGAATGACGACCGGCATAACCAATCCCCACCTCGTAATCCCCAATGTAAAGCGGGGGGGTGTCCACCCAGTCGGGCTTTTTATTTCTTCCGCTGTAAACCGGACGATACGGTACCGGCGCGGGCAGGGCCGCCGGATAAGCGGCGCGGACAAAAAACGTATTTTCTGTTTCCATCGAGTCCGTATCGGCGTTAAATTGGAGTGCGTCAACAAAGCTTTTGTATCCTTCCTCGTCGTAGTCAAGGACAGTAAAAACATTGTTGGTATAATCAAAGGCTCCGGAGCCAATATTGATTTCGGCAAAAAATTCACCGCTGACCCTGTAAAAAACAGCGACACGCCGGGCGGCGTCTTCCAGGGCAAGCCGGATCGTTTCTTTGGGGTTTGACCGTATTCCGCTGACACCGATAAAAGAAAGTCCCCGTTCCGTGGGCATGGAAAGGAAAAAGGAAGACGACTCCGCCGCCGGGGTTTCAACAGCGGCGGATGGATTGGCGGCAGGTTCACTCCGGCAACCCGGAAACAGCAGGAGAAAAAATAAAAATCCCGCGCCGAATTGCCTTGCCGCCAATCCCCGCAATGCCGTTAATATAACCATTGATGATAATTCAAGAAGGCGCCCGGCTGCCGGAAGCGGCCGGACGGCCTTCCGGCTTATTGATTCACTACCACCGGTTTTTCAGACTTGGCAAGCTGCTGGTCCAGTATGTCCAAAGCCTGCTGCGCCTTGAACTGGGCAAAAGCCGCTTCCTCATTCCCCAAAATGCTGGCTACCGCGGTTTTGGCATTGGACTTGCTGTACTCCACCAGATACCACCAGGTGCCGTCAGATCCCTGCCAGCGCTTGATGGGCCGCGCGCCGGAAAGGTTTATATTGGTGATCTGCCGGCTGACATCTTCCTGCATGGAGGCATTGGCCTGGGACCCCACATTACCGGCGTCAAGGTTGTAGTCGGTGAACATGGCCTGTACCTTGTTGTCAAGCTGGCGGGCAATGGACACCCGCGCGCGGGCCTCCGCGGTGGTCATGGACATGGAGGCGGAGGTCTGCCTGGCGGAACCGATACCCCAGATAACATCCTCAGGCGGGAAATCGTTGAGCCATTCGGGGGTGGTAACCGGGCCGGCGGCCGGGGTAGCAGACGGAGAAGAGCCGCAGGCAATGAGCAGTACGGCAATCAAAAGGGCCGGGATAACGAAACATGCTTTCTTCATAATTCACTCCTTCAAATTTTGTTCCTGTTTGGAAGCATTTTAACAAGCGAGCCGGTTCCAAAACCCCATCCATCAAAACCGCCGGATTTTGGAGCCGCCTCACCATCACCGGAACCAGTATAGCATACACGGTTTCTTTTTTTCAAGGCGGCGCAATGCCTCATCGAAATTCTAACCCAAAATGATTTTATATGCGCTGGCCCTGGGGTTTGAGGGCAATATGAATACCGTGTACTTCGCTTCCGCCGGCGCTTGGCTTTCCGCCATGATGGAGCCGGGCTTCGGAGCGGGGCTCAAGGCAGGATATAACTTTTACGGCATCGGCACCCTGGAAATGGCCGCCCTGGGCCGCTGCTACCTCATTTCGTTTGCGCAATCCAGGCTCTTTTTCCAGATCGAACTGGGGACAGACCTCATCTTCTCCGAAGGGAAGACCTACCCGGTTTTATTGTTGCTCCGCGCCATCCTTGGCGCGGGGAATTTATCTAAAATAATAGGGGAGGACTGCATCTAAAAACGCATGAAATGAAATTATATACAGTAGGGTTTCAGGAAAGGGCTATTGTACAAATTTTCCATATAAACTACAATCTTTAATATGCTCAAGGCAACGGCAGGCATAAAGACAGAACACGCTATGGCAAAAACGCAGCTTTTGCCCCGCGAAACTCAAAGGCGAAGCCGCAGGCTTCGCCGGCTCACGGCTCACGGCTCACGGCTCACGGCTCACGGCTCACGGCTCATATTATACTCTAAGTAAAAACCAGCGTGTCAAGTACCCAATAGAAACAGTTCCGCATCTTCCCCCATTTTTCTTATTTTCAGGCAATTCTACCCCGAACGGGGGCGGATTCATCCTCACCGGAGGCAGATTCGCCTTCACCGGGGGCAGATTCAATATGCCCGGAGGCAGATTTACACTGGCCGGGGGCAGATTCGCCCTGAACGGGAGCAGATTCATCGTGCCCGGAGGCAGATTCATGCCGGACGGAAGCAGATTCAACCCAAACAGAGGCAGATTCAACATAAATCTGCCTACATATCAACCAAATTCAACAAAAGGAGCTGTATATGTCAACAAGTAAAGACTGGCTGCCCAACGACCGCGAAGGCCAATTATCAATGTGCCGGGACTGGATGGACGTTACGGGCCCCAACGAGTCCGCATGGGGCATACCCCCGGCGGCCATGCAGGAACTTAACACCCTCTATCAAAATGCGGAAAACGCCCTTGCCGTGGCAAAAAACGAAACCACCCGCACCCCTGTGGCAACCGCTCAATGCAAAGAGGCGTTTGACGCAATGATCGCCAAAATGCGGGACGTCAAAAGACGCTATTTTCTGATCCCTCCCCTTGCCGGTTCAGACTATATTGCCCTTGGTTTGAAACCCCACGATAACGTCCCAACGCCTTCAGGCCCCCCCACGGCACAGGTAACGGTGGAAACCTATCTTGTAGGCCGTCACGAACTCGGCGTAAAAATTATCTACGTTACCGGAACAGCAAGCGACCCCGCCAACAAAGGCTACCGTATATGGTACACCATAGGCGCGCCCGGCGAAACGTCCCCCGCAAACCCCGATGATTTACACAAATCATTCTACACCAAACGGAAAAAGGATGTGATCGAATTTGACTTTGGCGACAGCGGGAAGACGGCATATTTTGCCGTGCAAATCGAAAACGAGGGAAAGAAAGGCCCCTGGGGACCGCTGATAAGCGCATTGATACCTTAATGAGTATGTTATCCGCACAAGCGGTTAAACATAAAAAATTTAACGGCGGGTAAGACTGCCCGTGCGCACAGCGCACAAAGGAGTTTTTCTATGAGAAAAAGGAGCATTTTTACGGCGGGAATCTTGGTGGTTTTGCTGACATTCGGATTGGTGCTGACAGGGTGCCCAACCGACAGCGGTGGAGGAGGTGGTGGTGGAGGGGGAGGAGGAGGAGGTGGAAATATAGCCACTATCATTATTAAAAATCAGTCGGGGAGTTCTATAACGGCTGAGCTGGAAGATGCTTGGAAATCAGCATCAGGGTCTAAAATTTCGTCAGGTTTGGAGACTAAAATAATTAACGCCAATGCTGAGGGGACATGGTCTCTTGAGTGCACAGGAGACAGGGCCTGGACCAATATAAAAATAGATGGTAACATCGAGTGGTATCTTTATGATGTCAAAGTTGGAGAGACTTGTAAATTTACATGGGATGGATCAAACTTGACCGAGTCACCATAGTTGACGCAGGGAGTAACTGACATCGCTCGAACACGACAACTATAAACGCCCCCGCCGTCCATGGCGGGGGCGCATTGTTATTGGGGTAAAATAATTATAGAAGCAACGAATAATCCAGCGGAGATAACGATACGGCAAGTGGTACTTGACCGTGTAGTAACGCAAGGGAGCCGTGGCATAGCGGGGAATGAGTGGCACGAGCGGTTTTGGAGTGTTTTAACAACGTGTACTATGCAAAATACATCGGTAATGAAGTATCTCAAAGAATGTTTAGCCGCCTTTTTCAGATTTGATTCATTCCCGAATTACATAAATCTAGCCGAATCGCCGTGAACGGTTACTGAGTTTAATACACAGGGAATAAAAGCCGAAAGAAAAACGGTTACGATTTTTGAAGCGTCGCCGATACCGAATAAAACGATCATCAGCGGAATCCACGCAATGCCGGGCACCGGCCTGATGAGGTCACAACGGGGCCGCACAAAAAGATCCGCCCGTTTGTACCAGGCCATGGCGATACCCAGGGGCGTTCCGATAATTACCGCCGCCAAATACCCGGACAGGGCAATCTTCAGGGATGAGCCGATATGCTCAGGCAGGG
>JAIROT010000041.1 GCA_031257385.1 Treponema sp.
GGAGGCTCGTTCGAGAGGAAATTTATAATACCGTCTGGTTTAATACCAAATTTTTGAAATTGTTACGTTGTTTGAACCGCGGCAAGCCGCGGGGTATTAAACCAGACTTTCGAATAAACGCCGATGCCCTGCTTTCGTTGTTTTACAAAACTTGCATATTCCGTATTTATAGCGTAATTTATTATGAACGGGGCAGCGGCAAAATTGGAGAGTTTGCGCCGGCCCTGTAAGGAGTCCTACCATGAATGATGCCTGTTACGGGTGCAGTACCTGCGCCGACGCGGATAAGCCGCTGGAAAGCTTTATTGCCAGTTTACCGATGGAGACAAGCCATCACCGGGTGGAAAGCCAGGAAACCCACTGCGGATTTGGTTTGCAGGGGGTGTGCTGCAGGCTGTGCGCCAACGGCCCCTGCCGTATCACACCCGAAGCCCCGAGGGGTATCTGCGGGGCCACTGCCGATGTTATGGTTGCGCGGAATTTCCTGCGGGCCGTGGCCGCGGGTTCCGGCTGCTATATCCATGTGGTGGAAAACACCGCCCTCAATCTGAAAAACACCGCTTTACAGAAGGGCACAATCAAGGGCGAAGGCGCGCTGGATCGGCTTTGCAAGATTTTTGGCATTTCAGGCGGCAGCGTCCACGACCGGGCCTTCAAAGCGGCCGACGCGGTTTTGAAGGACATCTACCGGCCGGTCTACGAGAAGATGGAACTGGTGGAAAAAATGGCCTATCCTCCCCGCTTCAAAAAATGGGCCGAACTGGGCATCCTCCCCGGCGGGGCGGTGGCGGAGGTCTGCAAAGGAGTGGTCAAGTGTTCGACCAATCTCAATTCCGATCCGGTCGATATGCTCCTCAACTGTCTCAGGCTGGGCATTTCCACCGGCATCTACGGCCTTACCCTGACCAATTTATTGAACGATGTGCTGCTGGGCGAGCCGGAAATCCGGCCCGCCACGGTGGGCCTGCGGGTCATCGATCCCGATTACATCAACATCATGATCACCGGTCACCAGCACACGATGTTTGTCCGCCTGCAGGAACGGCTCACCGAGGCCGGCGCGGTCGCCAGGGCCAATGCCGCCGGCGCCAAGGGCTTCAAACTCGTGGGCTGCACCTGTGTCGGCCAGGACCTGCAATTGCGGGGCGTCCACTATACCGGCATTTTTGACGGCCACGCGGGAAACAACTACACCAGCGAGGCGATCCTTGCCACCGGCGCTATTGACGCGGTTATTTCCGAATTCAACTGCACCCTGCCGGGCATCGAGCCGATTTGCGATGAGCTGCTTATCAAACAGATCTGCATTGACGATGTGGCGAAAAAGGCCAACGCCGAATATATCCCCTTTGACTTTGCCAAACGCGACGGGCACAGCGACCTGATTATCGACAAGATCATCGCCTCCTATAAAGAGCGGCGGGGCAAGGTTCCGATGCGGCTCCAGCCGGATCACGGCTATGAAAACACCCTTACCGGGGTAAGCGAAGTGTCGCTTAAAAAATTCCTCGGCGGCAGTTGGAAGCCCCTGGTTGACCTGATCGTCTCAGGCGACATTAAGGGAGTGGCCGGAGTGGTGGGCTGCTCAAGCCTCGTTTCAGGCGGCCACGACGTGCTGACCGTGGGTCTCGTACGGGAACTCATCGCCAGGGACATCATCATCCTGACGGCGGGCTGTTCCTCAGGAGGCATCGAAAACGTAGGGCTCATGGTTCCCGAAGCGGCGGACCTTGCCGGCCTCCGCCTCAAGGCGGTCTGCAAAAAACTGGGTATTCCGCCGGTCCTCAATTTCGGCCCCTGCCTTGCGATTGGAAGACTGGAAATCGTCGCCACCGAGCTGGCTGAAACCATCGGCATCGACATTCCCCAGCTTCCCCTTGTTCTCTCCGCAGCCCAGTGGCTTGAGGAACAGGCCCTGGCGGACGGCTGTTTCGGCCTCGCCCTGGGGCTGCCCCTGCATCTCGGTCTTCCCCCCTATGTTACCGGAAGCCCCACAGCGGTCAAAGTCCTCACCGAAGATCTCAAATCCCTCAGCGGCGGGCAGGTGGTCATTAACGCCGACGCCAGGGCTTCCGCGGATATCCTGGAAAAAATCATCCTGGAAAAACGCGCCGCCCTGAAGATATAGGGGGACGGCATGAAACGAATTTTTATCGACAGGGAAAAGTGCGACGGCTGCAAGAATTGCAGCTTTGCCTGTATGCAGGCCCACCGTGCAACGCCGGGAACAGTTTACGATTTGAATCTGGCCGATCCGGCCAACACCGCCCGGCACCAGATCGTCTGCGACGGCAGGGGCGGCTATATCCCGGTTTTCTGCCGGCACTGCGCCGTTCCCGACTGCGTAAACGCCTGTATGTCAGGCGCGCTGAAAAAGGACCCGCAAACCGGCTATGTGTTATACGACAGGGACCGCTGCGGCAAGTGCTTTATGTGCGTGATGAACTGTCCCTACGGCAATATCAAGCCCGATTTTGCCGTGGAACAGATCGTCAAATGCGATTTTTGCAAGGACGATGATGCCAACCCCAACTGCGTCAGGTCCTGTCCCAAAAAAGCCCTCTATCTGGAGGAAGTAGTCTGGCAGGAGGCGTCACTATGAACCACGTGATTATCGGAGCGGGAGCGGCGGGAGTCGCCGCGGCAAGAACCCTCCTGAAAGAACAGCAGGAAGATACGGTAGTGATGATCTCCGAAGATGTCGAAGTCTATTCCCGCTGCATGCTGCACCGTTTTATCTCAGGCGAGCGGAGCGCCGAAAGCATCAATTTTATCAACGACGGGCTTTTGACTTGCCCTCGCTTTTCATGGATCAAAGGCAAAAGCGTTACGGGGATAGACGGAAAAACCAAAACCGTCTGCGCCGGGGACGGGGAACTTGCCAAAGGCGATACCATCATCATCGCCACCGGGGCAAACTCGGTAACACCTCCCATCGGGGACTTGAAAACCGCCGCGAATGTGTACGGCCTGCGCCACCTGAGGGACGCCCGCGCCATTAGCGAAGCGGCGAAAAGCGCTCAAAGAATCGCCGTTATCGGCGCGGGCCTGGTGGGTCTTGACGCGGTGGCCGGCCTTCTCGAAACGGGTGAAAAGCGGGGGAGGCCTTTTGACATCACGGTCATTGAAATGGCCCCCACAGTCCTCGCGATTAACCTGGATCCCCGCGCCGCCGAAGCCTATCAGAGGCTCTTTGAAAAAGCCGGCGTCAAATTCCTCCTGGCCAAAAAAGTGGTAAACACCAAAAGCGCGCCCGGCAAAGACGGCGTCCCGCTTATCACTTCCGTTGAGCTTGAGTCAGGCGAATCCGTTCCCTGCGACATGGCGGTACTGGCCGTCGGGGTACGTCCCGCCATCGGCTTTCTGGAAGGCAGCGGCGTCAAGACCGGGCGGGCCATTGTGGTGGACGACAAGCTCCAAACGAGCGTCCCCGGCATCTACGCCTGCGGTGATGCGGCGGGGCTTTCGGGCATTTGGCCCAACGCCCAAATCCAGGGACAGCTTGTGGCAAAGAACATCGCCGGCTGGAACCTCGTATACGAGGACCGCTTCGCCGTCAAGAACACGGTGAACTTTTTCAACCTGGCAACGCTCTCGGTGGGCAGGTTTAACCCCCAGGAAGGCGACGAGGTACTGATCAGGGAAGACCGCAGAAACTACCGGAAGATCGTGCTCCGGGACGGCATCCCCGCAGGCGTCATCTACCAGGGCGACATCGGCGGCAAAGGCTATTGGCAGCACCTCATCAAAAACCAGATACCCATTGACAAGCTGGGGAAATCCCCCTGGAAAGTAAGCTATGCCGATTTCTGGAACTGCGAAAACAACGGAGAGTTCAAGTGGGTGGTGTGATCGGGGCCTCTTCTTCACCGCGCGTATACCGGTGAAACTTGGTAACTATGAGGGGGGGGCTGTTTCCGTCCGCGCAGCGCCGCATTTTTTGTCCGCCGCGCTCCGCTTAGGCTAAAGCCTTCGCGCGTTAGCCGGCATACTGCGGCCTTCATTGGCGCTAGGACTGCGGCATTTGTTCATCTACACGCTTCGCGTGCGGTTGTCCGCCCCCCCCTGCGCTCCGGCCCCTTCGGGCCTCCGCTACCCCCCAGACGGGGCCTTGCGGGGCAAAAAGCGGCATTGTGCCCCGCGGAGGGGGCAGCGACTGTGTGCCGGGGGGGAACCTTTCCCCCGGCTGAACAGTTACGAAACTTGTCATATTGTGCCATAATAATAGCGGTACAGGATGGAAAAGAAAAAAAGATTCCGCGCCCGTATCATCCTGTCGCTGCTGCTGGCGGCGGCGTTGTTGATCACGGTCTGCGGAAAAAGCATACGGAACGCCGAAGCGGGGAAAACCGACCCGTATTATATTACCGGCTCCCCGCAAAACAGGGAGGATTTCAGGGAACTCTTCGCCCTGCTTGCCGGGGAACAGGACTCCACCGAAAGCCAGTTCGCCGTGATCAGGGAAATTGCCAACAGTTACATCAGGCTTAAAGAGTACGGCAGGCTGATCCATTTTCTCAGTTCACGGACCGTCAATTACCCCTATGATCCCTACAACAGTTACTATCTGTTGATGATAGCCTATGCCTACACGCAGCAGGATTCATACCCGGTTGCCGCGCGATATTTCGATTTGATCATCAAAAATTACCCCGACCTGACCATTAGCGGCGAATCGATACACCTCGCCTGCCTCAAGCAGCTTATCGAACTGACCGACAATCCTGAACAGCGGGTCTGGTATTACCAGGAGCTGATCTCCCGTTTCTCTGAGCGGATCGACCTGGGTACGGCCTGGTTTATGCTGGCCCAGGCCTACGAGCGGATCGGTGACTGGAACGAGGCTATTCAAGCCTATACCCAGTACCTGCCCTATGCCGGAACGATGATACCGGGTTTTCCCAACGCGGACAATTACGCCAGACGGCAGGTGGATTTCAGTAATTCCCCCAAGGACTGGACCTTTGAAAGTCTGTCGGTCCTGCTCAGAACGGTGCAGGCCGCCCTGGACGAGGGCAGCCCTTCCCGTTTAAGAAGATGCCAGGCGAAAGTTAATTTTTTCGCCCGTTCATGGGAGCAGGGTGAAACCGATGATTCGGGTATGGCGGATTTCAACCTCTCCGATTTTATGCGGGGCAACCGCATCCGCTACGCCGACCAATTGGATACCGCTTCCAACGCCACCGAAGCGTATTTGCGGACCTGGGGCTGGTCCCAGTACATCTCCACCTGGTATTTGTACTTCAGGAAAATTTACTTCCCCTCGAATCCGGAAATCCACGGCCGCTGGGAATGGGCGGGGGTGTACTATGGAGAAAAATTTTGATTCGGAGCTCTGGTTTAATACCCCGCCGAACCTTTGATTCAGGCTTCCCGCGGTTCTTCATTTTGCTGTTTTTCGTATTTGCCCTGTCTGTAGTTTGGGCGGCCGATTCCGCCGGTTTTCCCGCCGCCGAAGTCCGCCCGCTGCGGAACATTCCTGTCTATGATGTATTCGCTCCCGTCCGCCATTCCCCGGAAAGCGTCCCGTTTGCGCATAATTCGCTTCTTACCGCTTCGGCGCTGGAGCAGCCCCTCACCAGGCGCTACATAGAGCAGTATTCCTCGCCCGGAGGCATCGCCTGGCTCAGCGCCGTTATGCGCCAGGGGAGCGTCTATCTGCCTTTTATCAAAGGGGAAATTGCCAAACGGAACCTGCCGCCGGAACTCCTGTACCTTCCGGCAATCGAGTCGGGCTTTCTTTCTTCGGCAAGGAGCCGTTCCGGCGCGGTGGGACTGTGGCAGTTTATGCTGAACAGCATAGGCCCATACAACATGAAGGTAAACGATATGGTGGACGAGCGCCGCGATTTTCAAAAATCTACCGTGGGGGCACTGCGTAAGCTCGAAGAAAATTACCGGGCACTGGGAAACTGGCCCATGGCGCTGGCCGCCTATAACAGCGGCCTGGGCGGGATAAACCGGATAGTACGGCGGTCCGGCAGCCGCGACTACTGGCTCCTTTCCGCCCAAAAAAAACTCAAAAACGAAACTATCCAGTACGTACCCAAACTGCTGGCGGTAGCCTGGATACTGTCCCAGCCCCGCCGCTTCGGCCTGGATTACTGGCCGGAGGCCGTCGAGTGGACCGCCCTGCCGGTAGGCAGGCAGGCCTCCATCGATCTTATCGCGGCGGAAGCGGGCGTCGACCGGGAATTGCTGCGGCTGGGGAACATGGAGCTGCTCTACGGCATTACCCCCTCCGACAGCGAGTACCGGCTCAAGGTTCCGGCCGCCGCCTATCCCCTGGTGGCCGCGGCGCTCGAACGGGAAAACCTCAAACTGTTGCAATACTACCGCTACACGGTCAAATACGGCGACACCCTCTCGGCGCTGGCCCGTCATTACGGTGTAACCCTCGATCTTATCGAACAGCACAACCCCGGTATCCTCAAGCGTTACCTCAAAATCGGGGAAACCGTCGTCATACCCGCCTTTCGGGAAACCTCGCCCTATCAAGGCGGCGCTGCTCCTCAGGCGGCCGCCGGCGGGGAGCGCCCCTTTACCGGTACGTACACGGTCAAAAAAGGGGACACCCTCTGGTCTTTGGCCCTCTCCTACGGGGTCGATGTCCTGGAGCTGGCCGGGGAAAACGGCATGGAGCTGAATCAAATCCTCCCCGAAGGAAAACAACTGAAAGTACCGATAATTAGATAACAGGCCGTGCCGGATTTTGAATTTAACCAGACCATCCCATTTGTGTCCGTGGTTAAATTCCTTTGGTCCGGCAGGAAGCGGGGAGGCGGAGCGTTTTGCGAAAAACAATTTTGATAATAGGAGTCTGCGGGATTTTAGCCCACAAATACTTTATGCTTCTGGCGGCCTTTTTGATTTTTACCGCAAGTCCGGCCTTTGCCGAAAACGGCGTCGGCGTGAGCGGGGCCGTGGAATGGGACAGGATGGAGATCAGCGCCGCGTTTTCCCTGGAACTGGCGCCGTCCGGCATCAGGCTGCCTTCGGGCAGGATCCGCGGAGAAGCGCTGATCGGCGACGGATACCTCCGCCTGATAAGGCCGGGCATCCTCGGACTGCTGGCCGATTCCTCCTCTACCGTCGCCGACCTTATCAGCCGGGGGGAATGGAGTCTTGCCGAAGCGGAAAACCTCGCCCTGGCCGCCCGGAGCGTTCCTCCTGCCCTAACGCCCGACCTCCGCTATCTTTCCGCCTCCTACACCCTGGGTCTCGACCGCCTGAGCGCGGCCCTCATCCGACACACCCGTCCCTCCGAAACAATACGGACCCTCAGCCCTTCGGCCGCCCCGGCCTATACAGGGATCATCATCATCGCGAGCGAAGAGCTGCCCGTCCACGGCAGGCGCGCTACGGAAAAGACCGTGCCCTGTCTTTTCCCAAAAATCTGGGATACCGACATGAACCTGATCTTCGAGCGGGGTATGCTGGAGCCGGCCGCCGCCATTATGGCCCGTTATCTCCCGGCGCGGGACATTTTCGCGGGCAGCCCGTCGGGCCTCTCGGCAAGAGCCGCCTCTCTGGTGGGGGACAGACCTTTGAGGATTTTCGCCCGCGGCGTATTCGGCATCAACCCCACCGACCCCGTCATCGACAGCGAAGACGCCCTGCTTATCATCTCCAGGGAAGAAAACCGCCGCCTCCTGCGGGAAGGCCGGGTGCTTATCGTGCTTGACGATTCGGTATTGAAACAGCCGCTCGATACGGAATGAAAAAGGGCTATTTTGCCCTGTTTTTGTGTACCAGACACGCAATGCGCCCGGACCGACTCGAAAAAAGTAAATGACGTTCTCCTGCGATTTTTCGATTTTTCTTGCTTAAATTCCTCAGACAGCGGTATATTAGTATAATGAATATGAGTCTATCTTATGTATTGGTGAGCCCCTACACTATAGCGAAAAGCAGAACCGGAGGGGTCCTTTCCCGGTTGCTGTCAAGAACCAATCTTGAACTGGTGGGTGCCCAGATGTTTGCCCCTGACGAGGCCTTTGCCAGGGTATATGCCGATAGTTTGAGGAAGCGTTCTCCGCAAAATCAGATCATGCTTCTGGCCGATTATGTGGAACAGAATATCGCCCCTTCCGGCGGCAGACCGCACCGTACTTTGCTGCTCCTGTTTCGCGGGCAAAACCCCTGCGCAAAACTCCTCACAGCCTGCGGTCATATCTATACTCAGCATGTGGAAGTAGATGCACTTTCAGGTGAAACTATCCGTGATACTTACGCGGACCTTATATTTTCAAAGGATAATCCCGGCGAGGTAAGCTATTTTGAACCTGCGGTACTGACCCCGCGCAATCAGGAAGACGCGGACCAGGACCTCGCCCAGATGGCCCGGTTTCTCAAGGATCGGGAAAATATCATTCAAAATGTTACCTATCCCGACCCTTCAAAAATTGAACAAACCCTGGTAATTATAAAACCTGACAACTGGAAACACAATTCATCCCGGCCGGGGACCATTATCGACATGTTTTCCCGTACCGGACTGCGGATCATCGGTATCAAAGTTCACCGTTTTTCCCTGGCTGAGGCCCTGGATTTTTACGGCCCGGTGGAAAAGGTGCTCAAGGAAAAGCTTGCCCCCAGCTTCGGCAAGCGGGCCAGGGAACTGCTGGAAAAAGAATTCGGCTTCGGCCTGAGTGAGGAAGCGGCGGAACTCCTCACCGGTAATTTTGGGATAGAGTGTGCCAGGGATCAGTTTGCCCAGATTATTGAATTCATGTCCGGTAAACGGCCCGGTAGCTGTTCACCGGAAGACTCTAAAAAGCCCGGTAACGTAAAGTGCATGATCCTCGTCTACGAAGGTGAAAACGCGATCAAAAAAATTCGGGATGTACTTGGCCCCACGGACCCCCTCAAAGCGCCGGAAGGTACGGTACGCCGGGAATTCGGCAGCAACGTGATGGTCAATACCGCCCATGCTTCGGACTCTCGTGAAAGCTATGAACGGGAAAAGGCAATCATCAGAATTGGCGAAAATTCCCTCGCGTCGGCTATCAATGAATATCTGGGGACGATTGAGGCTGACACGATTTGAACGTGCGACCTGCAGATCCGCAATCTGCTGCTCTATCCAGCTGAGCTACAACCTCGTCTTTTTTTGGAATTTTGCTTTGCAAAACTCCCCGGCCCAAAACGCTATGCGTTTTGGATAACGAAGCAGGGGGGATTCGGGGTTCCGGTCGCGGACTTCCGGTCCGCTCCCTGCACCCCCGCCTCCGCGCTCCCGGCGCGTCCTGCGCCGGCTTTTTCTCTCAAGGCTTGCGCCTTGGCATTTCTACAGGAGCGCTCCGGTTCGAATCCCCCATTCTCAGGCTGAGTGTTACCTGAAAACAACAGGGTAATTTTACCCGCAGTTCGTTCCTTTTTCGGAGCAGGGGGGATTCGGGGTTCCGGTCGCGGACTTCCGGTCCGCTCCCTGCACCCCCGCCTCCGCGCTCCCGGCGCGTCCTGCGCCGGCTTTTTCCCTCAAGGCTTGCGCCTTGGCATTTCCACAGGAGCGCTCCGGTTCGAATCCCCCATTTTCAGGCTGAGTGTTACCTGAAAACAACAGGGTAATTTTACCCGCAGTTCGTTCCTTTTTCGGAGCAGGGGGGATTCGAACCCCCGGTACCCTTGCGGGGCACAACTCCTTAGCAGGGAGCCCGATTCGACCGCTCTCGCACCGCTCCAGAGTTCAAGGCACGAAAACTTCTGTGAAGTGAAGTTTTCATACATATATATAAAAGAGTATAACACTCTTTTTAACTAAGCAAAAGCCCAAAACGCTATGCGTTTTGGGTAACGGAGCAGGGGGGATTCGGGGTTCCGGTCGCGGACTTCCGGTCCGCTCCCTGCACCCCCGCCTCCGCGCTCCCGGCGCGTCCTGCGCCGGCTTTTTCCCTCA
>JAIROT010000048.1 GCA_031257385.1 Treponema sp.
TATTACAACTCATCGAGAGAAAATGTTTTTATCGGTACTTCCAGCGGAACCCTGATTGTGAATGTCGCCGGGGATAGCCTGATCGCCATGCTTGGTGACGTGATGCGTTTTATTCTGAAGCGGGAAGGTATAGGAGGCGCGGTATGAGTAAGAAAAGGATTAACAGCTTACGGAAAAAACATGAATTCAGGCAGTTCGAACGCCGTATCTGGAAAGAGGTGGAACTGGCACGGCAACGCGACACCCGTTTTGAGGCTCACATAGATGCCGTTAAATCGGCGGCTTCCGGATACGGGTCCAGTCCCTCCGTCCCCAGCTCTGCAAATTCATGAATTCGGGGAAAGGCATGTTGCGGCTTAAGGTGAATGATTTGGAAGCATTGATTTCTTCTTCCACAAGTTTTCCCAGCTCTGCCCTTATCCCTTTGACGATTGCCAAGACCGCCTCTTTGAGTGTAGCGGGACAGTCGCCTATTTTATTTTTGAAATCCAAAAGATCGACTATGATCCACTGCGCTTTTATCATAACCCAGTATGGTTCCTTGTCTTTTACGAAATCATGGAAACAACCAATGGACAATGCGAACTCGTCTTCAGTCGGCATCTCCTCAAATTTTTCTTTGTTGATAAAGAAATCCAAGACCGGTTTTATAAGACATACTGCTTCGGCTTCGTGCATAATGCCCCTCCTTGTGGGGAAAAGATTGTGGTTAATCAGAGTATACCACACCGAGGGGCTTTTTATAAAGGAGGATGCCGTATGAAAAGACTGTTTTACCGAATCCGCTACTGCGATCCGGACGGCAGGGAAGTCCCTGTTTATGAAGCGGTACTTTACCGCGTTTTCCTGCGCGGGCGGCACATGCGGGATTTCCCGTGCCTGAGCGCCGCCCATGCGTGGATTAAAGCGCAAAGCGAAGAAGGGGGCGCGGCATGATTGAATCCTGGGAACAATTCTTCGGCGCGGTCTTCCGGATGCGGGAACACCAGAAAGTATATTTTCAGACCAATGACCCGATTGCAAAGGAAGAGGCCCGGAAACTGGAGGAACTTGTTGACGACTGCATCGCGGCCCGAAAAGCCCGCGCAGGCGATAAAGGATATCGCGGCGGCGGTAAAGCTATAGGAGGAGGCATATTATGAAAAAAAGTAAAGGGCCGGCCCGGTGCGTGATACTTCTGGCCGCGTTAACCGTTACGCTGGCCGCATCCGGTGTCATTAAGCCGTTTATTCGGGCGGAAGCCGCCGCATTCAAAATTGAAACCAACGCCGGATATTTTAGCGGTTCTACGGACATGCAGACCGTGGAGGTTACGCGGTCATTGTCTAATACACTGCTGGGTATAACCGATTTCATTTTAACAGCCCTTGCGGCGCTGTGGATTATTCTTTTTGCGTATAACGGTATTTCTGCCGTTTACAAATATTTTAAGAGCAAGGAGAAAAGAGAGCATGAAAAACATTAGATTGTTTTTTCTTTTCACGGTTCTTGTCAGCTTAATGCTGACAGGATGTATCAGGGCGTACAACCGTCCGGCGGTCGTACAGATCGAGACCAATGAAACCGCGTTCCTGGTGGATATGAGGAGCGACAGTTCCGCCTCTGCCGATGTGATGACAAAAATCCAGCGCAAGGATGTTTTGATTGACGGCTACTGGGTACAGACCGGCCGTCTCCCTAATAGCGGCTACTGGCGTCCAACGCAGAAAGTGCTGGTAGTATCCCGGAAACCCGTAGAAATCTATTGGTCGGAATCCGGTTTAGATCCTACCGTCAGGGCTGTTTCCAGCGAATCGGTCGGCTTTAAGGTTCCCCTGGTAGTAAACGCCACTATTCAGTCCGATGAAGACGCCTCCGCGTACCTGAAATGGTTTAAATCGAACCGTGAAGCCAATCAGTCGGTACAATGGGAAAGAATAAACGCCTCTGAATGGCCTATAAGGGAGGAGGCGGAGCCGCTGGAAAGCGCCATAAACCGGGTTATTTTTCCGGTTGTAAACAACAAACTTTCAGAACTCTTTTTGCAAATACCCATCATCGAGTGCGAATCGAAACGGGTTGAATTTGTTGCCCAGGCATTTGAAGCGGCACGGGTGGAAGCGGCCAAATACGGCATTACGCTTCTCATTCTTTCTTCAACGGACGGCCTTTTGTATGACGATTCCGAATTCCAGAAACGTATCAATGATTTAGCGGTCGCTAAAATGCGCGAGAACGTTTTGAGACAGGATCAGGCGAACGCTATGGCGGAACAACGGGTAAAAACCACCCAGGCGGAAACAGAAGCGTCGGTCGCCCGCATCCAGGGGCAGACTGTCGATATACAGCGCCGCCAAATGGAGATCGAGGGCCAGCGTTTGATTTACCAGGCCCAGGCTGACGCTATCAGAACCCAGGCCAACAAAGCATGGCCTACAACGCTGGTAGTCGAAGACCTTGCTATGCTGGGCAGCCTGGGATTGGTACAGAGGTAAACAGATGGTAATGCCCCTCCTTGCGGGAAAGATTTTAGTGTATCAGCTGAATTATACCGCACGGAGGGACTTTTAATAAACGGGGAGTTAAGGGACGATGATTGACCAGCGTATCTGTACCAATCCGATCACCATGTTCCGCATGAAAAACAAAGACGGGACCTGGCTTTTCGACGAGAAAGAATGCCTGCGCATGATAGAGGTAATGCTTGACCGGGCAAAAAAGATATGGAGCGAAGAGCTGGCTTTAGAGCGGGGGAAAACCCGGAAGGGAAAACAACCATGATCGACAAGTGGCTGACCGTTAAAGAGATCGCGGAATTATTATTAAGATCAAGAGGATGGATTATCCAAAGAGCTAAAGAAGAAGGCTGGCCCTACCGCAGTTACGCGGTGCGGGGCGGCAAGGAACGCCGCTATCATCTGGCGAACCTGCCGGAAGATGTCCAGGCCGCTTACGCTGTCAGCATCAAAACCAGTCTTGAGGAACTTCGGGCCCGGTTAAAACCGGCGTCAAAGCCCGGCAAGAAAATCGACATCCCCCGGTACTCCGGCAGGGGAGCCAGGACCGGGGAAATCAAAAACATGGATCAATTCCCGCAGGCGTACCGGGAAA
>JAIROT010000101.1 GCA_031257385.1 Treponema sp.
TCATTGGCCAGCGTCCGTCTGTCTTTCATGTCTAACCCCATGTGGTGCCTCCGATCCTTTTCTGTCGGCAGGAACCGGTTTAATTTGGGTTAGATTTTTATAATGAGGCATGGCCCCTTTTGGGTTAGAATTTTGATGAGGCAATGCGTTGCCTTGACTTACTTGCCTTAAAGCCGCATAATAAAAGCATCTAACGAAATTGGAGGATAGTATGAGTATCATTGAATATGTGGAAGCTCGTGAGATTCTTGATTCACGGGGAAACCCTACTATTGAGGTTGATGTGGTACTGGAGGATGGCTCACTGGGGCGGGCCGCAGTTCCTTCCGGGGCGTCTACCGGCGATTATGAGGCGGTGGAACTGCGGGACAATGACAAGGCGCGCTATCTGGGCAAGGGCGTCCTGAAAGCGGTGGATAACGTGAACAATGTTATTGCTCCGGAAATTCAGGGACTGGACGCGCTGGAACAGGTGGACATCGACCGGACCATGCTTGAATTGGACGGAACCGAAAACAAGGGCAATCTGGGGGCCAACGCGATTTTGGGTGTGTCCATGGCAATGGCCAGAGCCGCGGCGAACTTCCTTGACGTGCCGCTCTACAAGTACCTGGGCGCTTTTCACGCGAACCTTCTGCCGGTTCCCATGGCAAACATTATCAACGGCGGCAAACATTCGGACAACAAAATCGACTTTCAGGAATTCATGGTCATGCCCGTGGGCGCCGAATCTATTCGGGAAGCGGTCCGCTGGACGGCCGAGGTGTTCCACAATCTGAAAAAACTCCTCCACGACGCGGGAAAAAATACCGCAGTTGGCGACGAGGGCGGTTTTGCGCCGGACATTGGCAACGAGGAAGCCCTGGATTACATTATGAAGGCTATTGAGAAGGCGGGTTACAAACCCGGCGAGCAGGTCGCCATCGCCCTGGACTGCGCCAGTTCCGAGCTTTACGGTGAAGGCGGCAAGAAGGGCTACAAATTCTGGAAATCCAACCCGGACAAACTTTTCTCGGCCGAGGAAATGATCGATATTTATACCAAGTGGGTGGACAAGTATCCCATTATTTCTATTGAAGACCCGCTGGATCAGGATGACTGGGACGGGTATGTAAAACTCACCAAAAGCCTCGGTTCCAAGATACAGATCGTGGGGGACGATTTCTTTGTTACCAATACCAAGCGGCTTGAGAAGGGTATCAAGATGGGCGCCTGCAACTCCATCCTTATCAAGGTGAACCAGATCGGCACTCTGACCGAAACCTACGAGGCTGTGGAGATGGCCAAGAAAGCCGGTTACACTGCCGTTGTGTCCCACCGTTCCGGCGAGACCGAAGACAGCTTTATCGCCGACCTGGTGGTGGGCCTTGAGACCGGACAGATCAAGACCGGTTCCATGAGCCGGACCGATCGTATCTGCAAGTACAACCAGTTGATGAGGATCGAGGATCAGCTTGAGGGGATTGCCGAGTACGCCGGGAGAAAGGCGTTTTATTCGACGGCGTTGGTTTAATACCCCGAATCTTGCCCCAGCTCAAAAATAAGGAAGTGTTCCTAAATCAACAACCCGCCCTGAAGCTCCCCGACGTAAGGCGGGTTCTTGGGTATTAAACCCTTCAGCACGAATAAAAGACGGCAACGTGGACAATGATTTGTTTCACGTTGGCGGGGGGGGCAAGGGAAAACTGAAAGACATTGAGGATCTCATCATAGAGAAAATTGAAACCAACAACTATCATACCCGGCAAGAAATCGCCGGCATGATATATGATGAATACTGGATTAAGGTCCATGTTATCCCCCGATGCGGAACATTTCTTTTTGTCCGTGTCCGCCGCTTAAAAAGCTGTGTTGTTCAGGTTTGCACATAACAAGTTCCTCTATGGCCGTCTCGATTTTTTTGTCGGAAGCGCCGCCTCTAAGTAAAGCCCGCAGGTCAAGCTCCATGTTACCGGAAAGGCAGGGCTTCAAAAAACCTTCAGCGCTGAGCCTCAGGCGATTACAGCCTGCACAAAACCTGTGGCTTAAAGCGCTGATAAAGCCGATGTATCCGGTAAAACCAGACAGAGTATAATAAGATGCCGGACCGTTGCCAATTTTATCTGTCACAGGCATCAAAAAACCGTACTCCTTTTCCAGCATGGAGATCAGGTCCTTTACCGGGATGGGATGAAACACGGCGGCGGCACCCAGGGGCATAAGCTCAATAAAGCGAACCATAAGGTTGCCTTTTTTTGCCAGGCCGGCTATGTTCACCACATCACATTCGTTAACACCCCGTAACGGGACACAATTTATTTTTACCGGCAGCCCCAGTTCCCCCGCCCGCCGTATAGCGGCAAAAATTTGTTCTATACCGTCCTTTCCGGTAATGCGCCTGAAGATTGCTCTGTTAACAGAATCAAGACTGATATTGACGGCGTCAAGCCCGGCCTGTGATAAATCATCAAGATATCCGCCTAACAGCGTACCGTTGCTCGTCATGGTTACTTTTTCAATGCCCGGCAGGTTTTTTAGATTCTTAACCAGTTCTGTTGCGCCGCGCCGTACCAAAGGCTCACCGCCTGTTACCTTGATGTTCCGTATCTTCACGCCGGCCATAATTCTGCAGATCCGGATGATTTCTTCAAATGTGAGAATATCGTTATGCGGTACCCATGCCACGCCTTCGGCGGGCATACAATAGATACAGCGCAGATTACAGCGATCGGTAATCGAAAGACGGAGGTAGTCTATTGTTCTGCCAAAAGAATCTTTCAATGTGGTCACGGCGCCCCTGCTTCATCACGCAGAAAATGACCGCTCTTGCCTCCGATTTTTCCCAAAGCCGGATGTTTCCTATTACCATGCCGGGGTCTATAGCCTTGCACATATCGTATATGGTAAGGAACTGCGCCACCGGCACGCCGGTAAAAGCCTCCATTTCGGCACCGGTTTTCCCCGAAAGTTTTACCGTACAATCGCTTCAATCTGCGATTTTTCTTTATCTATAGAAAAATTTACAAAATGAGTAGACATATTTAATTGGAACACGTTTTCTTTTTATGGACAAGTAACATAGGTTACACTACGGCGAAGTTGATTGCAGCATGATGAAGCGGTGTATTGGGCTTACCGACTGTCTCTGCGCGGATGAGAAGGGGTTACATGGGGTGGTCGTCTTCAACGACAAGGAACACGGTAGGTGGATTTACCTCCGTAATCGGCACAAATTCAACCTTGGCGTATAAAATAGTATACAGTATATAAAAACACCCCGTGAGCGGCTGTAAAAAGCATAACCGAAAAAGTCAGGAAGGTGTAATCTATGTTACAATTATAATTCACAATTCTATGGATATAATAGAACTTGTTCGACACCCCGGTTGGCTGTCTGAAAACTGAAGTTTCTGAACAAGTCTGGTATTTATAATATGAGTGGTAAATTTTGAAATTGTGATCTAAACATGAGAGGCTTTCCCAAGCGCACAGTCATTGGTTTTGGGCAGGTTCATGAAACACAGTTTTATGCAAGGAGCGAATAATGGATGGGGCACGGTTTTTATTAAAAAAAGGGGAAATTGAATCCTTTCCCATTACCCGTTTATTGTGCCTTCCCCACAGGGGCGGACTTTTTGACGATCTGGGTATAGTCAAAAGTATTCCTAAAAACACCGTTTTTATAAAACAGGGAGATTTTCTCAAAGACTGCTATGTACTCAGAAAAGGCTGTGTTGTCGGCTTTGAATATACGCTCGAAGGGGACGAGCGTATATATGACGTTAATCTGCCCTATTCCCTAATCCTGGAAGCATGCGTGCTTTTGAACAAGCCTTCTCCTGTTTATTTTAAGGCGATAAAATCTTCGGAGCTTGTCTGCATAGACCGGAATACTCTGGTTGAACGGATGAAAGAAAATTTTCATATAACTATGGCGATTATTGAATCCCTTACCTATAAATTTTATGGGGCCATGGAACAGATTCGTGAAACCAAAATTTACGATGTTACCTGGCGTTTCTGTAACCTGTTGTTGATATTTGCGGTAAATTGCGGCATCCCCTATGACAATAAAACGCTCATAAAAGAAAAGGTGAGCCAGCAAATGCTCTCAAACATGCTGGGTGTGAATAGGGTAACCATAAATCGGATTTCTCAAAAGTTGAAAGACATGGCGCTCATTGAACAGATAAACGGTCATTACTGTATACACGATATTGAGAAATTAAAACGGCATATGGAATATCTGGGCCCCGGAAAATGAATTTTCCAAAAAACTCTGTTATTATACGTATCCGCCTTTGTCTGTTCAAGTTAAGATAACACTGTTAATGAGGTATTCAAAGATGAACAGCATAAAAACAAAAATTCAGAAGTTGTTGCGATGCTTAACTCTCGGTATTTACGAAAAAGATGCGGCACTTTATCTCGCCTTGCTTTCTTCAATCGCGGGGGAGAGTATTTTCCTTCTTGGGCCTCCCGGAATCGCGAAAAGCCTTGTCGCAAGACGCCTTAAATATGCGTACAAAAACGCTAGGGGTTTCGAGTATCTGATGAGCCGTTTTAGTACGCCCGACGAACTGTTCGGCCCGGTTAAAATATCGGAATTAAAAAACAATGATAAATATGAGCGGAACATTAACAATTATCTACCTTCCGCCACTATTGTTTTCCTTGACGAAATTTGGAAAGCAGGACCTTCAATTCAAAATGCTTTACTCACGGTAATAAACGAAAAAATCTTTCGAAACGGCGAATTTGAAATAAAGGTCCCAATGAAGGCGCTTGTTTCGGCGTCAAATGAACTGCCCTCAAAAAATGACGGATTGGAAGCGTTGTGGGACCGTTTTCTTGTCAGGCTGGTGGTGGGCAACATTCAGGATAAACAGATGTTTCATGAAATGACGGAGATGTCCTGCGTGACAGAACCGGAAATAGACGAGGAAGACAAGATAGCAGACGATGATTATCTTGACTGGAGCCTGCGCATTGACCAGATTAATATCCCTCAAAATATCCGGTATGTAATCGATGTGATTAGAAACTTTATCGACGATTATAACAAGAATACAAATGACGATATACGATCTGCAATGTATGTATCTGACCGGCGCTGGAGAAAAATTGTACGGCTCATGCGCACGGCGGCTTTTCTCAATGACCGCAAAGAAGTTGATTTAATGGACTGTTTTTTGATACGACATTGTATATGGCATGATGAGACACAGATAAAACCCGCAAGCGCCATGGTTCAGAATGCCGTTGAAAAATACGGCTATAGCGCTGTCTTTGATTTTAATTTTTTTGACAAGACATTTGAATTATTCAGGGAAGAAATAGAAAAAGAAACGGTGTATGTCAAGGATGAGCAGTTTAATATACTTTACATCCCTATTGCGGGATATTATGAAATTGAAAATCCGCCAAATCAAAACATGAAGCTGCTTTTACAGTACGACTACCACCGCTTGACGGACAGCTATCAAAATATAGGCATCTCATATAAAAATCCTGCTTATAATGACGTAAATTCATCCGGGCTGTACAATATCCGCAAAGGAAATTCCCCGTTCGGTATCATTATAAATGATACCGAATTCCGCCTAAGGACCGTAACACACGGCAGATTGTACCGTAAAATAAAAAAACCTTCGCCGGATATAGAAAAAGAATGGGATCGCCGCGTTACGTCCTTCCTTGATATGCTGCAAAACGCCAAAGTCAAAATAGAGGAATGTAAACGCAAGGATGCGCCGTATTTGCGCAAAAATCTTTTTGTAGAACCGGAATATGCTGCCGCTGTGGAAGCGCATATTCCAAATATCCTGAAAGAAATTGAAAAGAAGGAACTGGACATAACGCTGGCGCAAAATACCTATAAAAAAATAAAAAGCGAAGAAACGGTATTTGACGATGGATAAGAGTATTTCGCGGATCATTGATAAAGAGACGGCCGCTTTTACCGGTTCCGTGAAGCTTCGGCTTTCCACGGAATCAAATCCGTTTACGGCGGAGGCAAAATTTCTCGCTGATTTCCGTCAAACGACCGAAAGCGAATTTGAAAAGAACTGGGCAAAACTGTTGACGGGAAACGACTTTTTGCCGCCGGATACCGGCTTTTATTATACGGAATTTCAAAAATGCCTGTACCCTGAGGGTATTCACCCTGCACCGAGGCGGTTTTCAAGCGTACTTGAGCACTTTTGCGACAGATGGGAGGCAGCGCTTTTCCATAAAATATCGCAATGGGAGCTGGCTTTTATTGATGCCATGCGCCGGGAATTTCTGAAGGAACTCTATCAAAAAATTGGGACATTAAAGCGGCTCGGGGAATTATTGATACCCGATTCTTCGGGCGCAGCCGGCAGATTATGGGATATGAATAAAAGTAAATGGGAAAAACTTGATTTTACCGTTCTCTATCGCTACGCAGAACTTCTGGAAAACGACATAAAATTACGGGAGCTTTGTGAAAAACTGGGACGGACTCAGACTGCCAAAATCACATACGAAGAAGAATTGTTCACCGAGACACACTATATACCCGACCTGAACAGCGAATATTCTCAAAAAGCGGAAATTACCGGTATCCATCAGTCAAATGATCTGGAAAGCATAATTCCTGCAGAAATAGCGCTTTTGGCCGATCCGCAAACAGAATCCGTTTTCTTAAAAAAATATCTTGAAAAGAAGTTGCTTGCCTGGGAATACCAAACAAAAATGTTCGCCTTCCGTGAAGTCAGGACAAAAAGCAAACGCCTGAAAGTAAAAGAATACCGGGGGCCTTTTATTATCTGTCTTGACACATCAGGGTCTATGCACGGAAGGCCGGAAACAATCGCCAAAACGATCTGTTTCGCTCTTTTAAAAATAGCCCTGCGGGATCATAGACCATGTTATCTCATATCCTTTTCGACAGGCATAGAAACTTTGGATGTGTCCAATATCAACGACAACATTGACCGGCTCATTTCCTTTCTGGCAATGGCATTTCACGGCGGAACCGATGCGAATACGGCCATGCGGGAATCGCTGCGTATGCTTGGGACTGATTCTTTTCGCAAGGCGGACATTATCGTGATATCCGATTTTATCATGGGCGCTTTTGAAACGGATCTTTTGGAAAAAATCGCAAGGGAAAAAAAGAGAAATACGGCATTTCACAGTTTAGTTATCGGAAAAAGCGCCAATAAAAATGTCCTTGAGTGTTTTGACTATGTTTGGAGCTATGAAAGGATGTAGCATAGTTTACTATGCGTAATCGTTTTGTATGCGTAAATTAAAGCGGAGGTATTGTTATGACTGAAACCCGCAATGAAACATATCCTGATGACGGCCCCAATATCAATCCTACTATGCTCTTTTGTGAGCAGCATGGATGGACGGGCGCCAATGAGGGTATCTGCTATGGTTCCGTTTCGTGCAAAGACGCGGCAATTTGCGTGCTTGCATCGAATTATGCCGCATGGAAATCGAAAAAAATTGAAAAAAACTGATTTTTTGTAGCTTAAGCTATACATACGAAATACATAACAATGATACCATAATGACAAATCCAGGGAGGCTGATCAAAAATTGTTTTTGATTAGCCTTGTATTGTTAATCTTTACAAAGGAGAATTTGCTTATGGTATTACCAAGATTTGAGTACATTTCCGCAAAGAGCCTTGAAGAGGCATCGAACCTGCTGCGGGAATTGGGAAACGGCGCGAAAATTATGAATGGCGGTACGGATTTGCTGCCGCCCATGAATGACGGTATTCTAAAGCCAACACATCTTGTAGATATCAAAGGCATCCCCGGCCTGGACTACATTGAATACGATGAAACAGAAGGGCTCAAAATCGGCGCGCTTACCAAGCTGCGTGATATAGAGTTCTCAAAAATCATCAAAGAGAAAAATCCGTCAATCGCGGCAGCCGCAGCGTATGTCGCATCCATGCAGGTAAGGTCCAAAGGTACGATTGCTGGTAATATCGTGAATGCATCGCCCTCGTGCGATACCGCGCCGATCCTGATGGCCCAGAACGCGAAGGTACTTGTCCATCGTCATGACGGTAAGAAGACGGAAATTCCGATGGATCAGTTCTATGTGGGTTTCAAGAAAGTCGCCTTGGAACAGGGTGATATCGTGATTGGCATTGTCATTCCGCCCCTTGCCGCAAATGAAAAAGCAGCCTATATCAAACATTCGGTGCGCCGCGCCATGGATCTGGCAATCGTCGGTGTTGCCGCATGGGTAAAGGCGGAGGGTAAAAAATGCATGGATGTGCGTATTACCCTGGGCGCGGTCGCCATTACCCCAATACGTTCAAAACCGGCTGAGGATCTGCTGAAGGGCAAGGAACTCACCGACGAGCTTCTTGGTCAGGCCGGTATAGCCGCGATGGATTCATGCAAGCCCATCAGCGATGTCCGGGCCTCCGCGGAATACCGGGCCGATATGGTTCGTGTATTCACCAAGCGTGTCATTCAAAAGGCATTGGAGGGTTAAACAGATGAATAAGATTCTCAAATTTGTCCTGAATGGCGATCCCATGGAAATCGCGTGTGAATCAAACGTTGCCCTGATTGACCTTATCCGGGATCATCTCGGCCTGACAGGAACCAAAAAGGGCTGCGAGGAGGGTGAGTGCGGCGCCTGTACCGTACTGTTCGATGGGAATCCCATAAATTCCTGCCTGGCTTTAGCGCACGAAATTAACGGCCATGAAATCATCACCGTTGAAGGAATCGCCAAAGATGGCGAACTGCATCCGCTTCAAAAGGAATTTATCAAGCGGTGGGCGTTCCAGTGCGGTTACTGTACGCCGGGTATGGTAATGAGCGCAAAGGCCCTGCTGGATAAAAATCAGAATCCGACAGAATACGATGTGCGTGAAGCCATCTCCGGCAACCTGTGCCGTTGTACCGGCTATGTCAAATATGTTGAGGCTATCTTGGCAGTTGCGGCAGACATGAGGAAGGAGGCAAAAGTATGAACAGATTCGCAGATAAAGAGTACTACAGGAAACCAAATGATTACCGGTTGATAAACGGCAAGGAGAGCAAGTATGACCGAGTGGACGCATTTGATAAAGTTACCGGCAAGGGAAAATTCGCCGGTGATTTTATGTCTCCCGATATGCTCACCGTAAAAATCGTACACAACGAAAAATACGCCCACGCAAAGATCAAGTCGATTGACACCGGTAAGGCCGAAGCGCTTCCCGGTGTAAAATGTGTACTTACCGGCAAGGATTTTTCCGAAGTACGTATCGGTACCCACGTTGAAGGCGCGGGGGGCGGCGATATTGAAGTTCTCTGCAAACATGAAGTGCGTATGTACTACGATCCGGTTGCGGCTGTCTGCGCAGTCGATGAGGAGACGGCGCTGCGGGGAGCCTCTCTGGTGGAAGTTGAATACGAAGAACTTCCCGCGGTGTTTGATCCCTTTGAAGCGCTGAAACCCGATGCAGTCGACGTACAGGGCTACGGAAGAAAAAACAAGAACATTGGTCCCACCTGCCATCAGGCCGGATCGAACGGCGGCAAGGACATTGAGGCGGAATTTGCCCGGGCTGCGTATGTCTCCCATCGTGATTTCAAGACCCATCATATTCATATCGCACCCATTGAACCTCACGCGACCTATGCCAGCTACGATACGGAAAAAGACGAATGGACGGTCTACCAAAGTTCCTCGATGACATGGTCGGATCAGTTCTGGCTTGCGCGTATTTTTCAGAAAGACGAATTAAACTTTCATGTAATCAGGCCTTATGTCGGCGGGGCATTCGGAGGTAAATCGAATTATCCCTATACGGAGTTTGTCGCATGTGAGTGCGCGAGAAGGACATTGCGCCCCGTGCGTTGTGTAATGACGCGGCGGGAAGAATTTATGACCATGCACGGGCGCCATCCGTTCAACATCCATATTGACGCGGCTTTCGACAAAGACGGTACCCTCCTGGCAAAAAAAGCCCTTCAGATACTGAACGGCGGCGCTTATGGCGAGTCCCAGGTAGCGCCGGTAAACTTGAGCGTAATCTGGGCGGCATTCCCGTACAAAATCGACGCGATTGATCTTGAATCAAAGCGTATCTTTACCAATGAACCCTATTCCGGCGCCATGCGCGGTTATACCGCCTGCCAGGTACAGTTTGCCCATGACATTAATATGCAGTATGCGTCCGAAGAAATGGGGATCGATCCGGTGGAATTCCGCCTGAAAAGTGCGCTGGAAAGCGGGTATAAATCTCCGGCCGGCCTTGTCGTCACTTCGTGCGCGTTCAAAGATACCCTTAAGGATGCGGCCGCATTCATGAAGTGGGATCAGCGCAAAGACACACTGAAACCCGGCGAGGGCATTGGATTTTCCGGCACCGCGTTTGTTTCGGGTACCGCCTCTCCGATTCTCAACTCGCCGAATCAGGTACAGACCAATGCGACAATCCGCGTAAATTACAACGGCGGTGTTTCGCTTTACTCAAACTGTCATGAAAACGGCCAGGGCGCGGATACCGTTATGGTTGCGATTGTTGCGGAAGAACTTGGTCTTGAAATGAACGAGGTAAAGCTCATCCAGCCGAGCACGTTCAACGCAGGTTACGACTCGGGTGCTTACGGCAGCCGTGTTACCTTCCTGGGCGGCAATGCGGTTCGTAACGCGGCAATCGACGTAAAAAGCAAGCTGCTGGAATCGGTGGCGCAGGTCTGGGGCGTCGAACCACATTTACTTGACCTTATCGATCATAAAGTTGTCTGCCGTGATATGGGTAAAACGGATCTGTCCATGCCCTGGAAACAGGCGGTGTTTAACTACATGAGCGCCCATGGCGGAGACGAAATTGTCGGTATCGGTTCCTATTATCACCGCACGAGCAGCGCACAGTACCGCGGCAGACCTTCAAATTATGCACCGAGTTATGTGTTCTCAACCGGCGCCTGCCACCTTACCGTTGATATGGAAACCGGTACGCTGGATATCGACGAGTTTTTCTTCGCCCATGACTGCGGGCAGGCGCTTAATCCCGAAGCCGTTGAAGGCCAGCTTCAGGGATCAATTTATTCAGGGCTGGGGTATGCCGTATTCGAGGAGATGAAAATCAGGGACGGAAAAACACTCAATCCGAGTTTTCGCGATTATCGTATGCTTACGGCATTGGATATGCCCAAAATAACCACGAAATATGATTACCCGCCTGATCCTGAAGGGCCTTTCGGAGCCAAGGAATGCGGCGAAGGTACAACCGCGCCAATCGCACCCGCAATCGCCAATGCCATCCACATGGCCACCGGTTTGTACATCACTGAGCTTCCCCTTGATCCTGAGCATATTTGGCGGATGTTGAAAGAACAAAAATCGGACCGTGCCCAGACCGGTCTCAAACAATTGAGTTAAGGAGAGATAATATGTCAGATATACAACAGACAAAGTCCGGCGGACAAAGCCGGCTTATGTTTATTACGATTTATTTAATCAGTATTTCCGTTGCCATCATCTGGTTTTCGGTACCTCCCATGCTTTCGGGCGGGATACTGCTTCACGCATATTTCCCCGGAGCTCAGGGGGCCGCAATCGGCCAGGCAATGGGGCAGCTTGGCCACGCCATGTCGTTTATTTCAATGGGGGCCCTGGCCGCCGCCGTTCTTGCAACATTTATCACCAGGGCAATCGGCGTAAAAAAATCCATCATTTGCGGCGGTATTCTTGTTACGATTGCCGGTTTTGGCAGCGCGCTTTCGGGCGATAACATTTTGTTATTGCTCGGTATGCGTATCGTTATGGGTTTCGGCATCGGCCTTGTGGCGGTAAACTCGCCGACGGCAATTACAGGGTGGGTTTCCGCAAAAAACCGCGCGTTTACCATCGGCTTCTGGGGCACCTGGGTTCCTGTGGGGATGTTAATAACGACCAATGCTATTGTCAATCCCATGGCCGCAGGAGATCTGGCGCACTCGAATCCTCACACGATCTGGATAGTGCAAAGCGTTATCGTTTTTGTTTGCCTTTTGCTTATCGTCTTCGTATACAAAGATCCGCCCAGGGGACAGACCGAAATATCAAGTGAAGCAAAACCCCTCAAAGAAGTCCTGCCTTTGTTCAAACAACATCAGGTCTGGATGGTATTGATTGCGTGGTGCGCGTTCAATTACATCAACTATGGCCTCAGTACATATAACGCGGTATTTTTTGCCGGCGGTTTTGGGCCGGAAATGTTCACCGGCGCATCAGCCAATACCTGGGGTTCTATCGTCAACGCCATGGGTATTCTTGCCCCGCTGTTCGGATTGATTTCTGACCGCATCAACCGTAACCGCAAGTATCTTTTGATCTCATTGGGTGTTCTTTTCCTGACCTTGTCGGGGGTAGTTGGATTCAAAACCCAATTTTTGGGGCTTTCCGGCTGGCCATTGTTCATGATTTACTTTATGGTGCAGCTTCTTGGGAACGCAATTTTGGTTGCTACTGTCCGCCCGTACATTCCCCTGCTTGTAGGACGCGGCGGTATAACTGCTATCAGCCTGGGGCTTTCGCTGATCACTATCCTGCAATACGGTGGACAGATGTTCAGCCCTCTGTTCTTCGGCCTTATCCAAACCAACGGCGGTATTCTCCCGAGAAGTGCCGGGCAGCCTATCGGCAATCTTAGCGGCTGGGCATCGGCGACATGGACAGGTCTGGTAATACCGGGCATCATTGCGTTTATATGTTGCTTCTTTATTAAGCCCACGCCCCATCCGCATAGCGAACATGGAGGACCTCATGCGTACGGCAAGCATGAAGGGCCCCACGGCGATGGTCATTAAGCGCGATGCCTGTTGTGGTACAAAGCGAGTTTAACTGCCCCTCGTGCGGCTCCTTATCCAGGGCGCCGGTACGGGGGTCGGTAAACGCGCAGGAAGAACCGTCAGTCAAGAAAGCTATCATTGACGGTTCTTTTTTTGATTATGTATGCGAATCATGCGGCAGCAAAACCCGCCTGCTCTACAATATGCTTTACATCGATCCTGTCCGGCGGGTACTGTTGTACCTTATTGCTGACGGAGGACTTGATGCTCAGGCCCGTATGATGAGCGCAGCGAAAGATCTCCCGGATCACGAAGGATTTATTCTGCGCGTTGTGGACAACATGAACGATTTACGGGAAAAATATTGATTTTCGATGAATGCCTTGAAGATAAAATTGTGGAAATAGCCAAGGGAAACACGTTGTCCCAGCTTGACCCGGACACGTTTGCCAGCGAAATTCATTTTGATGTGATCCGGGGGCAGCGTGTGCTGAGGCTGTTATGTAAAGATCATGTTGAAGGAAAATACAATATACTGTATGTACCTGATTTTGACAAACTATATTTAGAGCTTTCCGGACGGTATAAACACCGCCTGCCGGTGCTTGACGCAAAATCTTTTTGTGTGGTAAATTTGGATTACGCGGCTGATTTTTTACGTGCCTTGGAAACAGAAGGATAACGAAATAATGATACGTTGTGTTACCGTATATGCCCTGAACAATAAAGCTGATGCGTACAGCGCGATACAGGCGTTGAAAAGCATAAAGTCCTTACTGCCGGCAGGTGTTACAATGAAAGTGTACACTGCCGGCAGTGCCGAAGAAAAGGAAGTCCAGATACCGAGCTGGGTATTCGGCGAATTGATCCAGTTATTGGATTTTGAGGATCAGGGCGAGAACGCTTTCACCTATGAAGATTTTTGCAAACATGAATCATGGGTTGAACTAAAACGCCAGACAAAGGGGCTTTTTTCAAACGAGGTTACAACACGTTATTATTATGAATGATTCAGGAACATTAACAGAAATCAAGGATTAAACATACCCTCCCTGACCTGTTGATATTGCTTACAGGACGGGATAATTTCAAGGCTTGCAGTTTGAAACAGCCTCGTGTATTATTAAAAATAGCAATTTTGTAAATTTCTGTAACATAGGTTACATATATCTGCACATGGCGCCGGGTATAATGAATGTATGCAAACCGGAAAGACGCTGAGAACCCTTTATCTTGTAAGGCATGGTGAAGTTGACTTTGGCGGTGTAAAACGATGTATCGGCCGTACTGATATACCGCTGTCAGAACGGGGAAAATATCAGGCGGAACGATTAAAGGTCTTTTTTACCGGTAAAGGATTAACCGGTTTGTATGCAAGCCCTGCCCGGAGGACCCGTTTGACGGCGGATATTATTTCTCAGGGCAGATGGCCGGTACAGCTTTGCAGCGGCCTTGCTGAAATCAATATGGGAGACTGGGAAGGATTAACTTTTGTTGAAATCAAGAAACGTTTTCCCGATCTTTACACGTTGCGGGGCCAAAACCGGGCGATCGCTCCGCCCAATGGAGAAACCCCGGCCCAGGTCCAAATACGGGCAGCCGCTGCCATTGAACAGATTTTGACGCAAAGCGAAGGGAACGTAACGGTTGTTACCCATGCGGGGGTTAACCGGCTGCTGCTCTGCAAATACCAAAATCTTGCCCCGGAGGATTGGTTGTCGCTGCCCCAGCCTTACGGCTGTATCAACAAACTGTGGATAGGAGAGGATGGTATCACGGTCGGGGAGGCCGGAAGGATGCCGGTTGATATTCCTGATGAGGAAGAATGTTTCAAACTGTTCCGGAAAAAAGAGACGCCTCAACGAGTGGTCGATCACTGTCAGGCGGTCGCATACAAGGCTATGGAAATCACGTCAGTCTTCGCAAAATACGGTACCGGTATTAACGGCGATTTGGTATATATCGCGGCGTTGTTACATGATATTGCCAAAGGTCACAGGTCTCATGCGCAAACCGGAGCGGATTGGCTGCGGGCGGAAGGTTATCCTAAAGTGGCGGACATAATCGCGCTACATGAAGACCTGCCGGAGCCTGTTGTGCTTGACGAAGCCGCCGTTGTCTATTTGGCGGATAAATTGCTTATGGGTACACTGGAAGTGAGCCTGGAAGAACGTTTTACTTATTCCATGGAAAAATGCCATGACGAGACGGCCCGTTCCGCCCATGAAAAACGCTTCCGGCAGGCCCTCAGGCTGCGAGAGCAAATTCTAGGAGCCTGTGGGACTTGTGGATTTTTGCGGCCTTGACCGCAAAAACCCCCGATTTTTGGGCTCCTTTGGGAGTCTGCAAGGTAGAAAATGTACAAAATTGTGCATTTTCTTTATCATTTGGGCTAAAGCCCCACAGACTCCCAGGAGTGTGATATGAAACTGCTTAGAGTTGAGGAAGCGGTTGGCAGCGTACTTTGCCATGATCTGACCCGCATTGTAAAAGGAGAAATGAAAGGCGTCCAATTCCGCAAAGGTCATGTGATACGGGAAGAGGACATTCCTATGCTGCTTTCAATGGGCAAAGAGCAGATCTATATTTGGGAAAAAATCGAGGGCACTCTCCACGAAGATGAAGCGGCCGAAGTCCTGGCGGCCATCTGCCGGGGAACCGGAATTGATCGAAAAGGGCCGCGGGAGGGCAAGATAGAATTCATCGCGCAGACAGACGGGCTCTTTCAATACGACGCGGATATTCTTGCCCGCATCAACGAAATCGAAGATGTCATTATTGCCGTTAGGCATAACCACAGCGCGGTTAAAACCGGCGATAAACTTGCCGCTATGAAGGTTATTCCACTCGTAATTGAAGAAAAAAAACTGTTCCTGGCTAAATCGACCGCCGGAGAAGCGCCGCTCATGAACATACTGCCTTATCGCCTGAAAAACGCGGCGGTCATTACCACCGGCAGTGAAGTGGCAAAGGGGCTTGTTACCGATACCTTTGGTCCGGTTTTAAAGGAAAAACTCGCTGCTTATGGAATCAGGGTGATTAAGCAGATAGTCGTTGCTGATGGTACGGGCCTGGTGGCCGGTGCTATTGCTGCGGCCCATTCGGAAAAACCGGACCTGATCCTCTGTTCCGGCGGCATGAGCGTTGACCCCGACGACAACACTCCCGGCGCGATCAGACAAAGCGGCGCCCGGATCGTAACCTACGGAACGCCGGTGATTCCCGGCGCCATGTTTTTGCTTGCCTATTTTGACGACGGTACCCCCGTTATGGGAATTCCCGGCTGCGTCATGTTCGCCGGGGCCACGGTATTCGATATGATTCTGCCGCGTATAGCCGCCGGACAACGGCTTGAACGCCGGGACTTTACCCGCATGGGAATCGGCGGCCTTTGCCTTTCGTGCCCCGAGTGTCATTATCCTGTCTGTCCCTTTGGCAAGGGCATATAGGCATAGGGAGTATTATAAAGGGAGTATAAACATGAAGGAGATTTTTAAAGCCCTCTTAACAAAAACCATTGCCGGTGAGGACACGGTACTGGCGACCATTGTGGCCGAAATTGGCTCCAGTCCCCGAAGCGCGGGCGCTCATATGCTGGTTGATAAGAACGGCAGGGTCTGCGGTACTATCGGCGGCGGAACAGTGGAATATAAATCCATCCTGTATGCCCGGAACCTGCTGGAAAAAAGAAAGTCCGGACGTAAGACCTACCGGCTGTACCGTAACGATGAGGAAGAACTGGGCATGCTCTGCGGCGGCAATGTGGATGTTTATTTCCAGTTTATCAGGGGCGGTGATGAAAAAACGATTTCGTTGATGAAGGAATGTCTTTTGTGCCTGGAACGGGACGAAGATATTTGGGTCTTTACCGATTTAACCAATCCCAACGACTGGATCATGGCCCTGTATGGCACGAATATTCCCTTAAAAGATATGGAAATGGGTACGGAAGACATTAAAGCACTTGCCAGAAACAAAGGCGTTATGGTGAACCTTGGAGAGAAACGTATTTACAGCGATCCAATCAACTTCGCGGGCAAGGTATTTATTTTTGGCGGCGGGCATTGCGCCCGGGCTTTACAACCGGTACTTTCTACCACCGGTTTCCGCTGCGTTGTTTTTGATAACCGGGAAGAATTTGTAAGCCGGGAACTTTTCCCTTCCGCTTACGATCTGGTTATCGGTGATTATGAACATATAGACAGACATATCGATATTAGTTCCCGTGATTATATCGTAATCATGACTCACGCATGGGATGTCGTGGTGTTGCGCCAGGTCATATCCAAAAACTGCGCCTACATTGGCGTTATCGGCAGTAAGACAAAGATTACGGCTGTAAAACAGCAGCTTAAAAGCGAAGGGGTAAGCGACGGGTTTCTGAACCGGATCAATGCGCCTATCGGTCTGCGGATACGCTCAGAGACACCTGAAGAGATTGCAATCAGTATTGCCGGGGAGATGATTCTGCGCCGGGCTGAACAAAGAGCATCGGCAACGGGAAAAAGTTAAATGCGATTCGGCGCGGTAATCGCTGCGGCGGGACTTTCCGGCAGAATGGGTGTTTTCAAGCCGCTGCTGCCCCTGGGACACAGTACTTTCATTGAGCGAATAGTAAGTACCCTGCTGGATGGCGGAGCGGAAGAAATCGCGGTAGTTACCGGACGCGATGCTCCGTTAATTGAAAAGGTTTTAGCCGGAAACAGTCATATTCATTTTATATACAACAAAGACTTTGGCCATACTGAAATGTTTTATTCTGTATCACTCGGCCTTGGTTTTATGGCAGATAGGGCCGATAGTATCTTTTTTACCCCTGTTGATGTTCCTCTGTTTGGCGCCCAAACCGTTCATCGGCTTGGCGCGTTTCTGCAAAATAGTGATATGCACATAATAGCTCCTGCATATCACGGAAAGACAGGACATCCGGTTGCTATACGTTCACGGGCGGTAAAAGAATTGATCAACTATAATGGCCATGATGGACTAAAAGGCGCAATTGCTTCATACAGTGGACCCACAGGCGTTCTGGAAGCGGACGATACGGGCATATTGTACGACTTCGATACACCGGAGGACTACCGATTGGCGGTAAATCCGGTTTTGCAGGGATAAGCCGTGAATTGTTTGCAGATCGAAGTTGACGGTCAGATGATATAGTGTCTGTCCATAAAGCCGGTTGTGGATAGACCGTAGCCGCCAATTTTGCCGTATTACATACCGCCGGTTACGTTTCTCAGCCACTTGCCGGTACGGAGGCGCCAGATGCCCAGCAGCACTTTGAAACATTCTTCCGAACTGAGGCAGAGGAAGAGTGCCCATACCGGGGCCTTGAAGTAAAAGCCGGCGAGGGCGGCCAGGGGCAGGGCTATGGTCCACATAAAAATTACGTCGTAGATGACACAAAAGATCGTATCGCCCCCGGCGCGGCAGATCCCCACCACCATCGACATATTGAAAGCACGGAAGGGGTACATGGCGCAGAGGATGATGAACATGACCCGCACGGAGGCGATAACATTTTCATTCACATTGAAAACCAGGGGAAGGAAGCGGGAAATACCGAGCAGCACACCCGCGGCCCCCACCGAGATCATGGGCGCGAAGCGGACAATCCGCGATGCGTATCCGCGGGCCTTCGCCTCATCCCCTTCCCCTATTTTTTTCCCAATGAGTACCGCCACGCCGTTGCCCAGGCCGATAAAGAGCACCCAGGTAAGCTGGTTGACCGTATTGGCGATGTTGAAGGCGGCAATGGCGTCCGTATGAGTACGGGCAAAGATCAGGTTTTGGAGGCTTACTCCGGCGGACCAGGTTATCTCGTTGATCAGCACCGGAAGGACTATGCGGATAAAGCGCCGGATATACGAAGAGCGGAATCCCAGCAGTTCCCGAAGGCTGCCCGCGGGCGGATATTTGTTGATATAACTTGCGCATAACAGAATCAGCATTTCGATAATCCGGGCGGCCACCGTGGCCGCGGCGGCCCCCCGTACCCCCATAGCGGGAAAAGGGCCGGCGCCGAAAATAAGGCAGTAGTTCAATACGGCATTGATGGTCAGGGCGATGAGCGTAGAGGTCATGGCAAGGCGGACTTTTTCCACAGAGCGCAGGGTGAGCGTAAAGACCATGCTTACCCCGAAAGGGATGAAGGAAGGGGCCAGCATCCGCAGGTATTCGCTGCCGGCTGCAATAACCGCGGGATCTCTGGAATATACGCCTATGATTTTTCCCGGCACGAGGGACGCGGCCAGAGTAACAAGGCTTGCGCCGCTCAGGGCCAAAATGAGACAGAAGCCGGTGTTTTTCCGGATTCCCGCTATATCCCTTTTTCCCCAGAACTGAGCGGTAAAAATCGAAGCTCCGGAACAGAGGCCGAAAAGGGCGAGATTATACAGAAAGAAAACCTGATTGCCCAGCCCGACGGCGGCTATTTCCACCGTGCCGAGCCGGCCTATCATCACCGTATCCAGCATGTTCACTGCGGAATTGATAAAATTCTGAAACATGATGGGAAGGGCAATGGCAAAGAGACTGCGGTAAAATTGCCGGTCATTGAAAAGGGTGGAAATTCTCATTTGGTCTATGTACCCTATCAAAATTTTAGTATAATATAAAGCCAACAAAAGTCAGAGTGGATTCCATTTTCGGAATTGGCCCGCCTTTTTTTTAAGAGATTACCATGAAACAGGGTTTCATGTTCGATTTAACGGTACGGACGGATGGCCGGACGGAACAGGGGTTACCATGAACTACAGCAGCACTTTTATTCCTACATTGCGGGAGGTCCCCGCGGACGCGGTAATCGCCAGCCACCGGCTTATGTTCCGGGCGGGAATGCTCCGCAAACTAGCCAACGGCCTTTTTGCCTATCTGCCGCTGGGTTTTCGTTCTTTTCGCAAGGTGGAGCGCATAATCCGCGAAGAAATGGACGCCATTGGCGCCCTGGAGATCAAGCCCACTGTGGTGGTGCCGGGGGAAATATGGAAGGAATCCGGCCGCTGGGACGCCATGGGTGATGAGATGCTGCGGGCAAAGAACCGGCTCGGGGGAGATTTTGTGATTTCCCCCACCGCCGAGGAGGCTTTTACCGCCATTGTCAGAGACGAGCTTTCCAGTTACCGCCAGCTTCCCCTTACTCTCTACCAGATCAACACCAAGTACCGGGACGAGATCCGCCCCCGTTACGGCGTTATGCGGGGCAGGGAATTTGTCATGAAGGACGCCTATTCCTGGAATCGCGACGAGGAAAGCCTGGATAAGGTCTACCGGGCCATGGGCGGGGCTTATCGCCGTATCTTCAAACGCTGCGGCCTGACGGTAATTTCCGTAAAGGCCGATTCCGGCGCGATGGGGGGCAGCGGTTCCGAGGAATTTATGGTGGAAAGCGAGATCGGCGACAACACCCTGATCCTCTGTAAGTGCTGTGATTATGCCGCCAATGTGGAGAAGGCGGGCTGCAAACCCGATTTCAGCCCCCGGCCCTCGCCCGGCTTTGCCGGAAGCGCCGCCGCCGAAACCCCTCCCTATGAAAAAATCGACACCCCTGAAGTAAAAACAATAGAAGAACTCTGCGCCTTCATCAAAAACAGTGACGGCTCATCCGCGGGCACCAGGGAATTTATCAAAACGCTGATCTACCGGGCGCTGAACGTAGAAATAGACCTTTCCGCCGCGCCCGGCTGCGCGAAACTTGAGCGGAAAAACCCGGCGGGGGAAGCGCCGCAATCAAAAGGCGCCGCCGTCTACCCTGAAGCGTTTTTTGCCGTGGCGATCCGCGGTGACCTGGACGTGAACGAGGTAAAACTCGCGGCGGCGCTCAAGGCCGGCGAGGTGGGCCTTGCCTCCGACAGCGACGTGGTGCGGCTGACAGGTGCGCCGGTGGGTTTTGCCGGTCCTGTCGGTCTTGTCTCCCTGCCTGTCATTCTGGACCACAGCGTTACCGGCATGAGTGACGCCATTACCGGCGCGCTTGCCAAAGACCTGCACTACCGGCATGTCGCCTATGGCCGGGATTTTGAGGGCTGGATGATCGAGGATCTGCGTACGGTCAAAGCCGGTGACCGCTGCCCTCTCTGCGGCGGCGAACTCTATGAAAAAAAAGGCAACGAGCTGGGCCACATCTTCAAACTTGGCTACAAATACACCCGCTCCATGAACGTGAGCTACCTCGATGAAAACGGCAAAACCTGTATCCCCACTATGGGCAGCTACGGCATAGGCCTTGACCGTACCCTCGCATCGGTAATCGAAGAGCATCACGATGACTCAGGTATAGTCTGGCCCGTGTCGCTTGCGCCCTATCACGTTATTATCATTCCCGTTAAATATGACGGCGCGGCAAAAGCCGCCTCGGACAAACTCACCGCCGAACTTGAACGGGCCGGTATCGAAGTGCTCCTTGACGACCGCGGAGAGCGGCCCGGAGTCAAGTTTAACGACGCTGATCTGCTCGGTATTCCCTGGAGGGTAGTGATCGGCGACAAGGGCCTCTCCCAATCAAGCCCCCAGGTTGAACTTAAACGCCGATCCGAAAAGGAAAACCGTATGATCGCCCTGGACAAAGCGGCGGCGGAGCTGGCGGGGAAAATCAAGGAAGAACTTGCGGAACTGGACGGGTAGAGAGGGAGGCGTTTGCACGGCAACGAAAGGCCCATTCGAAAGAATACCGAAGCCCTTCATCCCCGCCCGGCGCTCCAGCCCATACTTTCCTGCTGTATCCGGTAGAGCCGGGCGAAAAGTCCGCCCCGCGTCAGTAATTCCTCCCCGCTTCCCTCTTCCACCACACGGCCCTTATCCAGCACGATGATCTTATCCGCGCCGAGGATCGTCCGCAGGCGGTGGGCAATAACAATTACCGTCCGGTTTTCTATCAGGGCGGAAATTGCCTCCTGGATCAGTGTTTCATTTTCCGGGTCAAGGGAAGCGGTGGCTTCGTCCAGCAGCACAACCGGCGCGTTTTTGAGGAGAGCGCGGGCGATGGAGATGCGCTGCCGTTCCCCGCCGGAAAGGGTGGAGCCGTTTTCTCCGATAAGGGTCTGGTAACCGTCGGGCATTTCCGCGATAAATTCGTCGCAGCGGGCCAGCTTCGCCGCGGCAATAATTTCGTCATCGCTTGCGCCGTGTTTCCCGATACGGATATTGTTGGCAATCGTATCGTTAAACAGCACCACATCCTGAAACACAAAACTCATATTCCGCATGAGGGTTTCAGGATCGATGCCGCGCAGGTCCCTGCCGCCGATGCTAATGCGGCCCTCCCCCGGATCCCAAAACCGCGCGATAAGCCGGGCAATAGTGCTCTTGCCGCTCCCCGAAGGGCCGGTAATGGCGGTGACGCTGCCCTGCGGAATACGCAGGCTGACGTTTTTGAGCGTGTAGCCGTCATTGCCATACGCAAAGGAAACGTCCCGCATCTCTATGTCGTAATGGGGAAGGCTTATGTTTTCCTCCCCGCTCATGGGCGGTTCCTTCCGTAGCGCCTGCATCCGTTTGGTGGAAACCAGCATATAAAAGAATTCCGGCAGCAGGGTGAACAGCACAATCAGGGGCGCGTATATTTTTGCGCTGATAATCACAAAGACAAGGAGCTTTACCGCGCCGATGCGCTGCGAGCTAAGGCCCGTCACCCCGGCAAGCGTTACCACGCCTATGCCCACCTGCATGATCATCATCGCCAGGGTTACAAAGGCGCCTATAAGCCCTTCAGATTTAATGGCCAGAAGCATCATGGCGCGGCAGGATTTTTCCAGCTGCGTGAACTTTTCACCGGCAAGCCCAAAGGCTTTAACCACCTTGATGCCCTCAAGATATTCCTGCACCTGGAGCGACACGTTGAGTTTTGCCTGCACGTGGCGTTCCCCGAAAAGGCGCTGCAGTTTCCGGCTGCCCAAAATAAGGGCGAAGGCAAGGGGCAGCGCGGCAAACAGTGCGATGGAAAGCCGCCAGTCGTAAAAGGCCAAAAGCGCGCAGGTAATCGTAATCGTGATGATGTTCCCAAAGAGCCCCGGCGCCACATGGCTCATGGTGTGCTCAATGGAAGTGCAGTCGGCCATCATGTTGGTGGTCAATTCGGTAAGGTCCTTATTGTTAAAAAAACTTAAAGGAAGACGCCGGATATGCTCGGCAACCTCAAGGCGGATTTTTTCCGTTTCCCGGTAAGCGACGGTATAGGTCTTGCGGTATTCGTTTCGGTAGGCAAAAAAGTAGAGAACCGCGGCGGCGAGGCCCGCGCCGAATAACAGCCAAAGCCGCGCCGCATCAAGGGATCCGCCCGTGTAAAGCGGCTCAAACAGGGTGATAATCGTTTGAATGATCACGACAAAGGGTATGAGCAGCGTAAAGTTTGTAAACACCACCGCCAGTACTCCCCTCTTGAAATTCCGGTAACCTTCGTCCGAGAGGCCCAGTAATGCTTTTATGTTAAACATTTTTTGCTCCAATTCTCCAGTTCAGCGCCCCGGTGTATTGCAGCCACATACGGCTGTACCTCCCGTTTGAGTTTACCAGCTCGTCGTGCCTTCCCTCTTCTGCCAGACGCCCCTTGTCAATCACCACAATTTTATCCGCGCCCCGCACCGTGCTTAAACGGTGGGCAATGATAATCACGGTTTTGTTTTTCATTAATTCCTCAAAGGCCCTTTGAATGTTCTGTTCGTTCTCCGGGTCGGCAAACGCGGTGGCTTCGTCCAGAACGATGATGGGGGCGTTTTTTAGGATTGCCCGCGCTATCACCAGCCGCTGCTTTTCGCCGCCGGAAAGGTGTATGTTTTTGGCGCCGATAACCGTGTCGTAGCGCGAAGGGAGTTTTTCAATAAACTCGTGGCATTGGGCGGCGCGGGCGGCGGCGATCACCGCATCGCGTTCCGCGTTTGGGCTGCCTATTTTAATATTGTCCAAAATACTCTGCTTGAACAGATATACGTCCTGAAACACAAAACTTACGAGGGACATAAGGTAGCCGTTTTCCATGTCCCGTATATCCACGCCGCCGATTTTTACCGCCCCTTCGTTTACGTCGTAAAAGCGGGGAATAAGGTGCGCTATGGTGGTTTTTCCGCTCCCCGAAGGGCCTGCCAGCGCTGTTATTTCTCCCTGCTTCGCGGTAAAACTGATATTCGAAAGGGCTTCAACATCGGCGTAACTAAAACTAACGTTTTCAAAGGACACCGAATATTCGCCTGCCGTTTTCGGCTCGGTTGTTTCGGTCAGGCGCCGCACATCCAGGACATTGTCCATGCGGCCAATGCCATCGGCAACCAACTTGCCGGTTTGGGAAACGTACATCAGTTTGGTGAAGGGCGTTGAAAGGGAAACGGAAAATATCAGGTAAAATACCGCCGCCGCGGAAAACTTTGCATAATCGGCAGCGCCGCCGGAAAGCAGTATAATTACCGGCATTAAAAACAAAAACACATAGTTGACGGTCAGCATGAAAAAGACCATTACCGTTTCCCAGGAGAAGGTGTACTTCATCACAAACTCTCCGTAGTTCAGAATGGTCTCGTGGAATTTGCGGAAGGAATAAATGGTCTGGTTAAAGGCCTTAACTACCGAAATGCCCCGCACATATTCAACGGCGGCGTTGTTCATTTCCTCAAGCCCGTCCTGGTATTTTTTGATAAACACCTGGGCGTTAGCGTTGCCGTAGGCGAGGGTTTGCAGGGCGTAGCTTATGACGATGGGCACAAAGCTCGCCAGCCCCAGCCGCCAGTCAAAAAAGAAAAGCACCCCAAGGGTTATTACCGGCATGGCGAAGGATCCCGCAAGATCGGGAAGCTGGTGCGCAACAAACGTTTCGAGCTTTTCGATGTTTTCATCCACAATTTTACGGAGCTTGCCCGTGGAGTTTCCCGTATGAAAACCCAGCGGCAACGACGCTATATGCCGGGTAAAATCCAGCTTGAGTTTGTAGAGCGTGGTAAACGCCGCTATGTGGGAACATATGAGGGCGGTAAAGTTAAGCGCGATGGCCGCGACAGCCCCGCCCGCGGCAAGCCACCCAAGCCGCACGAGGCAGGCCCGGTCAGGGGCGCCCCGGACGCCGTGCGGCGCCAGTTCGCGGATAATATAGAACACCGCCACAAAGGGCGTAAAAGACACCGCCACGCTGAAAACCGCCAGCACGCAGGAAGCAATGACCAGCGGCTTTTTTATCGATGCCAATTCCCAGAGCCTGGCCATGCCGACCTTTGGCGGGCGGGCGGAATGATTTTGGTTATACGACGCCGCCATTGGCATCCCGCGTCCGCCGGTCTTATGTACTTTTTTTTTCATTGGATAAATTCCTCCTAATCCTTTTTTGCCCGGGCGCTTATACAAAGACGGTTCTTTCCCTCTGACCAAATTTGCACATGGATAAATCCCGCTTCCGCAAGATAGCCGTGAAATTCCGGAGCCGTATAGGTTTTCAGGCTCAGTTTATTTATCCAATACTGATAGGGAACTTCTCCTTGTTCCGGTTTATTCATCTCGTTGCAAATAAGAAAGACGCCCCCGGGCTTGAGCGTCCGTCTTACTTCCAAAAAGTCCCCGGCTAAATCGGGCCAAAAATAGATGGTTTCAAAGGCGGTCACTATATCAAAGGTGTTGTCCGGCCAGGGGTTTTCCGATACGCTGCCCTGTCGTATTTCACAGCGGCCTTCGCGAATGGCCTTTGCATTGAGCTTCCGGCTTTTTTTAACACTTGCCCCGGCATAATCCAGGCCGCAGACCCGTCCCTCCGGCGCCCGCTTCAGCATCCGCTGAATATTTTTGCCCCCTCCGCAGCCTATATCCAGGATGGTGTCCTGAGGTCTCAGGGCAAGGTGTTTAAGGCCCCAATTCGATACGGCGCTGTGCCCTATGTTCATACCGGTAAGCAAAAGCCATCCGCCAAATCCTTCCGGTTTATGAAAGCCGGAAAAAAAATTATTCACAGGTAAAACCTCCTTTTTTGTTAAAGTTAACATTATAAGTTATATCTAACATTATGGAATATGTCAAGTTTGCTCAGGAACGGCACAGTATCGAAAGGCCCCGGACCGGTTAGGGACTATGGAACCTGCTGCCCGGGCCGGACTAAACAGCCTTAGGAGCCCAAAAATCCACAAGTCCCACAGGCTCCTTAGGCTAAATCCCCGCTCAATCCGCGGCAGGGGCATAAGCGTCTTGTAAATCCCCCTTTTTTGCGTTACCGTACTCCTATGTTCGATAAACTCGTCAAAGCCCTGTTCGGCTCCCAGCACGAGCGGGACCTCAAGGCCTTGCTGCCCATATTGCATACGGTAAACGAAAAAGAAGCCTGGGCCGCATCTCTTCCGGCGGAGGAATTCCCCCGGCAGACCGCGCTGTTCCGCGGGCGTTTTCAAAACGGTGAAAGCCTGGACGACATTCTGCCGGAGGCTTTCGCGCTGGCGCGGGAGGCGGCCCGGCGGAACCTGGGCGAGCGGCCCTATGACGTGCAGGTCCTCGGTTCCATTGTGCTGCACCAGGGCAAAATCGTTGAAATGAAAACCGGCGAGGGCAAGACCCTGATGTCGGTGTCGGCGGCCTACCTCAACGCCATTCCCGGTAAAGGCATCCATGTGGTCACGGTGAACGACTATCTGGCAAGCCGGGACGCCGAGTGGATGCGGCCTATTTTCAGTTACCTGGGCCTTACTGTAGGAACGATCCTCTCCAATATGGACAACGCTCGGCGCAAGGAAAATTACGCCTGCGATATTACCTACGGGACGAACAACGAATTCGGTTTTGACTACCTGCGGGACAACATGTGCTGGGACATGGAAAACCGCGTACAGCGGGAACATTACTTCTGTATCGTTGATGAAATCGATTCGATCCTCATTGATGAGGCCCGTACCCCGCTGATTATTTCCGGAGCGGCAGAGGACGACACCTTCAAATACGCCGAGGTAGACAAACTCCTGGGCGCCCTCAAGGAAGTGCAAAAAAAAGAAGACGGCGATTACCCTGACGAAACCCAGGGCGAGGAAGTTATCGGCGACTACAAGGTAAACGAGAAAAACAAGAGCATCTCTTTTACCAATCAGGGGCTTGCCGCTATCGAGGAAATCCTGAAAAAGCGGGGCCTTATCAAGGGAGCGATTGTCGACGAAGAAAACTTTGAGTACATCCACTACTTCACCCAGGCATTGAAGGCCCACAAGCTCTTTCACCTTGACACCGACTATGTGGTGCAGGACGGGCTGGTGCAGATCGTGGATGAGTTTACCGGCCGTATCCTCCACGGCAGGCGCTATTCCGACGGACTGCACCAGGCGATTGAGGCCAAGGAACGGATCAAAATAGCCCAGCGCAATCGCACCCTGGCGACCATCACCTTTCAAAATTACTTCAGACTGTATGAAAAAATATCCGGTATGACCGGAACCGCGGATACCGAGGCGGTGGAGTTCAATAAAATATACAGTCTGGACGTGGTTGTAATCCCCACCAACCTGCCCGTGACCCGCCAGGACGAAGATGATCTTGTTTACCTTAACGAGGCGGATAAATTTAAGGCTATCGGCGATGAAATTGCCGGGGCCTACCAGAAAGGCCAGCCCATGCTGGTGGGGACCGTTTCTATTGAAAAATCTGAAAAACTTTCCGCTTTGCTTACGCGGCGGGGTATCAGGCACGAAGTGCTCAACGCCAAGAACCACGCTCGCGAGGCGATGATCATCGCCGAAGCCGGGGCCAAAGGCGCGGTAACCATCGCCACCAATATGGCGGGCCGGGGTACGGACATCAAGCTGGGCGGAAGCCCGGAACACCGGGCGCGCAGGCGGGCCGGCGCCGGGGCAAGCCCCGAACAGTACGCCGAAATCTACCGCGAAGAATACGAAAAGTGGAAGCAGGACTACCAGGCGGTAAAAGACCTGGGCGGGCTTTACGTGATCGGTACCGAGCGGCATGAGAGCCGGCGTATCGATAACCAGCTCAGGGGACGTTCGGGACGGCAGGGCGATCCGGGGAAGAGCAGGTTTTTTATCTCCATGGATGACGAGCTGATGCGCCTGTTCGGCGGCGAAAAGATGAAGAACCTCATGTCCCGAATCGGCATGCAGGGCGGGGAACCTATTTTTCATCCCCTGCTTAACCGCAGCATTGAAAACGCCCAGAAGAAGGTTGAGGAGCGGAACTTTGAAATCCGCAAGCATCTGCTCGAATACGACGACGTGCTTAACCAGCAGCGTAAATTTATCTATGAACAGCGGGACGCGATTCTGCTGGATCAGGACCTTAAAAAGAGGGTAAACGACGCCACCGGGGCCATGGCGGGCGACCTTATCGACCACTTCAGTGCGGCCCAGAGAAAAGATCTCGCCGCCGCGATCAAGGAACTGGCCGAACAGTTATGGGCCAAATTCGGTTACCGCCTGACGCTTGAACAGAACAGCGAGGAGATCAAAAATCCCGAATTGCTGGAGAAACGCATTGTCGCCGATCTTGAAAAAGACATTGACGACAAGCAGGCCCTCATCGGCCTTGCCTACCTCAATGCCATTATCAGGGACAGTTACCTGCACGCGGTGGACCGGAAATGGCTGGACCATCTGGAAAATATGGAAGCGCTGCGGGAAGCGGTGTACCTGCGCAGTTACGCGCAAAAAAACCCGCTGACCGAGTACAAGGTTGAGGGTTTCCAGATCTTCGAGACCATGGTCGAAGAGATCAGGCAGGAGATCGCGTCACGCATGCATCTGATCCGGATTCAGCTTGCCGGCAGCGAAGACAGCCAGGAGCGCAGGCCCCGCCAATCGGTCAGCACAGGCTCCGCCAGCCACAGCAGCATAGGCTCCTTCGGTGCGGGCGCGTCCGGCCGGGCCGCTTCGCCGATGCGGGCCGCCTCCCGCCCGGAAGCCGCCACCGTAGTGCGCAGCCAGCCCAAAGTGGGCCGCAACGATCCCTGCCCCTGCGGATCGGGAAGAAAGTATAAGCACTGCCACGGACGATAAGCACTGTGGGGGGCAAAGCGTAATGGGCGCTTTGTACGTTCCCTGTGGTTAAATTCTTTCTATTGCAAATTGAGCGCCCCTGCTCCATAATGCCGCTATGCGTCAGTTTGAAGTTGTTGCTCCTTTCGGCCCTGCGGGGGATCAGGATCAGGCCATTGCCGCACTGGCGGAGGGCGTTAAAAACGGGGAGAAGTACCAGACTTTACAGGGGGTCACTGGTTCGGGGAAAACCTTTACCATGGCGAAGATCATTGAGGCGGTGCAGATGCCCACACTGATCGTAAGCCACAACAAGACCCTGGCGGCCCAGCTTTTTCGGGAATTCAAGGGTTTCTTTCCCTATAACGCAGTAGAGTATTTTGTTTCCTACTATGATTACTACCAGCCGGAAGCCTATGTTGCCAGCCGGGATCTGTACATCGAAAAAGACGCTTCGATTAATGAAGAGATTGAACGGCTGCGCCTCTCGGCGACACGGAGCCTTATGGAACGGGAAGACGTTATAATCGTCGCCACCGTGTCCTGCATTTACGGCCTTGCCACACCGGAAGTCTACCGGAAAATGACAGCCACTTTTTCAAAAGGCGAAACCATCGATGTTGACGCCCTGATGCGGCGTTTTGTGGAACTTCAGTACGAGCGGAATGATGTGGCGCTGGAGCGGGGCCGCTTCCGCCGCCGGGGCGATACGCTGGAAATTTTCCCCGCCTATCTGGAAGAAGCCTACCGGGTGGACCTGGACTGGGATAAAGTTGAACGCATCCGGCGCTTCAACCCGGTGTCAGGCGAAATGCTGGAAGACCTCGACAGGGCTTTGATTTACCCTGCCAAGCAATTCGTGATGCCCGCTGATATGGTACAGAACGCATTAGGCGCCATCAAGCAGGAGCTTGCTGAACGGCTGGAATTCCTGAAAAGCACGGGCAAGCTGCTGGAAGCGGAGCGGCTGAAAACCAGGGTTGAGTACGACATTGAGATGCTCGCCGAAATGGGCTATTGTCCCGGCATAGAAAATTATTCCGCTCCCCTGGCCGGCCGTAAACCCGGCGAGGCTCCGGACACTTTGATCGACTATCTTCCCCAAAAACACCTGACGTTTATCGACGAGAGCCACGTTACCCTTTCCCAGATCGGAGCCATGTACGCCGGGGACCGCAGCCGCAAGTCGAGTCTGGTAGACTACGGTTTCCGCCTGCCCTGCGCTCTGGACAACCGCCCCCTGCGCTATGATGAATTCGTTGACCGCCTGGACCGCACGATCTTTGTATCCGCCACTCCCGGTAAAACCGAGATCGGCCAGTCCAAACAGGTAGTACAGCAGCTCATCAGGCCAACGGGCCTTCTTGACCCGGAAGTTGAAGTCCGCCCCAGCGAGGGCCAGATGGAAGACATCTATGGCGAAGTACGTCAACGGATTAAAAAAAGGGAGCGTTCCCTCATTCTTACCCTCACCAAAAAAATGGCCGAGGATCTTACCGATTACCTTTCCGGTCTGGGTCTCAAGGTGCGTTATATTCACAGTGAAGTGGAAACCATTGAGCGGGTTGAAATCCTTACCCGGCTGCGGCAGGGGGACTTCGACATACTGGTAGGAATCAACCTGTTACGTGAAGGCATTGATCTGCCGGAAGTATCGTTTATTGCGATTCTCGACGCAGACAAGATAGGCTTCTTACGCTCCCTCACCAGCCTGGTGCAGATTATCGGGCGGGCGGCCCGAAACGCCGCGGGCAAAGTGATCATGTATGCCGACCGGATGAGCGATGCCATGGAGCAGGCTATCGCCGAAACCAACCGCCGCCGCGAAGTCCAGATTGAGTATAACAAAAAGCACGGCATCACTCCGGCCACGGTGAAGAAGGCCATCACCGATATTCTTACCCGCCACATCGAGGAAGCGGAAGATGCCGCGGCAACTTCCATTGAGGTACTCAAAAAATCCTACAATGTGCTGGTTCCGGCCCAGCGAAAACAGCTTGTCAAGGCCCTGGAAAACGAGATGCTGGAACACGCCAAAAATCTGGAATTCGAACAGGCGGCGGTCATTCGGGACGAAATTGCGAAAATCAGCGAGCTGGGGAAGCAGTGAAACAGAATAGCCGGAAGGATCGGTATCGGTATAACAACACCGGAATTTTTGGTAAAAGACCGATGATGATACCATCACCTCCACGTACTCCGCTGCCCCCTTGGGGCGGGGCGGAGATCCGTCAGAACATCAGGGCGCGCTTCCCCTCACTTCACGCAAGGCCCGCTCCCGGGCGGCGATGACCTTGTCGCACCAGGCGTCGAATGCGGGATCTTCCCGGCGGCATTCCTTGTGGGAGAGCATATAGGCCGCCGTTTCCCGCACTCCCTGGTCAAAACGGATGTGGGCGCACCAGCCCGGCACGAGGCGTTTCAGCTTGGTGTTGTCAAAGACCACCGAATTGGCCTTGTCCCCGGTAAGGCCGCCGCGGAAATCGTAGGGGCCGCAGTCGGCGAGGAAGTCACTGGAAATATGCACGGCCTTGAGCGGTACGTTCAGGGCATTGGCGATTGCCTGGTAAATCTGGTTCCATGAAAGGGTTTCGTCAGAGGTGATCTGTACCGCCTCGCCCGTGGCGTGGATGTTGCCCATGAGGCCCGTGAAAGCCCGCGCGAAATCACTGTTATGCGTCATGGTCCACAGGCTTGTACCGTCGCCCTGGATGATCACCTGCTTGCCGTCCAGCATCCGTTTGAGCACCTGCCAGCTTCCGTTGTCGCCGTGGACACCCAGCGGCACGCTCCGCTCGCTGTAGGTGTGGCTGGGGCGGACAATGGTGACGGGGAAGCCGGTTTCCCGGTACTTGCCCATCAGGAAATCCTCGCAGGCGATCTTGTCCCGCGAATACTGCCAGAGGGGATTGGCCAGCGGGGTGCTCTCGGTGATGAGATACGATGCGGGGGGCTTCTGATAGGCCGACGCGGAACTGATAAAGATGTACTGTCCGCAGAGGTCCCTGAAAAGGCGGTAATCCTTTTCTACGTGATCGGATGTAAAGGCGATAAAATCGGCCGCCACGTCGAAGCGCCCCGCCCCCTGTCCGGCCAGCGCGGCTTTTATTTTTTCTGCGACCGCTCCCTCGTCCTCCGCCCTGATATCGCAGGCAATTTCAATAAGTTTGCCCGGTCCGCCGGAAGCAAGCTCGCTATTCCGGCTTCCCCGGTTAAGCAAAAACAGGTTCCAGCCCAATTCCAGCGCCCGCTTTGAAATAGCGGTACTGATGGTCCCGGTACCGCCTATGAATAACACGTTCATACTGATGATCCTCCGTATTCCATTTTACGCGTTTTTGCCGTATTGTGAAAGAGAAGAGTGAGATATGGATATTGCGGCCTTTGTCAGAACAATCGAAAAACAGAACTTAAACTGCGAAGGGGTGGAGGTTTTACGGCAGGGCCGGACTGTCGCCCGCCACCGCTGGATACCGGAGGCTCCCCGGAACTGCTATTCGGTGAGCAAGAGCGTTACTTCCATTGCAATCGGTATGGCGGTACAGCGGGGGAAGCTCTCCCTTTCGGACAGGGTAATTGACGCTTTCCCCGATCTGATAAACGCCCCGTCCCCGCGTCTTGCCTCCCTCAGGCTGGAACACCTGCTCACCATGACCAGGGGCCACGCCGCATTTTCCCGCCCCTCCACCGCGGCCGAGGCCCTCTCGCAGGAACTCAAATTCGATCCCGGCGCGCGCTTTGTCTACGACAACGGTTCCACCCTGCTCGCCTCTGCCATGTTTACCCGCGCCATGGGCATGACCGTACGGGACTTCCTGCTGGACGCCCTGTTCCGTCCCCTGGGTATCGGCGAACCCGAATGGGCGGAAACCCCCGACGGCCACAGCCCCGGAGGAACGGGCCTTTTTCTTGCCACCTCCGGCCTTGCCTGTTTCGGCGGCTTTCTTTTACAGAAGGGCGAATGGCAGGGGAAGTCTCTTATTTCGCCGGAGTGGATCGACAGCGCGGCCCGGCCTCAGGTAAGCACCAATTCCCGCCGGAGCGATTACGACCTCGGTTACGGCTACGGTTTCTGGCCCTGCCGCCACGGCGCTTTCCGGGCCGACGGGAAGGACGGACAATTCGTCATTGTGCTGCCCCGTCTTGACGCGGTGGTGGCGATCAACTCCGGCGAACCCAGGCACTACCCGGTTCTCTACGCGGTGTGGGACACGATACTGCCCCTGCTCAGTCAGGGCCTGTAGCGCTTGCGGGTAAAACGGCCCTCTGTTCCCCCTCCCTTGAGTTTTCCCCGATGCGGCCGTTCTGCCGGTAGCTCCACCAGTCGTTTTCGGAAAAAATCAGATGATCCAGAAAATGGAGGCCCAGAATATCGGCGGCGGCCCGCAGGCGCTCTGTTATTTCGTCATCTTCAGATGAAGGCAGGATCTTCCCCGACGGGTGGTTGTGGGCGACGGCAAAGGCCGCGGCGCGGTCCTGTATAAGATCGGCGAATACCTCGCGGGGGTGCACAATGGTCCGGTTCAACAGTCCTATAGTTACTACCCGCACCGCCAGAGCCTCGTGCGCGCCGTTCAGGGAAATACTGATAAAGCGCTCCTGCTTGCGGTCCGCGTTATGCCGTACCAGGGTAAAAATATCCAGAGGCTGTTTGACACGGGTTCCGACGGAACCCCAGCGCCGCCTGCCGAATTCCAGCATGGCCGCCACCTGGGAGGCTTTGGTTTTTCCCATGCCTGTAAGCCGGGAGAGTTCTTCTATCCGCGGAATATTCTTGTTACGGTCCAGCAGGCCAAGTACTTCCCCGGCCAGAATCGACACGTTTTTGCCCTGCGTCCCGGTATTAAGAATAACGGCCAAAAGTTCCGCATCCGAAAGAGACGCGGGCCCATTGGCAAGAAGCCGCTCCCTGGGCCGCTTGTCCGGCGGCAGATCAGGCAGGCCCGAACCGGAGCCTTTCCTCATATAACGGGACCATATTTCGGCGAAACAATCAGGATAGTCAAAATCATTCATACCTTATATATGGCGCGCAGACGCGCAGTACTTTAGCGGCACTGCTTTTGAGTGTGTTTTTCTGAAAGCCCCACAGCCTGACGGCAAGCCCGAAGGCGGAGTTCAAGAATACCCTCAAATCGTCCGTTAATTAAACAATGAGAGCTTTCAAATACCTCATGGGGTTGTGGACCGCCGTAGCCGTCTACGCAGTGTTTTCATTGCTGGCCGGTCCATCGGGTCTTTCCGCCTATAGCCAGCTTGAAGCCGAACGGGAACGGCAACGGGCTAATTTAAGGGAACTGAGTGCGGTCAACGAAAAATTGGAAAATACCAAAAACAGCCTGCTCTACGATAAAGACGCCGTCACGGTACAGGCCCGATTGCTGGGGTACGCCGGAGAAAACGAGCGGTTTATACGCATTGTCGGGCTGGGGACGGCGAGAAACCCCCATGCCGCCGCCGGCCGGGTGTACTATATCGCCGATCCTGAATTTATTTCCGATAAAACCATTAAAATTACCGCCCTCTGCGCGGGTTTTACCGCTTTCGCTCTCTTTTTCCTCCTTGAAAAATTGAAAACTGACGGTAAAAGTTGAGCCGCCGCGCCGTGTTTTCCGGAACTAAAGCAATGTAATCGCGGACCATGCCGGCAATGCCCGGAGATGTTAAGGAGCGCCGGCGCTCCCGCTATGATTTGGCTTATAGCTTTTCATGGCGAGAGTTTCCTGTTTTAATTACCCCGCCTGACGGCTTTGAAGAGCGCGTCACGGGTGATTTCCGTCCAGACCGGACGCCCGTGAGGGCAATGGGGATCGGGGAGGGCGAGGGCTTCTTTTGCCAGGGCAAAGGCGCTCGCGTCGTCAAGGTAGTCGCCGTCCCTTACTGCCTGGTGGCAGCAGAGGGTGGCGGCCCAGCGCTCGGCCATGTTTTCCCCCGCCCTGCGTAAATCGAGAATGTGCCGCACGGTTTCGGCGTCGCCCAGATTCCAGCCCGCGGGCAGGGCCTGTATGAGCCAGGTGTTTCCGTCTTTTTCGATATCCACCGCCAGACGGGCCAGTTCTTCCCGTTTTGCCTCAAGAAAACGGTCTTCCTCGTCGCTTTCCGTGTTAAAGGGGAGGGGCGCGAGGAGTTCCTGTTTGGGGATGGGGCTTGAGAGAAAACGGTTGTAGAGCATGCGCTCATGGGCCGCGTGTTGATCAATGATAAAGAGTTTTGTTCCCCATTCAACCATGATGAAAAGGCAAAAGGCCCTGCCCGCGTAGCGGGGTTCCCCATAGAGGGGGGCTTCCTCGGCCGCCTCGCCCGCAGGGGCGAAACGGCCGCCATAGTAGTCCGGGAGACGGCCCGGCAGAGGGGGGAAAGCGGGCGGCTTTTCCAGCAGGGCTTCCATTGCCGCGGCCGCGCCTGTCCGCCCGGCCGGGGCCCTGTCCGCAAAGGCCGCTCCGCCGCCGAACAGTGAGGCGCCCGTGCTGAAAGCCGCGGTTTCACCCATACCGCCTGAGTTTCCCGCTCCCCGCCGGCTTTCCTCTGTTTTAAGGCTATGGCGGCGGCAGAAATCCCGCAATGCGGAGCTGACGGCGTGGTGAATGGCCCCCGGATCCCGAAAGCGGACCTCCCGCTTGGCCGGGTGGATGTTAAAATCCGCCAGAGCGGGATCGATATCCACATAGACCGCCCCCACCGGATGAGTCCCGTTGGGAAACCAGCCCTGGGTTCCGTATTCCAGGGCCTGCGCCAGGGAGTAATCCTGTATCCTCCTGCCGTTGGCAAACACATAGAGCATCCGCCGGTCATTGCGGCAGAGTTCCGGGCCGCCGATTACCAGGTCCGCGGAAAAGCCCTCTCCGGCGACGTGAATCTCGTGGAGGAAAGCCCCCGTAAGGGAATCCAGGAGGGCGGCGGCAAAACGCTCTTTTTTGGCGGCGGCGGCGGGGAAAAAATGCAGAGGCCTGCCGTCCTGGATAAAACGAAAGCTGATTTCCGGAAAGGCCAGGGCCTTGTCAATGAAAGCCTGCCTGCACAGCGCCGCCTCACTGCCCTCCCGCTTCAGAAAACGCTTGCGGGCGGGGATCGTGTCGTAAAGGCTGAGGGAGCGGACGGTGCTGCCTTTGGTCCGCCGGGTACGTTCAAGACGGGGAGGGTACTGCTCACCGGGGCCGACTTCCAGATGCCAGGCGTCCCTGCCGTCCGCGCTGCTGACAATTTCCAGACGGGAAACCGCGGCCGCGGCGGCCAGCGCCTCTCCCCGGAAGCCCAGGGTTTCGGCGCTGTTGAGATCGTCCAGGGAGCGGATTTTACTCGTGGCGTGGGTAAGCCAGCACAGCCGGAGGTCCTCCCGGTCCATGCCCTCGCCGTCGTCAACCACCTCCGCTTTTTTAACGCCGCCCCCCTCAACAGTAACTTCGATATTGGCGGCGGCGGCGTCAATGGCGTTATCAAGAAATTCCCGAATCAGGGCCGCAGGCCGGTCGATCACTTCACCGGCGGCAATCCGCCTGGCCTCTTCCGGCGGCAGCAGTTTAATGCGGCTGACCGATACGGCCGTATCAACGGCGGCCTTGTCCTCCACGGCTAATGCTCCGTCTCAAAGAGTTCCAGTTCAGGAGAGTCCTCCGGCGGCGCCCCGGCGCTGTTCATCAGTATCTCAACGCGGCTCTCAACTTTTTCCAGATCCTTTTCCAGCGTGCGGGCCAATCTTATCCCCTCTTCAAAAGCCTTAAGCGCCTCATCCAGGGGAATATCGGTTTTCCGTATCTGCTCGCCCAATTCCTCAAGCCGCTCCAGGCGCTTTTCGAAATTCTGCATTGCGGCATCGCCGCCCTTGGTAAGGATCGCTTTGCCGTTTGCCTTGGCGCTCGCTTTTGCCATAATGTTACTCCTGTGGGTTTCTTATGAGTTTACTTCCTCAGTCACCGCCGTGATGCTTCCCTTTAGCGGACGGATACTGAGCGGATCGCCGGGGCGGGCGTCTTCCGCTTTGCGGATAAGCCTGCCGGTTCGCCGGTTGCTTACCATTGAATAGCCCCGTTCCATCACCGCCAGGGGGCTGCCGGCCTCAAGGATCGCGGCGGACAGTTCCATGCGGCGGCGGAGGGCGGCGACTTTTTCGGAAAGATTACGGACCAGCGCTTCTTTGGCGTCGTCAAAGCGGATCAGGCGGGGCTGCAAAATGGCGCGGAAACGGTACTCCATATCTTCCAGGCTGAAAGGCTTGAGCAGGAGCCGCGCCTTTTCAAGCCGGGCCGCCATTACCGCCCCTAGATGCTTTATCAGCGTCCGTATCGTTTCCAGAGTCGTAACCCGGTTCTCACTGACATGTTCCGCTGCCGCCGACGGGGTAGGGGCGCGCAGGTCCGCGGCGAAATCACACAAGGCCCAGTCAATTTCATGCCCCACGGCGCTCACCACCGGAATTTCCGAAGCCGCCACCGCCCGAACCACTTCTTCTTCGGAAAAGGGCAGCAGATCTTCCAGGGAGCCGCCCCCCCTGCCTACGATGAGCACGTCCGCCAGACGCCACCGGTTGGCCTGCCCGATCCGCCCGGCGATAACAGGCGCGGCCTCGGCCCCCTGCACCGGCGCGGGAAGGATAATTACCCGCACTCCCGCGGCCCGCCTTTTCAGTATATTGAGAACATCCTGCACCGCCGCCCCGGTGGGCGAACTCACCACCCCCACTACCGAGGGAAAACGGGGCAGGGGCTTTTTCCGGTCTTCGTCAAACAGCCCCTCGGCGGCAAGCCTCCGCTTCCGCTCTTCCAGCATGGCCAGGATGTCCCCCGATCCGGCTTTTTCCATCTCCTCGCAGACAATGGAATAGCTTCCCCTCGGCGCGTACACCGAAAGACTCCCCCGCACCCGCAGGAGCATCCCGTCTTTCGGCTCAAAGGCAAGGGTGCGCAGCCGGTTTCTGAACATCACCGCGTCAATCTTTGCCCCGGCGTCTTTCAGGCTGAAATACAGATGCCCCGAACTTGCCGGCCTGCAATTCGACAGCTCCCCCTCCACCACGAGGGAAGTAAAATTCCCCTCCAGACAGCGGCGGATACGTTCGGTGAGTTCCGATACACTCAGTTTGCCGGAAACGTCCATAAGGCACAGTATAGGGGAAAAAGGCGGATAATGGAATATGCCAAAGCGGTATGATAGTCAAAATGATGCTCCGGCCCTGCAAAGATAACCCAAAACCTTGACAACTCCATACCGGTGAATTATTCTTACAAATGTGCATACTTTAAGAAGGAGCCTGAAAGCATTGTGACTTTTACACGTAATACCGCCATAAAGCCGATGGTTTCATCCCCCCCCCGTCAGCGGTTTTACCGCCTGAATTCCGTTTTTCCCTTTCCCTGTTACTCGTCTCACTGTATGCGCTCACTCCCCGTTATGCCGCTCCTCAGGATAAATCCCTGGCGCTGGGCTTTGGGCTTGAGGGAAATATGAATACCGTGTACTTCGCTTCCGCCGGCGCATGGCTTTCCGCCATGATGGAGCCGGGCTTCGGAGCGGGACTCAAGGCCGGATATAACTTTTACGGCATCGACGCCCTGGAAACGGCCGTCCCGGGCTTACGTATAGCCCTGGGCTCCTGGTATCTGGAACCGGTCCTGCGCGGAGGCTGCCCCTGTATATGGAACGCGGGCCCTGGTTTTGGCCGGAGGTTATAACCATGCGAAAAACACTTATTCGGGGCTTGCCGCTGCTGTTTCTTGTAGCCG
>JAIROT010000137.1 GCA_031257385.1 Treponema sp.
TGCGGACATTTTACCGGCACTAATACCATATTCTTCCCCTCCTGTCTCCTTCTCATTGACTTGTTTCTACCATTTTATCACGACCGTTTCTTTTATGCAACGCCTTTCGCCCACGACCAGTTTAGGTCCCTATGAGGAATTGATAATTGAAAATAGAAAATGGCAGATTTTGGAGGCCGTACGTTTCCTTCCTATCATTTTCCATTATCCACTTTCCATTTTCAATCCCCGTAGGGGAGGCTTCCCCCGCTGAATAGTTACGCCTTTTCTCTTATTCCAGAGCTACCGCCTCTCCCGTCTCAGCGGATTCCCAAACCGCCTCCATAACCCTCAGTACCCGGCGAACTTCGGAAATTTTAATTTTTGATTCTTCTTTGCCCTCAAGAACGGCGTTTACATTCGTGTAAAAATCAACCCAATCGGATGAAACCTCCGGCAAAGGCTCGGTAACAATGCCGCCGGGTGGAATCGGCGCAAACTGCCGGGTCGGACCCGCCACGGTTTCGGTAATCTGGGGAGGCAGTTTTTCCAGCATCTGGCCGGTACGGGAAATGTTCCCGTCACAGCCAAAGCTCTTTACAATCAGAGTCCCCTTATCCCCTGCCGCGAGCCAGCGGGGCTGGTATTCCAAGATATAAGTGGAAAGCTCTATGTGGGCAGTGATACGGTTGCTCATATTCATGATAATCTTGAAATAATCATCCACCTCCTGGTGGAGTACGTTTTTGACATCCGCATAGAGGGATTTAACCGTTACGCTGGGCAACATGAAAAGGATCTGGTCGATCAAATGGACGCCCCAGTCATAGATCGTGCCGCCGCCATACTTTTTGTAGATATGCCATTCGTGCATATAGCCGTTCCCCGAATGGAGTTTGGATTCAATGATGAATATATTGCCCAAAAGCCCTTCGTCATAGGCTTTCTTGACAATAAGCATGTCCTTGTCCCAGCGGCGGTTCTGATGGGCGGTAAAGAAGACCCCGGCGTTTTTACAGGCCGCTTCCATTTCATCTAATTCCGCAACGCTCATGGCCGCCGGCTTTTCGGTAATGACATTTTTACCGGCGCGGCGGCTTTAAGGCACATTTCTTTGTGAAGGTAGTTGGGAACCGTAAGTACCCACGGTATTCACATTAGGGTCTGCCAAAAGAGACTCCCCCGATTTGTAGAGTTTGTATCCTCCCGTCTCCGCTTCCTTCCATCGTTCTTCGGCAATGTCGCAGACTGCGGCAACCTGTACTCCCGCCACCTTGGAGGATGGGGGGGGGGGAAAAAAACCGTTCTTCGCGCGCCATTTACCCATACCGCCAAAACTGATAATTCCTAACTTAACTGCCATATTAACTCCTTAATATCACTTGCTATAGGTTGTTCCGGAAACCGGAGTCTCCGGGCTGTTTTCTTTTTTCACAAAGACCCGTCAATTTTTGCCGCGACTTTTTTCTGGAGTCGTTCACGAATCTCGGCATTTCTCTCCGGGGTCAGTTTGTATAAAACCAAGGGGATCAGCGTCAGAAGGAAGCAGGCCGCCGGAAACAGGTTGGCCGCAATATTGATGCCCTGAATACTTTTTGCGCTCTGATCCATATTGGCCGCATAGCCGAAAGCTCCCATAATCGCCAAACCGATAGAAACGCCGATAGCGGCGGCAATCTTGGTGCTCAGGCTGATTGCGGTATAAGAAGTCCCGTCCGCCCTAACGCCGGTTTTATCTTCCATATAATCAATGGCATCGGGAACCCTAGCCATTACTGTTGGCTGCAAGAGGCCAAGGGCGATACCATACAGGGCGGTAAAAATAAAGAGCAATGTGGTACTCGCTGTCGGATCTATAAGGAAGATAAGGAACAATACTGCCGGGATAACGATGCAGCCTATGGCGATACTTCTTTTTTTGCCTATTCTGTCGATAAATGACTTTGAAAAGAACATGGTACCTGCGGCAAATAGGTGGGGAAGCATCATCAGGGGGCCGATAAGGTCAAACCGCTTGAGTATATAAATGTAATAGTACACCACTATCCCCAACCTGGCAATGAAACCGGTCATATAAAAAAGCGACATGAAGAAGATATAGACCAGCGGTTTATTGGTAAGCACCACCCGGATCGTTTCTTTGATGGGCACCTTTCTCTCTTCGACAGGTTTAACTGCTTCCCGAGAGTTGAAGAATAGGATAAGGAACATAGGGATCGCCGCTATAGCGTAAATAGCGGTAGTGATGGTATAACCCCGAGCAATCGGCTTTTCCCCGCCCGAAAAGAAGAGAATCAGAGGCATAGAGATAAGGCTCAATATCACGGAACCCACATTCTGGCCGATCATACGCCATGCGCTTAGTTCCGTCCGTTCTTTGGGATCATAGGTCATAACGGTACTCAGAGCACCATACGCCAGATTGACCATACCATAGAAAGTGTCTATCAGGATATAACCGATACAACCCCAGATCACCTTGGCCACCGCACCGGAAAAAGGGGCAGTAAAGCAGAGAATATTGACAATTGCCAAAAGAGGGCTGCAATAGAGGATCCATGGCCGGAAACGGCCGAATCTGCTTTTAGTCTGTTCTTCAATCGCGCCAACAATAGGGTCATTGACTCCGTCCCAAACCTTAGTCGCCAGGAGCATGACGCTGACGATTGCCGCCTCAATCCCGGCCACATCAGTAAGAAAAATTACAAAATAACTGCCGATAAAGATCCATGAAAGATTGCTCGCCAGATCGCCCAGACCATAGCCGACCTTGGAAAGAAGGGAAAGCCTGGGGATTCCCCGGCCTTCATCGTTTACTGTGACTAATTGCTCTGCCATACAATTCTCCTTAAAAACCATATATTAAACTTGTTCAACAACCCTGTTGGCTGTCCCACAAATCTTGCGGTTCCCAAACAATTCTATTATTCCGAAAAAAATTCGGTTTTCGATACTAATCGTGAATGTCCAAAATTTTCTTTTCCATAGCAAGAAAACTTTTGAGCATTTTATATCCATCCAGATCAGCCTCGTTTTCAAACTCCGCCATAATATAACCGGAAAAATCCGATGCCTTTATGATGGGGAGTATCTTCTCGTAGGGGATGCTGGGTTCCCGATTGTATTCATCCAGCCAGTGAAACTTACCGTGGTACTCAAAGGTGTAGGGAACGATAGAGGCGAGTCCTTCGTAGTCGGGATTCCTGCTGAACTGAACAAAACCATACATTCCCTGCAAGGCTCCAAATACCGCAGGATGAACATTGGCCTCGGCAAGTTTTTTCTGCGCCTCGTCAAGCGGCACATTGTCCACCCGCAGTCTGGCCGCCAACTCCAGCGTTTCCCATGTTGCTCCCGCCGCCAATGCCCGGTTCCAGTGGGGAACATTAGGGGCTGTGGCAAGCAAACCGAAATCGGGAATCAATCCGATGTGTTTTGAACCGGACTCTCTGATCACCTTGAGATAATTCTGTATTGCGGGAGTACTGGGAGTCTCCGGATTATGGATCTCCACCCCCATTTTTATATCATACATTTCCGCATAGGGAATCAATCTTTCAAGAACCGCCGGGCCAAGCAAGTACTGCACTCGCATCACCTTGCAACCAAGCTTGTGGGCGCTCTCCATATCCGTCATAGCTGCGGAGAAAAGTTCGTCGCCGTTTAAATCCCTGCCGGGAAGCATACCGGTGTCGGTGTTCGCCGCATAGCATACCGGGCCGATACCATATTTTTCTCGGCAATGCCGCACTTGCCCCAAAAAATCGTCGCTTACATAAGGATATGACGGGATCATTTGAGTAGCAACAATCTCATACCCCTCCGCAGTGAGACATCGAAAATGTAACCGAAAGGCCGGGTTTGAGACAGAAAGAAAAGGTAACCTAAATTAAACGAAAGGGTATCTGGAGGACGCCCAAATGGGGTTACAAATGAGTGAAA
>JAIROT010000140.1 GCA_031257385.1 Treponema sp.
CTCTTTATGGTAGAAGGAGCGGCGGTCAGTTTTGAAAGCCTGGACGGATCGGGCAGGGTGCATGATCCGCTTGTCCGGGAAGTGTTGATTCAAGCGGCATACGAAAATAAATTCCTTACTCCGTTTCAATCTTCCGGCGTCTACGATCTTCCGCCCTCTGGTAATGCCTATTACCATTATGGCGGCCTTTTTTCCGCGTGGCTCCAGGAAAAGTACGGCATGGGAAAATATGCGCGCCTTTGGGAAGCCATGGGCCGGGAATGGCATTATGCCTTTAGTTTTTATAAAACAGGAATATACTACTTTTTTGAATGGATATATGAACGGCCTTTTCCGGATGTCTGGAATGAGTTTAAAGAATCTTTCAGGATGGATACTATCGAGGAAAACGCCGAGGGTACTATTTACAACGGTCCTTTTTACCGTAAAAAAACCTTGATAGGCGGCCTGGCATCGGGCGGCGGCAGGATCTTTTTCCTGGATAAAACCGCGAGAAAAGTGCTGTCCTTCGATCCTGAAACAAAAAAAATCAAAACGGTACTATCGGCGGATTCCTATGTTTATCATCTTGAAGCGTCAAAGGACGGAAAAACACTGCTTCTGTCTTCCTACCGCTATGACGGCAATCTTGCCCGTGCCGAAGTTACCGAATACAACGCCCGTTCAGGCTGGGGAACCGGCCGTACCTGGAACGGCTTTTACGAGGGGCGGTATTTTCGGGATGGGGTGCTGGGCATCAGTTCCGATCTCCATGCCGGCAATATCGTATACCGGCCGAAACCGGGCAGGCGCGGACAACAGGAAGAAGAAGTGCTGCTACGGGGCAGCGCCGAATTGGTTTACATAAACCCGGCCGCCATTGATGATACCTGGATAGCCTTTATCGCCGCCAAACGGGGCAGGCGGGAACTGTGCCTCTACAATTACGACACCAAAGCGGTATTTACCGTAAAGTCGGAACTCCCGGACGATGAAGAACGGTGGAAGTACATCCGGGGCCTTGGGGTATCCGAAGGTCGTCTTCTCTTTTCATTTAACCATGACCGGGGGATGTACAAACCGGGAATCATAACAATACCGCCGGATTTCCCCCGGGGATCATTTGACGGCCCGGATGCGGGATCGTCTGATGAAACACTTGACAGGATGCCGGAGGAATCGTCTGAAATGATGCCTGAAAGTCCGCCTTATAGTTCACTGGAGGCAGTTTTTTCCGAACGGAATTTTTCGGGCGGTGTGTTCCTGCCGGTAATGGCGGACGGAGAGCTGTACTACCGCGGCGCGTTTACTACCTGGGACGCCCTGATGCGTTTCGGCGAACCGGCAGACTCCATGCGGGGAGTGCGCACCGCCCTTTCGCTTGTGCCCTGGAACGAGGCGGAACTTTTGGCGGCGGCCGGCATGGCGGACACAATTACTGGCAGTGGGGCCGGCCGGCAAAACACCGAAAATTCCGCGGCAGAATCGCCCTTTACCGGTAAAAACTACCACTCTTTAAGTTATCTTAATCCCCTGAAATTCTGGCTGCCTTTTCCCCTTGTCCGGGTAGAAGAGTTGGTCATGGAAAATAATTCAAACATAGAGGATGTCATCAGCATTGAAGGGGCAGGTATTCTCAGCTACATGACCGATCCGGCGCAGATGAACAGGGTTATGATGATCGCCGCCTACGATGCCCGTTTTTTGATGGGGGTATTCAACCTTCAGTGGATCAACAATTATTTCGGCCTGCCTTTGAGTTTTACTTTTCAGGATGATATAGACGAATCCGGCAATATTTGGGCGCTGCCGGTAAGGAATACAAGTTTTAAACTTTCCACCCCGGTAAACTTTGGTATTGGAAGTGAACTGGTGCATTTTTCCCTGCTCCCCGGTTTTGATATAAACCTTGCGGCTCCTGATATGGGAAACGATTTGTCCGCCTATACCTGGAAATATGACGATCCTCATTATATTTTTTCGCTGGGATTGGGCTTATCATCGCTTACCCGCTTTTCCTGGGAAATTTTTGGCTCCGGCCTTGAATTGACCGTTTATGGGCGCTATGCCTTACCAGGCGAAAAATCCTCTACCTTCCGTTTTGAAGGCATCCTGCAGGCCGCGTTTGAACCGGTTTTACCCATACGGTTTCGGCTGTACGGTATCCGGGATGAGAATAAAATGAACCTGGCCGGTTCTTCTATACTGTATACCAGTTCAGCGGTGAGCGATCTTACGCCGGCCGAATACAGTACCATCGCCTATTCACTGAAATGGCTTGCGGGCGGGGAAGCCGAATTAAAACTTTTTTCCCTTGAAATACAACGGAATCTTTTGCACATCTATTTTAACCGTATGTTCAGCACCCTTGCGTACCGGGGCGGGTTCTACGACTATGAGGGCAGGGAAAACGCGGCGGCGGGCGAACTCCTGTGGGACAATTACCGTCTTACCCAATCCCTCATACTGCGGTTCGGACTTACCGTTTCCGCCGTCATTGTCCCCGTCTTACCGGTAAAATTTACATTTTCTACCGCGGGAATGTTGAAAATTTCCAATATGTTCGACAATGATCCCGTCAACGATTATGCAATAGGGTTTTACTTTGACGTATTAAACTTTTGACGGGCGCATCCGTCGCTTTTTTCGCTTGACGGGTATCTCTGGGCGTGATACACTCTTCCCGCAGGCTTTATTCGAGGGGGGTCTAATACCCCGCCCCTGTTCCGGAAAAGCCTTTATAGGAAGAGCCATGACACGCGCATCGAATATACCGGATGCCGCGAACACACCCGCCGTCCGCTTCGACAGGCCCGGTAACCGGCGCGCCCCCCGTTATTCACCGTTAATGTTCATTAGTAGTAGTTCGTTTATTATCCCCCATTCGTCAAGTAGTTTTTACCGGCCAAAAGCCGGATATACCGGACAGTATAGCCCTTCCCGTTACCCTTGCGTCTTACAAAGCCCCTTCCGTGGGGTGGTTTGGCCGCGCCCCATTCGGCATAGCCAAACTCCGCCGCGGAAGGGGCTTTTTGTATATGGCGGCGCGGCTTCCACGTCCAAATATTTCTATTTTCTATTTCAAGGAGTGTTGTTATGAATGACAAGGGCGAAGAAAGTGCCATCCCCCTGGAAACAGGAGGCCCTTCGCGCCTTGATTATAGCGGCCATAACATCTGTCGTAACCACGGCCCTCAACGCGGTGTACCGGATACGGTTTGCCGAACTGGGAAACCTTATCGACTCTATGCCTGTTCCCCTGCTGCTCCTGGTTAGCGGCATCTTCGTCATCCTTTCCTTTGTACTCCGCCTGGGCCGGCTGGAACAGCGGATCATGCGGATCGTTACCAACTGTATGCTGGCAGCAGGGCTGGCCGGCCTCAGCGTTGCCCTGGTGGTCGCCCTCAACCTGAGCGCGGTACCCCTGGGAAGTTTTGAATTACGGCAAGAGAACATCTACGACCCGGACCGGCAGGTATCGATTCCATATCAAATGGAAAGCATACGCCTCAAGGTGTCCGGGAACCGGGACCCCGGGTTCTCCCTGGAACTGGAGCGGCGGACGGCGGGGAACGAAAACAGCGAACGGCTGATTATCACGGGACTTAGCGAAAATCCCGCCATCCAGCCGGGGCAGTATTACCTGCTTGTCCTGGGGGAATTTACCGTACCGGGGCCTTTCCGGGCGGGGGATACGATACATCTACACATAGCGAACGCCTCCTCGTTTGAGGGGAAAATAAAACTTGAACTCAAGGGTTCAAAAGACAAGGAGTAAAGAAATGAAAAGACCTGTCAGTACCCATCGCTGTAACCGCTATAGGCCCCGCAGATGCCCTGCGGAGGATTCCGCTCCGGACAGGACGGACAAAGAGAGAAAACAGGGGGACGGAACAACGGTTATCGCAGCTATCCGGGAGTACCTCTCCGACATTTTGGGGGCTTTTATGCCGGGGATGTATTTCTCCCTTAATTTGCTCGTTTCCACCATACTGTTCGTGCTTATGACAAAAGGCCAGAGTTGGAAGAACGTTATAACGTTTATCAACGATCTTCCACAGTCGGCGGTGCTTCAGACGGTCACGCCATTTGCGGTCTTCGCGTTCTGTTTGTTTTCCTACATCATAGGTTCGGCCTTTTGCCGTAAGGATATCAAGGAACCGGATACGGCCAGCGCGATACAGACCTACCGGAAATCCAGTGACAAGGAGAAGGAGGGCCTGGCCTTTGATTTTAAAGATGCCGGCGGGAAACCTTTCAAACTGTTGAGCGGGCTTTATATGCGGATGAACTTCCGCGTCGATTTTCCCTATTCCCACCTGAAACGGTATTTGAAAACCCGCAATTATACCCACTTGGCAGAACACATCCCCTGGGAAGGCGATGAAAATAAAGAAAAGGCGAAACAGCGGTCAAAGATGTTCATCAATATCCTCAAGGTACGGATCCACCAGTTTGCGCCGTCGGAAATGCCGGAGATCGAAAAGAACGAGGCCCATATCCGGCTGATGAATTCCCTGTGGTACGCGGCCAAGACCATCAGAAATATAAGCATCCCGGTACTCATAAGTACCACCGCCTTTTATATACTGCGGGTCCTTCTGACGGGGAAGCCGTTTTTGGCGTCCCTTAAAAGCCTGTTTGACGCGGACTTTGCCTTCTGCCTGACGGCATTTTCCGCCATACAGTTACTTGTCGCCTGGTACATCAGGCGTTCGATAAAACAGTATTTCCACTACATGCGGGTCCGGGAGATCATGTTCCTTTTGGAAATAGCAGATACCATAACCCGGCACGGCGATATCGATATATTTGAAGGGCTGGAACCGGATAAAAAAGAACCGGAAACCTCCCTGTTACCCGATGCCAAAGGATATACCAAATGAAAAAGACCCTATTTCTAAGCGCCCTTACCGTTTCCGCCCAGGATGCGCCTGACGCCTCTGCGTCAACACATTTGGGTTTTATATAACCCGAACAAAAAGGTAACAATCACCTTTTACTATCACTTTTACAGGAGTTTTAAAATGAAGAAAACAATAACCGCTGCGGTTTTCCTTTTTGCGCTCACGGCATCCGCCGCTTTTGGGCAGACCACCGCGGACGAGTGGTACACGAAAGCCGGTGAATACTTTGAGAGCGGCGACTATGCCGGCGCAATAACGGCGTATAGCGAGGCCATTAAGCGGGACAGTTCCAATCTTGACGCGTATTTGTTTAGGGGTTTCGCGTATTATCGGACAAAGAATTATGACGCGGCTATCGCCGATTATAACACGGTAATAAAAGATGCGCCTGATTTCCCGGATGGTTATATAGTACGCGGCGATGCCTATGGCGCAAAGGGCGCATACCATACCGCTGCCGCTGATTACAAAACAGGTTTGGAAAAAGGCTCTGACCCGGGCGGCTTTAACGTAGACAAATCCAGCAAGGCGGATATGTGGTTTTGCGGGGCAATGTTCATGGAGATAACGGTAAACCG
>JAIROT010000147.1 GCA_031257385.1 Treponema sp.
GGAGGCTCGTTCGAGAGGAAATTTATAATACCGTCTGGTTTAATACCGAATTTTTGAAATTGTTATGTTGTTTGAACCGCGGCAAGCCGCGGGGTATTAAACCAGACTTTCGAATAAACTTTCTATCGAACGAGCCTCCGTTCCGGATTAGGCAGCGCCTAAGATACCGCAGGGCCTGCCCCGCGGAGGCTCATTCCTTAGAATAGACCAGCAAGCCGGGGGTATTTTGTATTTTTTCCGGTAGTGCTAATTATTTGCGGAATTCAGGATACTATTTAGAGTTTAACACAAAAGTTCCGTCCCAATCTGCCGGAAGGGACAGGGCCCTGTAACGCAGGCAGCGATCCCGCATTACCCTGCTGGGCCCGTCGGTATGGCGGTATTTGAGTACCACAGCAAAATACTTCAGGGCTTCCTGAAAGTTACGGGCAAAATAATATTCCAGCCCCTTTTCATAATAAGAAAACAGCTTCCGCAGGGGCTTTTCTATTTCGTCCTTTCCGGAATAGAGTTCATATATCATGATGCTTTCATGGCGGCCTTTAACGGATATTTTATCCAGCCTGCGGAATTCAAACAAACCGTTGCATTGCTCCCAGGTATTTTGACTGACAATTATTCTGGTGCCGTATAGTTTATTAACCCCTTCAAGCCGGCTCGCAAGATTGACGGAATCTCCCAGTACCGTATAATTCAGCCGTTCCTCATAGCCCATGTTCCCCACAACGGCTTCCCCGGTATGAATGCCGATGCGCGTATAAAAGGGATATTTTCCGGTATTGGTCCATTTGCGAAAAATTGCGTGGAGGATCGTTTGAATATTGACGGCGCTTTTGCAGGCCATTTCCGCATGGTTTTTGCTTTGAACGGGCGCCCCCCAGAAGGCCATAACCGAATCGCCGATATACTTGTCTATGGTTCCATTGGTATCCAGAATTGTTTTTGAAACATTCTTAAAATATACGCGAAGCTGCTGCACCAGGTTTTCAGGGCTGATTTTTTCGGAGATGGACGTAAAATTGGCGATATCACTGAAGAATATGGAAAGTTCGCGTTTTTCTCCCCCTATTTTCGCCTCAATGTCCTGGTTGATTAACTGGGCTACCAGATCGGAGGGGACATAGCGCTTGAAATTCCTTAAGCCCGTGCGCATCCCCTCAAAGGCATCGTGTATGTCGATGATTTCAACAAGGGGTGTTGGAATAAGAGCGCTTGAGTCAAGCTGAAAATCCCGTACCTTGGACATTTCCTCGGAAAGCCGCTGCATCGGCCTGGCAATGGAATTGGAAAACAGGGAACTGATAATAATAATGACGACAAGAATTCCCAGCGAGAACAAGGTAACGTAAAAGAGGTTTCTTTTTACGTTTCCGATAATATCCTCTTCGGGTATGATTATTCCGATCAAAAGTTCCAGGCCGTTTCCGATGGTTATCGGCGCAAGCACTGAACGGTACAAGCTGCCGCCGTATTTAACGGTCTGGGGTCCGCCGCCCCCATCTAATGTTTCTCCCAATATATAGCGGACATCTTCATCGGGAAACATATCAAGGCTTCGTATGTCAAAGGCTTCCACCCCTTTTTCATCGACTGTTTTCGTAAACAGCTTGTCCAAATCCCCGCCGGTGGCCTGAAAGGCCACCAGATTGTGGGCGCTGTCAACAAGGGCAATCTTTGTTCCCGGCGTAGGATACATGGTCGCCAGGAAGCGGGATATTTCATCAACGGTTATATCCAGGGCGCTTATACCGGCAAGAGTACCGCTGCTGTCGTAGAAGGGTACCACGCTGGTAAAACCCGGCAGATGATCGGTAGCAAAAATATACACCGGCGTCCATGAGAGCCTGCGCTGTTCCTGGGCAATCACATACCAGCCCCGTTTTCTGGGATCATATCCTTCCGTGGCGTCCAAAACAGAATTGCTGTAGTTTCCGTAATACATGATATTGACGTGATCCCAGGTGGTGGTGATGGTTTTCCCGTCATTGCGGACCCTGCGCTTTGAGAAAGAACCGTCATCCATCCTGTTCAGCATCATCAGGTTGCCGTAAGCATCCGAATAATAGGCCATTTTCACCTGGGGGCTGGTCCGCAGAATCTCATTGTAATAGGCAAAAAGGTCCCTTTCCCCCTCCCTGTTCTCCAGGGGATTCGTAAAAAAGTTGCTGATTAAATAGCTGGTTCTACTGTTCATCTCCGCTATGGGATCAAAGTAATTTATCAGCCGGTTGCTGATGGCCCCCTGTATTTCGCTGATTAGGGCTTCCGATAATTCCTGGGCGTTTTTTGATGAGCTTATCCACATGGAAATTAAAATTATGCCGGCTGAAAAAACCAGGGAAATCACGTTTATAAAAATAATAACGTGTTTAACCCTAAAAGTTTTTATTTTTTGAAACCAATTCTTTGTCACATAAACTCCCGTTTGTTATGTGCTTACCTGTTACTCCGGTCCGGGGCTGTCGAATCTTTGCTTTTTCCGTTTTTTAGCTTCAGGAAATGCTCGGCATTGATTTTTTTAATAATCCCGTTAATCTTTACCGAATCAACGCCAAACGGCGAGAGCAGCAGGCACAATTCCAGTTTCACATTTTGTTCCGTAATAGTACCATAGCTTTGTGAAAAAATTAAACCCGGCGGTGATTTTTCCGTTTTTATAACGCAGCCGCCGATAATATCCGTCTTGACCCCGTCCGGGGGACTCCCCTCGTGAATCAGCAGCTTTTTATCCAGCCGCCGGGCTATTTCCCGCAGCAGTTCAATTTCAATTCCCGCCGGGTTTCCCTCCGCATCGCTGTAAATAATAGGCGGCCGGCCGGCGCCTTTTCTGATGATAACGGAAAGGGTTTCGGCGCCGTAACTTTTCCGCTTCCCGGCAATCAGGGTTGTGGCGCCCATGTTTCCGTAAACCAGCAAAAAGGTACGGAAAGGATCAATGATAGGGTCTATGGCCATAAAAATGATCAACACCGCTTCGACAGGCAGATTTAAGGGAGAAAGGACGATGCCAATAACCGAAAGGGTCACGATACCGGAGGCTCCGGCCGTGGCGGTTCCCGCGAATATGACGCCGAGAAAAACCGTAACATACTGGACAGCGGCCAGTTCTATACCGTAAATCTGTACGACAAAAAACACCGCCACGGCAAAATAAAAGACATTGCCGAACCTTCCCAGGGTCATCCCCAGCGGCAGGGTAAGGTTGACCGTGGTTCTGTCGAAACTCATTTTGTCATCCAGGCAGGTAATGGCGCTCGGCAATGTCGCCATCGAATTCCTGGTGGCAAAGGCCAGCATAATCGGCTCAAACAGCAGCGACAGTACCTTAAAAGGATTGGCGATCCCCGAGCGCACCCAGATTATCAGCGTTATTATAATAAACAGCACTACCGTGCCTATGCAGTACAGGATAATAAACTTTGACATTGCCATAAACACAAGGACACCGACCCGGGCTATCTGCCCGGCCATAAGACAGACAAGCCCGAAAGGCAAAAGGTACAGCGATGCGCTGACCAATTTTTGAAAAGTTTCAAAAATGGCGCTCAAGAATTTTATCAGCATATCGGCGGATTGGTCATTGACAGAACCTATGGCAATCCCAAAGACGATTGAAAAAAACACCACCGCCATGGTGCTTCCAAAGGCAAGGGCGGAGAATATGTTGGAAGGAATAAGGCTGGTCAAAAAAACCTCAATTCCGGATTTGGCCGCCGGCTTCACATCCGGCGCGCCCGAAAGGGCAACTTCAAGAATTTCCGAAGCCTCACCGCCGGTTTGGGAAGATATAAGGCTGGTCAAAAGGGAACGGGTATCTTCACCCAGGCCGCCGCCGGGCCGGCCTGTTATTCCAAGCGCCATGCCGGCCAATGCGGTTAAGGCAATTCCCGCCAAAAAAACCAGGCACATTCTTCTGATCAATCCCTTACTTTTTTTGTTCCGCATCAGCCTGCCGATGCTTGAAGAAATTGCGGTGATAATGATCGGGATAACGGTCATTTGCAGATAAAAAAGGTACACCTGGCCGGGCATGGAAATAAGCTGCGCAAAACTTTGGACGCCAAAAAAAGCCGAAACAGGCGCGTTAAGTAATCCGATTAAAATGCCTATCGTCACGGAGAGTAAAATTATCAGCGGATGCTTTAATATCCTGGTCATGTTGTTTCATTCCGGGCGTAATGCCGTTTTACCAGTTTTGCCGGCGTAAGTTCGCTGCCATTTTGTAGAATATATTCTTCCAGAAACGTATTGAGCCATTCCTGCAGATGAGGAGCGTCATGAGATACCGCCATGGCTATGGGGTCCTGCCTGTCATTGATAAAAACCGGTTTCATCATAATGCCGGAATCCTTCCTGGTTTCATTTATGATGAGAATTTCTCCCTCATCGCGGTATACGGCAAGCACTTCGCCGGCAAAAAGCGCATCGACACATTCCGGCCAACTGTTATAGGTTTTTTTGCCTGCCAGGGGAAAATTGCTTTCCGCGTAACCCACATAGGAAGAATTTTCGATAATGGCCAGGCTGCCCCGGAACTGTTTCATGTAGAGGGGCAGGTTTTCCTCGGAACTGACCTTTGCCAGTTCCAGCCGGTTTATTAAAACAGCCTGGCGGAAGGTGATGTAGGGCGTGGTAAAACGCACCAGTCCTCCCCGGCGCAGGGTCCGGCTCAGTTTACTCAAGGCCACGTCAACTTTCTTGTTAACCACATTCAAAACAACGTCATCAAAACTTGCCGCGTCGCGGTTAAAAACCGCCCGTACTCCCAGACGGTTGGCGATTTCGTAGCCTATTTCGACATCCAGGCCTATTAGTTCTCCCGTTTCTTCATCGGTGTAGAAAAAGGGCTTTTGGTCCGCTTTGGTCATGCCAAAAATGATACTGCCCCGCTGTAAAATTTGTTTTATCTCGGACGGATAGCTGTCCAAATTCGACAGGGGAGAAATCGATGTTTGCTGATTCAGGGCGGCAAGCCGTCTTACGGTTTCAAGAGGCGGAGGAGGGTTCGTTTCTGTCTGAACCGCGGTTTCTATCCTTTTACCACAGGAAACAAGGGTAAACACGGCAAGAATCAACAAGCTTGCCCTGAAGAGCGGGGTATTAAACCTTTCAGCACGAATAAACAAAGAAACGTTCCTCTTCATTAAAAGGCCCCTGCTGAATATGATAAATTGCCTTTTCTGCCCTGTCAAGAGCACGCAATGCCTGTTCCTTGTCATTGTTCCGCTTTGCGCTGAGACAGGCTTCTAAGGAAGCGCTTCAGCAGAACCTCGTACACCGGGCGGGATTTGATCACCAGGGAAGTGACAAAGGCGCACAGACAGATCAGCACCAGGCTGCTCAGGTGCCTGAAGCTGCCGCTCATCTCAAGAATAAGCGTGACGCCCGTAACCGGAGCGTTTACCGCGCCGGTAAAGAAGGCGGCCATTCCCAGAATCGTAAAGTTGAGGATCTCTCCCGAAGCGATATAGCCCGTCCTGAAAAGAACGAGACCCAGGGCATTTCCGGCAAGCGCGCCGCAGGCAAGGAGAGGCAGAAAAATGCCGCCTGAGGTTCCCGAACCGTAGCAGAGTGCGGTAAACATAATTTTTCCCGCCAAAAGAATCAGCAGCAATTGCAGGGGCCGCCCGGTCTGCGAAAGGGATTCAATAAGGGCGTAGCCGCCGCCGGTAACATCAAAAAGAAAAAAGCTTAAGGGGACCGAAACGAGCAGGGGAAGTACCGGCCGGATGACATCGGGAATACGGAGTTTGGCGTAGAGGTCCTGGGAAAGGTAAAGGGAGCGTTTGAAGAGATCGCCCAAAATCCCGCAGATTAGGCCCAGAAGGATGATCCACGGAAAAGAGCGCAGGGGCAGCGCGTCAATGTACCCGAAATTGAAAATAGGCCGCATGCTGAAAAAATACCCCGCCACCGCGTCGGCGGCCATTGCCGCCCCCATGCAGCAGGCGATAAGGCCCGCCTGGAAACCGGACTGAAGTTCCTCCAGCGCGAAGATCACCCCCGCCAGCGGAGCATTGAACGCGGCAGCCACGCCGGCGGCGGAAGCGGCGGTGATAAGGCGCTTCACGTCCCGCTGAGGCCTGCGAAAAACCGCGAGCACTCCTTTGCCCGTATAAGCGCCGATTTGTATGGACGGCCCTTCCCGGCCCAGCGAAAGGCCAAGCCCCAGACCGAGTACGCCGGTTATGAATTTGAGCGGGAGTTCTTTCGCCCAGTTGAGGGAGCAGAGGCCGCTCAGCGCGCCCTTTATCTGGGGGATGCCGCTCCCCCGAATCATCGGAAATTTTTTCGCGCAGAAGCCGAGGAGCAGCCCGGCCGGAATAAGGCCGAGGCACCATAATACAGTCCGGTAATTCCCGGAAGAATCCAAAACGCCGTACAGCGCCTGCCTCATTTCATCGCCGAGGGAGAGCAGATACCTGAAAAGTACGATCACAAATCCGGTAACAAGACCGATAAGGATGCTTTCCAATATCAGCGCCAGACGGGACGCGTAATAGCGGCGAAGCAGGGCCGGCAGTTTTTTTTGGTGTTTGAGCATAATTATATTCTATATTATATTTGTAAGTATGGCTAATATCTTTGACTATTTATCCTGGAGGGGGGATTTAACATTTACCCAATCGCTTTTCAACCCCGTGGACAATATTATTTTTTGCCAGCTTTCATACCTTCCCCTGGACGGCATCGTGCCCGGCCCGGATGAAAAAGACGAAATAAGTATCGGCCTGGCCGCCGAAATTATCACCGAAAAACTGCGTCATGATTCATCCCTGCGGCAGGGAATGATGTTCAAGGATGATCCCGCGTTCATAAGCGCCCTTGGCGAATCAAAGCGTTTCAGGGACTGCGGGCTTTGCCGCTTTGTCAACCGCATCGACATTTCCCAGGAAAAGCAATTCGCCGCCCTCAGCATTATCACCGGCAGGGATTATCCCTTTATCGCGTACCGGGGTACCGACACGACTATTGTGGGCTGGAAAGAAAATTTCAATATGAGTTTTAGCGACGCGGTTCCCGCCCAGCTTGAGGCGGTTTCCTACCTTGAAAAAACGGCAAAAAGATTTCGCGGCCCCCTGCGGATCGGCGGTCATTCCAAGGGCGGCAATCTGGCGGTGTACGCCGCTTCTTTCTGCGGCAAAAAAACAAGCCGCCGGATCGCCGGAATTTACAGCAACGACGCGCCGGGCTTTCACCGCCATGTTATAGAAAGCGAAGGCTTTCAGCGGATTCGGAGCCGTATATATTCATTTGTCCCCCAGTTCTCGGTAGTCGGCATGCTCCTTGAACACGGGGATGATTACACGGTGATCAAAAGTTCCCAAACCGGCCTGATGCAGCACGATCTTTATTCATGGGAAATTGCGCGGGATGACATGGTCCGCCTTGACCGGATAAGCCAGGAAAGCCGTTTCGTGGACAAAACCCTGCGGGAATGGATCAACGGGCTGGATCACGAAAAGCGCGAACGCTTTATCGAAACCCTGTATACGATACTCGGCGCCGCCCGGGTCGAGTCCATTCCCGAACTCAGCGCGGACTGGTTCAAGGCCTCAGGCCGCATGATTCAGTCTCTGAAAGACATTGACGACTCAACCAGGGCGCTCATGGGCAAAACCCTGGCCGCCCTGTTCAGCGCGGCGCGTAACAACATCAACACCCTTCTGCCCTCCCGCCGGCAAAACGCCGAAGAAACAGCGGATCAATGAGCCTCCGCGCA
>JAIROT010000151.1 GCA_031257385.1 Treponema sp.
AATTTCAAAAATTCGGTATTAAACCAGACGGTATTATAAATTTCCTCTCGAACGAGCCTCCGATCAAGAAATTGCCCCACGTTCCAGATACCGCGCGGCTTGCCGCGCGGAGGCTCATCCTAAATCGAATAATCACTTTCCTGATTGATGTCGTACTGAAACATGGCAAAAATCCGATCCTGAATGTCGATGATCTCCGGGTTTGTCCGCGCCCGTGGCCGTTTAATGTCCACGGGGATTCTGTTGCGAATGGTGCCGGGACCGGGGGAAAAAACTATTACCTCGTCGGAGAGGTATACCGCCTCGGAAACGTCGTGGGTAACCATAACGATGATGAGGGGATCCTTCCGGGTTTTTTCCCAGAGAAGCAGCAGATCGTCCTGGAGTTTTTCGCGGGTCAGGGCGTCCACGGCGGCAAAGGGTTCGTCCATGAGGATGATCTTCGGCTCCACGGACAGGGCGCGGGCAAGGGCGAGGCGCTGACGCATCCCGCCGGATAACTGCGAGGGGTATTTGTACGCCGCGCCGCCAAGTTCCACCTGATTCAGAAAGTACCGCGCCTTTTCATGAAGCGCTTTGCGGGAAAGTTTTTTGTCCTGGTCCGCCCCCGCGTTGCGCAGCTTGAGCGCGAAGATAACATTCTGAATCGCCGTCATCCAGGGGAAGACCGCGTAATCCTGAAAGATCATGGCGATGTCGTGTTTGGGCCGGTCGTGGAACACTCCGTTTGCCAGAGGCGAGATGAAGCGGTAACGCCGCTTGTAGGCGTCCATTTCCTTCCGCGTCGAGGGCAGCGGTTCCAGCACGCGCGCGCCGTCAATGACGATTTCGCCGTCCGTGGGGGCCTGCAATCCCGCGAGGATTTCCAGAAAGGTCGACTTGCCGCAGCCCGAAGGTCCCAGCAGGGACACGATTTTCCCGTCGGGGATGGTGAGGGAAACGTTCAGTACCGCGGTAAGTCCCTCGGCCAATCCCTTTTCGTTTACCACGGAGAAAAATTTTGTGATGCTTTTAGCTTCTATCATTGAGCCGCCCCGGAATAAACCTCCGTGGAGCGGAGCCCCGAGGTATTGCATTCGGGGTTTAATACCTTTTTAATCGCCCTGAAGCTCCCCCGCCGAAAGGCGGGTTCCTGGGTATTAAACCCCTCAGCACGAATAAGAGAAAACCACAGAGAACAAGGGGAATGCACGGAGGACACGGGGGCAGGAGAACAGGGAGGAGGGGGGTACTGGAAGACCGCGAAGCGGGCTGGAAGTAGGGGGGAGACTTCCCCCCTCATTTTTCTTCCTCCCTGTGTCCTGCCCCGCCATGAAAGGGCGCAGGCTGTACCCTCTGTGTTTACCATTCTTGTATTTTTCTTCATCTTCCCACTTTCCACACCGCTAATTTAATTTCAACGTATTTCAATATCTCAATGAGGAGCCAGCCTATCCAGCCGAGGATTACCATGCACACGAGCATTTCGGGGATGACGAAGTAGTCTTTCGCCTGGCCCAGCAGGTAGCCGATGCCCATGCGTCCGCCGTAGGATTCGCCGATGAGGAGCATCACCAGGCCCATGGCTACGCCGGTTTTGAGACTCATTATGATGGAGCCGAAGGCATGCCAGAAGTACACTTTTCGCAGCAGGGTGAATTCGCTCGCGCCGAAGACCCGCGCCGACACGAGGTAGCGGGGGTCGGTATCCTTGATGCCCTGGTAGGTGTTGAACAGTACGGGGTAGAAGATGCCGATGAACATTAAAAAAATATGCATTTTCGAGCCGATGCCGAAGAAGATGATCGTCATGGGTACCCACGCGGGAGGAGGTATGGGCGAGAGGAGCTGCCACAGGGGCAGCACGTACGCGCGGATTTTCAGGTTCCAGCCCATGAGCAGGCCGATGGGAACGGCCAGCACCACGGCGACGGCAAAGGCGGTGAAGAAGCGCCCCATGCTGTAGAGGATGTGCAGTACGAGTTGTTTGTGCCAGAGCATAAACCAGAAGCGCCTTGCCACGGTGGAGAGCGAAGGGATGAGGCTTTCCGGCAGTATCTTCCAGCGGGGAAGAAATTCCCAGAGTAAAAGTATTGGTATTAAAACAGTGAGGAATTCCAGCGAAAAGAAATTCCCCAGCGAATTTTTGAAGAATCCGCCCAGCTCCAGAAAAAGCCGGCGGATTCCCCGTGTTTCATACGTTTCAGTCATGCAGTGTTCCTGTTGGAAGCGGATAGTGATTAGCGGAGGCTTTTACGGTCCACTTGTCACTATCCATTTGTCTCTATCCGCCAGCCGCTTTCTTACCAGGTGATTCCCTTGAACTCAGGCGCGAACAGGGCGTTACCGGGGTTTGTGTCGATGGTTCCCTGGTTGACCAGCGCCTGGGCGTAGCCGATGAGTCCCGCCGTATCGAGGTTCTTGGTAAAGCCCAGTTTGGGATTACTGTTGATGATCGCCTGTTCAGAGACGGTTACGTATTTTCTGGCGATGGCTACGATGTCCGGCGAGGAAGGCCCGGCGAGGATGATTCCGTTGGCTTCTTCAATAGCTTCGATAAACACCTTTGCGTCGCCGAGCCGCTCTTTTACAAAAGCGGCGTTGGCGTTGATCGTCCGGCAGGGAGGATTAGCGCCCGCGAGGTTGGCGTCAATCCCGCCGTCCCCGTTCGCGTCGGAATGGCCGTCAAAGATCGTCTTGTACTTGGGATTGCCTTGGGCGTCTTTAAGGAGCAGGGCCTCCGCGACAAAGGGTTCCTCAAGAATCGCGGCCCGGACGCTCCCCGCTTCCAGCGCCGCAAGCGCCGCGCCGGGGGCAAGCGTTACCAGTTCAAATTCCGTATTGTACTGGCTCCGAAGCGTGTCCCGTATGGCGATGACCGCACAGCAGGTGGTGGAAAGCCCGGCAATTTGCAGGTCCTCAACGTCCTGCGGATTTTTTACCGGCGAATTGACCGGAACCACCAGTACCGAAGTGCAGGGAATTTTCACCTGGCTGATGATCGTGATGTTCTGACCCTTGGCAATGGGAGTGATAACCCCGGTGGGGCAGTTAAAGACGATGTCGGCCTCGCCCCCTACCACCGCCGCAACCCCGGAACTGGTCTGCTGAATTTCGACCTCAAGCCCCCGCTTGGTGAAAAGTCCCTTCTCGTAGGCCACATACAGGTTGAGATGATGGGTGGAGTTGGCGTCCGCTACGATGATCTTCTTTCCCGACAGAACCGGCCCGGCGCTTTGAGCGGCGGGCTGGGCCGCCGGAGCCGCAGGCGCGGCGGGAGCCTCCTTCTTTCCCCCCGCCCAGAGGGACTGCGCCGCGAAAAGCAGGGTCAGAAGTAAGAAAGAAGCCGGAAAAGCCCGAAAAAAGGATTTTTTGTGCATAAAAACACCTCCTTATTGATTTGCGGTACCTTACTATGCAGCCGCGGTATGTTTCTAAACATTTCGACAAAGTCATAGTAATAGTATCATATTTATAGTATATTAATAGTACAGAATATGTCAAGTAATATGAGAGAAAATTTTACGAATTTTCTTGCCGAAAAAAGACGTGCTTAACAAGGCGTGCGGCAGTAAAAAAAGGGCAGTATGAAAAACTTTCACACTGCCCTAAGGAGGAAAGAGCCGGTTCTACGGACTGGTATTATACCTAGTAATTACCTAGATATACTATTATTATAAAGAATATGAAAATAAATGTCAAGGGAAATTCGCGGAAATTTCGCGGAAATTTGAAAATTCCGGTAGAAAAATTAAAAATCCCCATATAATCGCCGCCGTTAAACTGAAATATGTCTCTGCGCCTCCCCCGGAGCGGTGGTCGTGGTTGTTCGTGAGGCATTTACATTTGCCGGGTAGAACCGGGCAGAGCCGCAGGGTTATTGAAGGTTTTGTATATGAGGGGGAGCAAATGCCATGTGCGTTTACTTATAAAGGAGAAGCCTAACCCCGGAAAGAGGCCTGACCCCGCAGGGAAGTCTGACCCCAAAGAGAAGTCTGGCCCCGGAAAGAGGTCTGACCCCGCAGGGAAAGGGGTCAACCCCCAAAGTAAACGTATATTGGAGCAAATCCCCGTACCATCAGTTTACAGCCTAAAGAGCGGGAAATTAAACACAGGGAGATAAAAAAAGGCAAAAGACCGGAAAATCGCAAAATTCGGCCGCAAGATATGAAAAATAGTTTGACTTTTAGCCTTTCTGATAGTATCTTGAAATCCATGCGGCTTTGCCCGGAACAAATGGGGAAATTATGCGAGAACTGACAGAAAATGATGTACTGGAAATAATGAAACATTATGGGAATGAGCCCCAACAGCTCATCGCGGTCCTCCTCGACATTCAGGCGGCTTCGGGCAGGAACTATGTCGATCAAAAGTGGGCGGCCCTTGTTTCGGATGCGCTGGATCTGTCCCTTTCCAAAATCTACGACGTGCTGACCTTTTACGCCATGTTCAGTATCAAGCCAAGGGGCAAATACGTGATTGAAATTTGCCAAAGCACGCCCTGTCATTTTACCGGGGCCGAAGAAGTGGTGAAGTGGTTCGAGGCGGCGGCGGGGATCAAAACCGGAGAAACCAGCGTCGATGGCAGGATCACCCTGTCCCGCACGAGCTGCCTGGGGGCCTGCGATATTGGCCCGGCGGTGAAAATCGGTGACGAAGTGTTCGGCGGCCTGACCGAAGAAAAGGCAAAGGCGCTGGTTGAACGCTGCCGGGCCGGGGAGGCGCTCTGATGGAACCGGTGAAATTGCGCAAACTTATTACCGAAGGCGCCGGCGGCATAGACCCCGTATCGGTTGACGCCTATATGAAAAACGGCGGTTTTGCCGCGCTCAAAAAGGCCGCGGACATGGAGCCAGAGGACATTATCGCCGAAGTCAAAAAAGCCAAACTTTTGGGCCGGGGAGGCGCGGCGTACCCCGCGGGTAACAAGTGGGAGCATCTGCTGCATATTCCCGAAAGGCCCAAGTACATTGTCTGCAACGCGGACGAGGGCGAGCCGGGTACTTTTAAGGACCGGTTGATTATGGAAAAGCTGCCGATGAAGCTCCTTGAGGGCATCATCATCGCCGGCCTTGTGTTTAAGGCCGAGGCCGCGTACATTTACGTGCGGGGCGAGTACCGCGGCATACAGAAACGGCTCATCAAGGCGATTGAAAATGCCGGGGCTGCAGGCTTCGCCGGGAAAAATATTCTGGGCAGGGGATTCGACTTTGACATTCACGTTATATCCGGCGCGGGGGCTTATGTTTGCGGCGAAAATTCCGCCCTGCTCAACTCCGCCGAAGGCAAGGTCGGCAGGCCCCGCATCAAGCCGCCCCATCTTGCGGAAGCGGGCCTCTTTCTGCTGCCCACGCTGGTCAACAATGTCGAAACCTTTGCCAACATTCCGGCCCTTGTAGGCATGGGCGGCGAAGAGTACCTGGCGGCCGGTCACCCGGACAGCGGCGGTACCAAGCTCATCTGTCTTTCCGGCCATTCGCGGAACAGGGGCGTATTTGAAATTCCCCTAGGCGGGATAACGCTGCGGGAGGCGATCTACGATCCGGAGCTGGGCGGCGGCATCGCCGGAGGCAAAAAACTCAAGTTCTTTCACCTGGGCGGGCAGAGCGGCGCCATCGGCGCTCCCGATCAACTGGACACGGTGTACAGTTACACAGACCTTAAAAAGGCGGGCCTCTCCGTAGGCTCCGGGGCCGTCGTGGTAATGGACGAAAGCGTTTCCATCATTGAATATCTCAAGGGCGTTACCGGGTTCTTTATCCATGAATCCTGCGGCAAGTGCGTTCCCTGCCGGGAAGGCAACCGGCAGGTCTACAATATCCTGCGGAAGCTCTCCGTGCCGGGCGTGGCCGTTGCCGGCGATTTGGATACCCTGCGCCGCCTTATCCGTACCATGAGCGACGCCTCGTTCTGCGGACTCGGTCAGACCGCCACGGCTGCCCTGAACAGCGCATGGAAGCATTTCAGGGCGGAATTTGAAGCCAATGTCAAACCCGCGAGCGCGGCATAGGAGCCGGAGGAGACCGATATGAGCCATCACAAACCCGACCCCGAAAAAAGCGTTAATCTGACCATTGACGGCCTGCCGGTAACGGTGAGCGAGGGTACCAGCATTCTGGAAGCCGCCCGGAAAGCCGGAGTCAATATCCCCACGCTCTGCGACCATCCCGGCCTGGGCCGGCGGGCCGTCTGCCGCCTCTGCGTGGTGGAATGCGACGGCGGCGGCAAGCTCAAGGCCGCCTGCGCCAACAACGTGTGGGAAGGGGCGAAGGTGGTTACCGGCAGCGCCCGCATCATGAGCGTCCGCAAGACGATCCTTGAACTGCTCCTGGCGAATCATCCCCAGGACTGCCTGAGCTGTATCCGCAGCAAAAAATGCGAACTGCAATCGCTGGCCGCGACATTCGGCATCCGTTCCCTGCCTTTCCGCCGCGAGGCTCCGGACCTCCGCCCGCCTGAAACCGCCGCCGGTACCCTGGTGCGGGATATGGCCAAATGCGTCAAGTGCGGCCGCTGCGTGGAAGCCTGCCAGGAGGGCCAGACCGTCAGGGCAATTAACACCTCCCGCCGCAGCGTCAATTTTGAAATTTCCACCCCTTACGAACAGGCCCTTGCCGACGGCCCCTGCGTTTATTGCGGCCAGTGCGCGGCGGTCTGTCCGGTGGGCGCAATTTACGAGAATGACCAAACCGGGGAGATCCGCCCCCTGCTCGGCAATTCCGAACGGCATGTGGTAGTACAGGCCGCGCCCCCGGTAGGCCCTGCCCTGGACGATGAAATCGGCCTGAAGCGGGGAACCGTCACCGCCGGCAGAATGGTCGGCGCCCTGAAACGTCTCGGCTTTGCCAAAGTTTTTGACAGCGGTTTTTCCGCGGACGTAACCGGTATGGAAGAAGGCCACGAACTGCTTGACCGCATCAAAAATGGCGGCAGGCTCCCTATGATCACCAGTTGCTCACCGGGCTGGATCAATTTTGCCGAAACCTTCTATCCCGATTTATCGGAACACCTCTCCAGCTGTAAAAGCCCCCAGCAGATGTTCGGCGCGCTGGTTAAAACCTGGTATCCCCGGGCCGCCGGCATTGATCCCGCACTAATCACCTCGGTTTCGATCGTGCCCTGTATTGCCAAAAAGTTTGAGGCCCGGCGGCCCGGTATGGATTCAAGCGGTTTTCGCGACGTGGATATAGTGCTCACTACGGGCGAGCTTGCCCGGATGATAAAACTTTCCGGTGTTGATTTTACCGGCCTGCCGGAAAGCCCCTTTGACAGTTTCACGGGCGATTCCCCAGGCGCGGGAACGGGAGACGGCGTTATGGAAGCGGCGCTGCGCACGGCCTATGAAGCGTTCACCGGCAAGATCCTCGCGGCAGTGGATTTTAAGGAACTGCGGGGCAGCCGGGGGATCAAACAGGCCGAAATCGACCTTAAAGGAACCAAAATGAAGGCGCTTGCGGTCAACGGCCTTGCCAACGCCCGCAGGATCATGGACTCGATCCGCTCAGGCGAATGTGACGCAGCCCTTGTGGAAATCATCAGCTGCACCGGCGCCTGTGCCGGAAGGCCCTGCGGCAGCAGCGAAACCCCTCTCCGGCGCGCGGACAGCCCGGATCGGACCGGACAAGCCCTGCCCTTCCGCAATCCCCGCGAAAACCCCGGTGTCAAAACCCTCTACGGGCAATTTCTGGGCGCGCCCCTCGGCGAAAAATCACGCCGCCTGCTGCATAGCCGCTAGGAGCCCCCCTTGCGTTAAACATTTTCCGCAGGGTATAGTATTATACTATAGTATTATACCCCTGAGCGCCTCTTTGCAAGGCGGTCAGACGGGGGTGCACCGGTTTCGACTGGTACGATTCGGGGTGCAGGTCGCAGGTGGAGCGCTCATCTCCTGATTGGGCAACAATTTAACTGCCGATTACGACAGTTACGATTACGCCTTAGCTGCGTAACCGCGTGGAACCGTTCCGCCGCTCTGAGGGACGGCTTCCGCGTCGCAATCAGGGCTGGCTGTGCCGCCGTTTCCGGTGACGGCGCGGTAAGATTTTCCGGAATACGGACCGGCCGCGCGCCGTTTGGCCAAGCCGGTTTCCGACAATGCAATAAACGGCTAAACCTGTAGAAGCCTGTATTTCGCGTATTAGGACGCGGGTTCGACTCCCGCCACCTCCAGCAGTTTTCCCCCGGCCTACTGAGCCTGTGGGACTTGTGGATTTTTGCGGCCTTTGACCGCAAAAACCCCCGATTTTTGGGCTCCTTTGGGAGTCTGCAAGGTAGAAAATGCACAAAATTGTGCATTTTCTTTATCATTTG
>JAIROT010000153.1 GCA_031257385.1 Treponema sp.
GAAGGGCCGACAATGGAAACAAATTCTTCAGGATACACATCGAAGGTGACGCTGCCCAGAGCTTCGAGAACGCCGTCCCTGGTGGTGAAAACCTTTTTTAGATTTTGTATTGACAATAAAGAACTGCGCAATAATAACATGACACTTTTAGAGATTAGGGGAAATAGAATAATTCCAATCTCCATGAAACCTCGCGTGTTTTAGTTTTATCTTTTGCGGAATTCCTCATCACTTACTTTCTTCCCCTACAACTAAGGACAATTATCCAACCCGGCCCGCACCCCCCTCGGGGGGGGCTACGCGCCCCCGCAACGCCCCGCGGCCCTCACAAGCCGCGTAAGGCTTGCCGCTGTGCGGTTTGCCGGTGGCACAGGGAAGGCGCTGGCCCGCCCACATGGCGAAGGGAATTAACGCGCCTAAAAAATTAAACTGACAAACTGCCGCACGGCTTGACATTTATCAACATAGACTGATATATTATTGTTTAATACATATTAAAACTATGTAAATTATAATATAATTTACATGGAATTTATTCGTACTGAGGGGTTTAATACCAAGACGCCTTGCGGCGGGGGAGCTTCAGGGCGCTTAAAAAGGTATTAAACCCCGAATGCAATACATCGGGAGAACAACAACCCCGTCCTTCAGGGCGAGGTTGTTGATTGATCAAAAAAAGTAAAACAAACAGGAGACGGCTTACAATGGCTACAGTGAAGAAGAAAAAAGACTCCGCAATGGATCATGGTTTTATTGAAAAAATGGAAAAATCCCTTTCCGGGCTGAAAGCCGGTATCGTTGATAATCTGATAGCCGGTAACGAAGATTTCAAGCAAATTGTCGAAGGCATGGATCCCAAAGACCTTGCGGATATCGCATCCGATGACATTGACCGGAAAATGATTGAAGCCATTGGTTCCCAGGAACTGAAGCGGCTCAAACTGATAGATTCCGCCCTTACCCGCATAAAGCAGGGAAAATACGGGCTCTGCGTCAAATGCGGCAAGCGCATCCCCCAGGAACGGCTTGAGGCGATCCCCTACGCTCTGATGTGTATCGAGTGCAAGTCCGAGGAAGAGCGGCGGAACAGGTAAACCCGAAAACCAGAGCCCTTTTCCGGCAACAGGGCGTACCGAATTAAAAAAGGCGCGTCCATACGGTTCCGCGCCTTTTCGTTGTTTTCCGGCAAGATTTAGCCGTTCAGCCGCTTCTCAATGGCGTCCAGTTCCGCGTACAGCTCTTTGGGCAGCTTGTCGCCGAACTTGGGGTAGTGTTTCTGCCGCACGTCGGCGATTTCTTTTTTCCAGCCTTCGATGTCTACCGAACAAAGCTCTTTCATCGCGTCCGCGCCGACACTTGCGGGGGCTTCAATGGAACCGGGCTTGGGCAGTTTGCCGATGGGGGTATCCACGGCGTTGTCCTTATCGTCGCAGCGGTCGAAAATCCAGGCCAGCACCCGGCTGTTTTCCCCGTAACCGGGCCACATGAACTTGCCGTCCTTGTCTTTGCGGAACCAGTTGACAAAGAAGATTTTGGGGAGTTTCGATTCGTCGTGGCTTTGGCCGATTTTGATCCAGTGTTTGAAGTAATCGCCCATGTGGTAGCCGCAGAAGGGCAGCATGGCAAAGGGATCGCGGCGGACCTGGCCCACCTGATCGGAGATGACCGCGGCGGTAACTTCCGAGCCGGTAATAGAACCCATAAACACGCCGTGTATCCAGTTTTTGCTCTGGTTTACCAGGGGGATGGTAGCCGGCCGTCTGCCGCCGAAGAGAAAGGCGCTGATAGGCACGCCCTTGGGATCTTCCCATTCATCGGCGATACAGGGGCACTGCTTTGCCGGGGCGGTGAAACGGGCGTTGGGATGGGCGATTTCCTCACCCTTGGGGCTTTTATCGGTCTGGGGGGCGGGTCTGGTCTGGCCCTTCCAGTCGATGATGGTTTTGCCCGGCGCGCCGTGGCCGATCTGTTCCCACCAAATGTCGCCGTCTTCAGTCAGGCCGCAGTTGGTAAAGATCGAATTCTTCTCGCAGGATTTCATGGCGTTGTAATTCGATTCGTTATTGGTGCCGGGGGCCACGCCGAAGAAGCCCGCTTCCGGGTTGATCGCGTAGAGCCGGCCGTCGGCGCCGAATTTCATCCAGGCGATGTCGTCTCCCACGGTCTGCACTTTCCAGCCGGGCAGGGTGGGGATGAGCATGGCAAGGTTCGTCTTGCCGCAGGCGGAGGGGAAGGCGCCGGTGATGTACTTCACTTCGCCTTCGGGGTTGGTGATCTTCAATATGAGCATGTGCTCGGCAAGCCAGCCTTCATCCCGGGCCAGCACCGACGCGATACGGAGCGCCAGGCATTTTTTGCCCAGGAGGGCGTTTCCGCCGTAGCCTGAGCCGTAGGACCAGATTTCACGGGTTTCGGGGAAGTGGGAAATGTACTTGTGTTCTATGGGGGCGCAGGGCCATTTACCGTTGTCTTTTTCGCCGGGGCCCAAAGGCTTGCCCACCGAGTGTAAACAGGGCACAAAGAAGCCGCCGCTTCCCAGTACGTCCAGCACCCTGGTCCCCACCCTGGTCATAATGTGCATATTGGCCACGACATAGGGGGAGTCGGTAATCTGCACGCCAATCTTGGCGATATCGGAGCCTACCGGCCCCATGGAAAAGGGGATCACGTACATGGTGCGGCCCTTCATGCTGTCCCTGTAGAGGGCCGACATGGTTTTTTTCAACTCGGCCGGGTCGATCCAGTTGTTGGTGGGGCCGGCGTCGCTTTCTTTTTCACTGGCAATGTAGGTACGGTTTTCCACACGGGCCACGTCGCTGGGGTCGGAACGGAACAGGTACGAATTTGGCCGGGATTTCAGAGGCGTGGCAAGCCCCTCGTTGAGGGTAATATTAATCATCCGGTCATATTCGGCCTGGCTGCCGTCGCATATTTCAACCGAATCGGGCGCCATAAGGCCCGCAGCCTCTTCAACCCATTTTTTAAGGCCGGGATGTTTTAACTCGTTTAATTTCATGGTAACTCCTCATTTTTGATTTTCAACGCCGCACAGCGGCATTCACACACTCTATTTCAATACTATAGAAACACAAGACAAATAGCAAGGCGGAAAATTATACGGTGAGGCTGAAAATAGCGCCGGAGACGGGGGATGCGGGGGAAACATAGGAGACGGCGGCGTTTGCGGCCTGGGTGGAGCGGATCCGGTTCTGGTACTGCCCGATCAAGGCATCGATGCGCTTTTCGGCGTCTTCCCCCTCCATGCCGTCCAAAGGGACGGGCTGTTTTTTCATCCGGGCAAGCTGCTCAATGAGGGTATCGAGGATTTTCAGCCTGGAGATGGACACTCCCCGCACGCCTTCGGGGGCGGGAGTGCCGGAAACATGCCTGAAATGGGAATAGATATAGGCCGAAGGAGGCACGGGCAGAGACATCCTGCCTCTGCCGGAAGCGCTGATGGCGTAGCCTATACTGGGAAAAGCATGGACAGTCCCGGTATTCATTTCCTGCTCCTTCTTATCTATAATAAATATCGGAATTATTTTGAAAGATTTGAGCCGGGCGCGGCTTCTTTTTCGATGCATGGGCGCATCCGGCGCAGGGTTGTCGCTTGCGCGGCAATTTCAAGAGTAGCGGGCTTTCCGGGGCTACTTTCTGATACCAAGACCTACCAGGAAATACCAATAATGATAAGATATTGCAATCACATCTGCAATCATTTTAAGGATATTTACAGTTTCCAAGTTGGAAACATTGCTATCATTGACAAACTAAATACCCCCCAAATATTGCCTGTCTGCAATTTTATCAAAGATTTCACGTTAAATTTTTTGTGTTGCAGTATCCCGCACATAAATGGTTACACCGCCGAATTAGTGCAGGCAGACCGTCTTATGTTGTGCATGGATTCCGCTAAAATTGTGGCGGAGTGACCGGCTTGGTTGTGCATAAGAGACAGCCGGATAAAAAGAGTTATATCCGGCCGGGGCATAGTTATTCAGCTATGCCGTTTCTTTTTCGCATGGAATCACCTGAAATGACAATGGTGTACGAATTATGAACAATACGGTCACAGACTGCCTCTGCCAGAGCTGGTTCGCCGATTTTAGATACCATCCGGCAACATCAAACTGCGAGCAAAAGATAATAGAGCCCTGGTTATGCCGTGCTTCGACAATTTCCAAAAGGTCGCGGGCTTCGGTTTCCTTGAGGGGAAATGAGCCTCTGCGGAGCAGAGCTCCGGGGTATTAAACCAGACTTTCGAATAAAACCTCTCCTTGTATGGCGCTCCATACAGTTACATATAATTCCTATTGTTTTGATAGATTTTATATGATCCCCGCAAAATTAGTCATCAGGAAAATCCCGGTTTGCCCTCTCCACCAAAAACTCCACTTCCTTCGAAGCGCCCATGTAATGCGTGTCCCCGGCAAAGCTGATTTTCGCCAGGTAATCCCCCGGCTCGGAGGGCGGGCCGTCCAGTGGAACGGCGCTTCCCGCGGGATAATAGGCAATGGTGAGATCCACGGGCTTGTCCGCCGCTGCGGCAACGGTCTTGGGCAGGCCGTCGTAAACCGCCCGTTGTTTTTCCGCCGCGTTGATGGTAACCAGGGCCTTCTGCAAGTGGTACTCCACCGAAACGGGCCTCCCCGCCGCGAAACCGTTCCCCGCGGGCCGCTCGATCCGTACAAAATAATCGCCGATTTCCACAGGCGGCTCAGTTGTCCCGCCTACGTCATTTTCCAGCGCCTCAAGGCTCGTGAAATAGGTGACAAGCACCGGCGCGCCCTCCCGCGCGGTTTTTGCCTCAATAGGCTGTCGCTGTCCGTTGTACAGTGTATGTTGATGCGTTGCCGACGTGATGATGGGCGGATCTTCCAGGGGAATCTCCGATTCTCCCGCCGCGCCCTTCCCTGTCCCGCAGGCCGTGAACATAAAAAGAACATAAATCAACAAGCTGACCCTGAAGCTCCCCTGCCGAAAGGCGGGTTCTTGGGTATTAAACCCCTCGGCACGAATGAAAAAAAACAAACCGCAGAGACTCATTGCCGGCAGTCTCTTCCGTCCGCGGGATCGCCGGGTAAAATTCCTCTTCATCCTTCCTCCAGGTCCGAAAGCTGTGTCGATAAATACCGTTCCCCTGAATCGGGGAGCATGACCACTATTGTTTTCCCCGCGTTTTCAGGACGGGCGGCGATCTTGAGCGCGGCCCAGAGCGCCGCTCCGGCGGAGATGCCCGCGAGTATTCCCTCGCTGCGGGCAAGACGGCGGGCGGTAATGATCGCGTCTTCGTTGGTCACGCGGACAATCTCGTCGAGGATGGAACGGTTCAATACCTTGGGGATGAAACCTGCGCCTATGCCCTGAATCCGGTGCGGGCCGGGCAGGCCGCCGGACAGGACCGGCGAGGCATCCGGCTCTACCGCGACAATTTTGATACCGGGCTTTTTCGCCCTCAGGACTTCCCCCACGCCGGTAATCGTGCCGCCGGTGCCGACTCCCGCCACAAAAACATCCACCGCGCCCGCCGTATCCGTCCATATCTCCGGAGCGGTAGTCACACGGTGGGCTTCGGGGTTGGCGGGGTTCTCGAATTGCAGGGGCATGAAAGCGTCCGGAAGCTGGGAGACGAGTTCACGCGCCTTGCGCACCGCGCCGTTCATCCCGTCCTTGCCGGAGGTGAGCACTACATCGGCCCCCAGCATGGCGGCAAGCTTGCGCCGCTCCACAGACATCGTCTCCGGCATAGTCAGGACCAGCCGGTAGCCCCGCGCCGCACAGGCAAAAGCCAGCCCTATGCCGGTGTTCCCCGAAGTCGGTTCAACCACCGTGCCGCCGCTTTTGAGCTTTCCTTCCTGCGCCGCCGCGTCCAGCATGGCCGCACCGATACGGCACTTGACGCTGTTCATCGGGTTAAAAGACTCCAGCTTGGCAAGTACCGCGCCGGGCAGCCCCGCCGCAATCTTCCCCAGCCGTACCAGCGGCGTGTTCCCCCGCGCCGCCGTAATATCGGCGTACACCTTTCCCCGAACATCCGCACTGCCTGTAATTTCACTGCTCACTTCATACTCCTGAAATTAAGAAATTTGAACACGGAACGCACAGACAAAACTGCCCGCATTGTCCGTGTTTATTCGAAAGTCTGGTTTAATACCCCGCGGCTTGCCGCGGTTCAAACAACATAACAATTTCAAAAATTCGGTATTAAACCAGACGGTATTATAAATTTCCTCTCGAACGAGCCTCC
>JAIROT010000159.1 GCA_031257385.1 Treponema sp.
CTGAAGCGGCGCATGGTTTCCCGGAAAACACCCCGGCAAAGAGGGAAGCGGCCCTTGGCAGGCTGAGGATGCGCTCCCGGTTGTTGATGTGGGAGCGTATCTCATACCACACCCCCTGAGCTAATGTACGTGTTTTCCTCATACCCCCTATATGGGAGCGAGGGGCTGTTTTGCTTTAGCCGCAGGGACAAAAACCGGTAAAAAAACACGGGGCAGGGAGAAGAGGCCCTTCGACGGGCAAGCGATCTTTTGCGGGTCAAGTTTAGATATGGGAGCGGGGAGCTGTTTTGCTTTAGCCTCAGTGACAAAACCGGTAAAAAAACACAGGCCAGGGAAGGGCGGCCCTTCGCCGGGCAAGCAATCTTTCGTGGGCCAAGTTTAGAGCAAGCTCCGGCGTATTAAACCAGACTTTCGAATCAACAGAAAAATTTATGCCTGGACTTGCTGCTTTTTTTTCAGCATGACCAGGGCTTCCAGGGCGAGGATATAGCCGTCGCCGCCCAGACCCATGATACTGCCCCTGCAGACTTCCGCGATCAGTGAAACACGACGAAAACTCTCTCTGGCGTAAATATTGGTCATGTGGACTTCAATAAAGGGGGTCGATATGGTTCCGGTTATCGCGTCCCGAACCGCTACGCTGTAGTGAGTATAGCCACCGGCATTGATAATTACCCCGTCAAGCCCCCAACTCCGCTGAATTTCGGTGATCAATGCACCTTCGGAATTACTCTGGAAGAATTCTACTTCTACCCCCAATTCCTCGCCGCGTTTTCGGATACGCTCGTTAATCGAGTCCAGCGTTTCGGTACCATACTTGTCCGGTTCCCTTCTTCCCGTTGTATTGAGATTCGGGCCATTAATGACTTTTACTTTCATACCGGAATAATAGCATTTTCGTACTTTGCTATGCAAGATTCTTTCGGCAGTTATCAGGGCATTGGCGTTTAATTTTTTCGAGTCGGTCCGGGCGCACGTGCCGGACACGCAAAAACCGGGTTATCCGCTCCAATTCCTCGACCGCCCTGCGGGCGGTCTGCGGGATTTCCGCTTCTATCTTGCGCGGAAGAAAGATTCGATCCAAAACCGCCGCATTAATACCCATGACAAGGCGCCGGAGAGTAAACGCCGATGCCTGCGGTAACTGTAGCTTCCCGATGGGGAAAACGGCAGGCCGGAAACACCGGGGAATGACGGCACGGCGGGAGAGAATGGCGGGGTTCCCGCCGGCAGGGAAATGGCGATCCTCTTTCTCTGCCCCAAAGGCCCCCCTGTATCGACCGGTTCACCCTCAAAACTTTCCCTTCCTCACTGCGTATGTGTTCCTCCGATCGCCCGCGCTATTCCAATAACTTCTTTGATACTTCCATGCGCCGGCGCCGGGGCGTTTCTCATTTTGTTGACACGGCGGGGGCGAGGGGCTACCATGAGTTATGGCGGCTTTGTATTACCGGACGGTGTCCTTTGGAGTGGTGCTTAGCCTGATCGGCGCCCTGGGGGTGGGTTTTATGCTCGGCGCCTTCCTGCCCCGGCTGGCTGCCGACAGGCACGAGCGGGTAGTAGACTACGAGGAAGCAATCGCCGGGCCGGAGAAGGAGGGCACGGCCGGCTCCGGTTCAGCCGGCGAAATGCAGCCGGACGCGGGGATATACGACGGTCCCGTCTTTGCCCGTTCCATGCCTATCGACAGCATGGAAGCCTGGGTTTCCTGGATGCAGGCCAGGGGACGCGGTGACTCCCGGGACTTCATGGAGGAACGCTGGGCTTTGGCCGCCTCCTTTCTGAAAACCGGGGAACTCAACCGCCCCGAGGACCTGCGGGCCTTCCTCCTCTCGCCCAGGGAGCACTTTGTCCGCGCCCGGAACAGGGGCTATGAATATGCCGACACTTGGCTTCCCATCGGCTACGGCGCGACCATCACCGATCCCGATGTGGTGGCCATGATGACCACTACCCTGAAAATTAAGCCCGGCGAAAAAGTGCTGGAGATAGGCACCGGCTCAGGCTACCAGTCCGCGATCCTCTCCTACCTCACCACCGAAGTCTACACCATTGAAATTATAGAGCCGCTTTTTATCGAGACTGATCAGCTTTACCATAACCTGGAAGGGGCCTTCCCATCCTACAGCGTCATCAAGCGGAAGCTGGGGGATGGCTACTACGGCTGGGAAAAATACGCTCCCTTTGACAAGATCATCGTCACTTGCTCCATCGATCATATCCCCCCTCCCCTGCTCAAACAACTCAAGGCAGGCGGCATCATGGTACTTCCCCTTGGCCCGCCGGGAAGGCAGTACATCATGGAAGTAAAAAAAGAAGCCTCCGAAGAGGGCGACATCACCCTGAGCCGCCGTGATGTGTACAACGGCATGTCGGTCAGGTTCATCCCCTTCCGTAGCGAGACCGGCAGTTCCTACAGCGCTTCCCCGTAACCTTGCAAGCCGCCCGTTCGGGGTAAGGGCATTTTTAGGCATGTTTATGTAAAACCGCAAACCACCATGGACGATGGCTTGCGGGAGAAATAATGCTTTTTTGTTTTATTTGCGAAAAATGTGACGGGGTCTGTTGCGTAGCAACTGGCCCCGCCTTTTGAAAAGGTGTCTGTCACCCCTGCGTTACCTTGGCGGTAAGCGTCTTGTGCGTTACCGCGGCCGTTCCATGCGGAGATACCGCCCCCGCTATTGCTTGCGTAACCGTTTGCGTTTATTCGAAAGTCTGGTTTAATACCCCGCGGCTTGCCGCGGCTCAGATAACGCAACGCTTACAAAAACTGGTATTAAACCAGACGGTATTATAAATTTCCTCTCGAACGAGCCTCC
>JAIROT010000163.1 GCA_031257385.1 Treponema sp.
GTGAACGGTTACGCCATTTCAGCCTTTCTATTGCGTTTAAGGTTCCTTGTATACGCAATACCGCGCCCGCCGCAACGGACAGCCGCTCTAGGCTGCAGCGGGTAGCCGCTCTAGGTTAAAGCGGGGTCCCGCCCCAGTACTAAAGCGGCATCTCGCCCTAATCCAGGGCGGGATGCCGCTTTACATTACAGCGGCCGGCCGCTGGACGCAGGCTCCCTGCGGCTAAAGCCGCTTGGGAGCCTGCAAGGTGGAAAATGCACAAAATGGCGCATTTTCTTTATTCGGGGGGGCAAAAGAAGTAATTTTGGCGGTTTTCCTTCTTCCTCTTCGCCTAGCGCGAGAGATGTTCCAGCGCCCGCTCTACCCGCTCCAGGGCCTTCTCCGCGCCCAGAATGCGCAGGGAGCCGAACAGGGGGGGGCTCACCCGCGCGCCGGTGACGGCCACCCGCAGGGGCATGAGGAGCTCGCCGAGTTTAACGGCGTTTTTTTCAGCCTGTTCCTTGATGAAGATTTCAGCCGCTTCGTCATCCGCCGCTTCCGCCAGCGGCCGCGCGAGCTTCCCTCCCAGACGCAAAAGCCCAACAGCGCGGGCAAGGTCCGCCTTTTTGGGGATGAATTCTTCCGCGGCGGGTAATTCCGGCTCACGGAAAAGATAGGCGATCTTTTCCGGGGCCTCGCTTAAAAACGAAAGCCTCTCCCTGATGAGGGCCATTGCCTTGACGAAAATCAGCCGCTGTTCCGCTGAGGGGCCTGCCGCGCCGAAAAGTCCCGCGTCCGATGCGTAGGGCAGGCAGAGATCGGCAAGCTCTTCGTCGCTTTTCAACCTAATGTGCTGACCGTTGTACCATTCCAGTTTTTTATAATCGAAAATCGCAGGCGCCTTGTTGAGTTTGTCCAGGCTGAAGCGTTCCGCAAGTTCCCGCAGAGTGTAGATATCTTTCCCTTCCTCATAGGAAGCGCCCAGAAGGGCCACGTAGTTGATCAGCGCTTCGGCCAGGCAGCCCTGGCGGCGGAATTCATCGATGCTGGTGGCGCCGTGGCGCTTGCTGAGCTTCTTGCCGTCCTGGCCCATCACCATGGGGAGGTGGCAAAATTCGGGCGGGGTCCAGCCGAAACTCCGGTACATGATCACGTGAAGGGGGGTAGAGGAGAGCCACTCCTGCGCACGGAGTACGTGGCTTATCTCCATCAGATGATCGTCTACCACATTGGCCAGGTGGTAGGTGGGAAAGCCGTCCGATTTGAGCAGCACCGGATCGGGGTTTATATCGTCGTTCTTCCATTCGATTTCACCCAGGAGGCGGTCCCTGAACCGGGTGGTTCCGCCCAGGGGGATTTTGAGTCTAAGGGTGTGCGCTTCCCCCGCGGCGGCACGGGCGGCGGCCTCTTCGGGGGGGATGCCGCGGCAGTGGCGGTCGTAGCCCGTATCACCGGAATGCGCAGCCTCCCTTTCAATGCGTATTTGCTCAAGCCGCCCGCTCGTGCAGAAACAGTAATAGGCCAGTCCTCTGTTTGCCAGTTCCCCGGCGTATTGCCGGTAGAGCGCCGTCCGCCCGGACTGCACGTAGGGCGCGGAGGGCCCGTCCCGATCAGGTCCCTCGTCCCATTGTATGCCGAGCCACGCGAAGGTGTCGTAGAGGTTTTGCTCATAGACCTGGTCATAGCGGGTACGGTCGGTATCTTCCAGCCGGAGGATGAATTTCCCCCCTTGGGAGCGGGCGAAAAGATAATTAAAAAGAGCGGTTCTGACGCCGCCGATATGCTGCAGTCCGGTAGGGGAGGGCGCGTAGCGGTCTCGAATTTTCATAGGTTTTACTATATCCTAAGACTCTCATACTGACAACGCACCGCACAGGAGGAATTATGGCCAAGGAAAACAAAAGCGCGGGACAGAAACTCGCGGATAAACTCTGCTTTAACCCGAAAAACTGCTGGGAAGACTTGACGGCGGACAGGGAAAAGGAAGTTGAAAAATTCGCCGGAGATTACAAACTGTTTTTGGATAGCGGCAAAACCGAGCGGGAATGTACCGCCGCCGCTTTGAAGCTGCTTGTAAAACACGGCTTTGTCGATATTGAGACACTGGAAAGCCCTAAGCTCAAAACCGGAATGAAGGTTTTTCAGAATATCCGGGACAAGGCCCTGATTTTCGCGGTAATCGGAAAGCGGCCTCCTGCCGAAGGCTGCAATATTCTTGGCGCCCACATCGATTCGCCCCGGCTCGATCTGAAACAGAATCCCCTCTACGAGGATAGCGAAATGGCCCTTTTCGACACCCACTACTACGGGGGTATCAAAAAATACCAGTGGACCGCCATTCCCCTCGCCATGCACGGCCTGTTTATCAGCGAAGACGGAAAAAAAGTCGAAGTGAATATCGGCGAAGAAAAAGACGATCCGGTGTTTACGATTACCGATCTTCTGCCCCATCTGGCGCGGGAGCAGATGCAGAAAAAAGCCTTCGAGGCGGTGGAAGGAGAAGACCTGGATGTGCTTGCCGGGTCCCGGCCCTATAATGACAAAGAGGTCAAGGAAAAGGTGAAGCTCCGCCTGCTCTCGCTGTTACACAAAAAATTCGGGATGAGGGAACAGGATTTCGCCTCTGCCGAGATTGAGTTTGTTCCCGCGTTTGGGGCGCGGGACCTGGGTCTTGACCGGAGCATGATAGGCGCATACGGCCACGACGACCGCTGCTGTGCCTGGCCCGCGCTCATGGCGCTCGCGGCTCTTGCCCCGGAAAAGGAAAAGACGGCGAGAACGGCGGTCTGCTATTTGTCCGACAAGGAAGAGACCGGTTCCGCGGGGAACACCGGCGCAATGTCAAAGGGCTTCGAGAATTTCATGGCCGCCCTCTGCGCCGGAACCGGAGCGGGGACTGAGGCGGAACTTCGCCGCTGCCTCTCTCGCTCCGCAATGCTTTCAACCGACGTGAGCGCCGCTTTTGATCCCACCTACGCCGCCGTGTTTGACAAGAAAAACGCCTCGTTCCTCGGCAAGGGCCTGGTACTGATCAAGTACACCGGTTCAGGAGGCAAATACGGCGCCAGCGACGCCAACGCCGAATTCTGCGCCAAAGTGCAGGCCCTTATGAACCGGAATAAAATCAACTGGCAATTCGGGGAACTGGGTAAAGTGGATAAGGGCGGGGGAGGAACCATCGCCCTCCACGCCGCCAACCTCGGCATCGAGGTCCTCGACTGCGGCATTCCGGTACTCTCCATGCACTCGCCCTTTGAGGTAATCAGCAAAATAGATCTGTACACGGCCTACCAGGGGTATCTCGCGTTTTTGCGGGAAGACTTTGGCGCGGCCGGTTCTTAGACGGTGATATTAAGGTTCCGGCCCAGATTGGGATCGTTTATTCGAAAGTCTGGTTTAATACCCCGCGGCTTGCCGCGGCTCAGATAACGCAACGCTTACAAAAACTGGTATTAAACCAGACGGTATTATAAATTTCCTCTCGAACGAGCCTCC
>JAIROT010000185.1 GCA_031257385.1 Treponema sp.
TCGTTGATTCTGGAGGGGGAGCCTGTGGAGGAAGAGGGGGCGGCGCTTGGGGCGGGGAACGGGGACAGCCCCCATAGGCGGGAACGGAGGCGCGGCCCCCGATTTCCCCCCGTTTTCCCTGTACCACTCGCCCCCTCGCCCGGCTAAGGGGCCGGATACCGCCCACCGCCCTGCCGAATCCCTCTCTATACCCCCTGACAAACATACCCCGCAGGGAAGATCCGCCCTGAGACGGGCAATGAGTCTGAATTGAGGATCAAGTTTAGATCCTGAATGACGAAAGCTCCTGGCGCCTGTTGCGCACCGATTACCGCCTGCGGCTATTTCCTCCAGTACGCCGGATTGAACAGTACGCACACGGTCCACAGTTCAAGCCTGCCGACGATCATCACGAAGGAAAAAAGCCATTTGATGTGGCCGGGAAAGCCGCCGTAGCTGCCGGAAGGGCCGATGACGCCAAAGCCCGCGCCCACGTTTCCGGTGATTGAAAGGGCGGCGCTGAGGGAACTGAACAGGTCGATTCCGGCGGCGGCGGTGATAAGGGTGACGGCGGCGATTATCGCTATGTACAACAGAAAAAATCCCGCCACACCGTAGATTAGGTCCTTGCGCCCCACCCGCTTGTTGAGCTGTACGCTGAATACCCCGCTGGGGTAGATGAGGCGGCGAACTTCGTTGCCCATCTGTTTCCAGAGCACCACGTGGCGGATAACCTTGAGGCCGCCCGCGGTGGAACCTGAACAGCCGCCAACGAACATCAGGCCGAACAGAACCATTTGGGCAATACCCGGCCAGGTTTCATAATCGGCGACAGCCGTGCCGGTGGTGGAAATAACCGAGGCCGTCTGGTACGCGGCGTAACGCAAAGCCCCGGCCGGGCCGTATACGGGAACCAGCGACAGGGCAATGATTCCCGCGGCAATGATGAAAATGGCGAGGTAGGCCCTGGCCTCGGTGTTGTTTCGTAAATCGCTGAATTTTCCCTGCAGCAGCCGGTAATACAGGTTGAAGTTAAGGCCCGCCAGCAGCATGAACACCGTAGAGACCCCGTCGATAAAGGGGGAATCGAAGGCGGCAAGTCCGGCGTTTCGGGTGCTTGCCCCGCCGGAGGCCATGGTTGTCAGGCTGTGGCAAAGCGCGTCGAACCGGCCCATGCCCCCCGCAAGGTAGAGGCCGAAGAGGGTCAGGGTTAGAATCCCGTAAGCCGTGCAGAGCAGCTTGGCGGTGACCGCTACCTTGGGGGTGATTTTTTCTTTTTCCGGCCCCGGTACTTCCGCCTTGATAAGTTGAAAGCCGCCTATTCCAAGGAGCGGCATGAAAGCCACGGCAATAAGCACAATCCCGATGCCGCCGAACCAGTGGGCCAGGCTGCGCCACAGGTGCAGAGCGCGGGGCAGGGCTTCAATGTCGCCCACCGTGGTTCCGCCGGTGGTGGCAAAGGTGCAGGCGCTTTCAAAAACCGCGTCGCTGAAACTCAGCCCCGCCATCCGAAAGGGAATGGAACCGATCAGACTCGCCAGCGCCCAGGTGACAAATACCAGCATAAAGCCGTCCCTGGCGTTCAGGTTGAGTTTCTTTTTCCGCAGGGATAAAAAGCACGGCAGCGCCAGAACGATAATACCGAGCATGGGAAAGGCAAAGGCCCGGATCATCGCGGCTTCGCCAAGCGCGGCGGCCATGATCAGCGGGGGGATCATGATTACCGGGATAAAACCCAAAAGGGCCGCAAGCACCCGAAGGAGGATGAACTGTTTGATGAGCCGTTTCTGTTTCATTTTACTTCCGCCAGAAGCCCCTGGTAAAAAACACCATCACGGTCCAGAGTTCCAGCCGTCCCGCAATCATCACAAAGGAAAGGCCCCATTTCACATAAGCGGGGAAATCGGGAAAAGCGTTGAAAGGCCCCAGCTTCCCCAGCCCCAGGCCGATGTTTCCAAGGCAGATCAGCGCCGTATTGAGGGAGCTAAACACATCCTCACCGGCGCTGCTCACCAGAAGGGCGGTGAGGAAGATCAGCAAAAAATAGAGAAACACAAAACCCGCTACGCCGTAGACCACGTCCTTTTTCCCGCTCCTGCCGTCAAGCTGAATACTGAACACCCCTCTGGGCCAGATGATTTTTTTCATTTCATTGCCCGTCTGTTTGGCGAGTATCACATAACGGACTATTTTAATTCCCCCGGAGGTGGAACCGGAACAGCCGCCCAGGAACATCAGGATAAACAGAACCCCCTGGGCAAGGGCGGGCCAAAGGTTGAAATTTTCGTTGAAAAGACCGGTGGTGGTCAGGACGGAGGCGGTGTTAAAAAACGCCTGCCGCAGGGCCGCTTCAAGAGAGGCGCTTTGGGGAAGAATGGCGGAGGTGATAATCAGGCCCGATACCAGCACAACCGCGCCGTAGGCTCTGGCCTCGCTGTTCCGCAGCAAGTCGCGGCATTTTCCCCGCAAAAGCTGCCAAACAAGGGCAAAGTTGAAGCCCGCCAGCAGCATGAACACCGTACAGACCCATTCGATTGCCGGTGAGCGGTAATAGGCGAGGCTGTCATTGCGGGAGCTGAAGCCGCCGGTGGCCATGGTTGAAAAAGCGTGCGCCACCGCGTCGAACCAGTCCATGCCGAAACAGACCAATAGCAGGGTCTGCGCCGCGGTAAGGATGATGTAGAGCAGCCAGAGGAAGCGGGCGGTCAGGGTGATTCGGGGGCTGATTTTTTCAGTTTCAGGGCCGGGCGCTTCGGCCTTGATCAGTTGAAAACCCCCGGCCCCCAGCAGGGGCACAAGGGCCACGGTAAGCACCACAATCCCCATGCCCCCCAGCCAGTGGGTCAAGGCCCGCCAGAAAAGCAGCTGAGCGGGAAGCGCCTCGATATCGCGTAATACCGTGGCCCCGGTGGTGGTAAAGCCCGAAATACTTTCAAAAACCGCGTCGGTAAAATTCGGGATGTACCCTGAACAGTAAAAGGGAAGCGCCCCCAAAAAGCCGGCTGCGGCCCAGGCGAGGAACACCAGCAGAAAGCCCCTGGAATTTTCCGCCAACGTGCCCGCCCATAGACCTTGCCGTTTTCTGCCGCTCATAATCGCTCAGACCGGCTTGTTCACGCCGGTTCTCTTTTGCCGAAGTATTTTTCGATCTCCGTCTGGCTGCCGGTCTTGGCGATAAGCACAATGCGGTCGCCCTCGCTGAACACGTACTCGCCCCTGGGAATAAAAGAAGCGCCCCCCCGGTTTACCAGCATCAGGAGGCCTCCTGAGGAAAGCCTGAATTCCGAGATTGGCGTATCCGTTACCGGCGCGGCGGCGGCAATTTCAACTTCTACAATGTCCACGCTGCCGTCGCCGATCCGCCGCACTTCTTTAACGCCGCTTCCCATCAGGTGGGAGAGAATCGAATTTACCACTACCGACTTCATGGGAACCACCACGTCCACACCGAGCTGCCGGGCCATTGCGGCATAGCCTGCTCCGGAAACCATGGCAATGCTCCGCTCAATGCCCCTGGACTTAAGGTACACCGCGGTAATGATGTTTAATTCCTGGTTATTGGTGGTGGTTACCAGACAATCCAGATCGTCTAACTGTTCTTCGTTGACAAAACTCTCGTCAGAAATATCCTCATTGAGGATCAGCGCCTCAGGGAAGCGGGCCGCCAGGTTCTTGCAGAGGCGGTAATCCTGTTCGATGATTACGATCCTGCGGCTGCTCCTGGGCATCAGCGTTTTGAGCAGGGGGAAGAGAAAATGCCGTTTTTCCGGCTGCCGTTCAATATACTCGTCCGAATCCGGCAGCCCGTCTTTGCTTAGCAGCCCTTCAGCCAGCAGGGTTCCTATCCTGCCTCCGCCCACTATGCCGATCCTGCGGATGGGCTTTTCGGCGCTGCCGGCAAAAGCGAAAATACCGGGCAGGTCGTTTCCGTTGGCGAGAATATGCACCCTGTCCCCTTTGGCGAGTATTGTCGCGCCGGAGGGAAGCAGCACCTCCTCGCCGCGCTCAACCAGAGTTACCAGGCTCTCAGGCAGAACCAGCTTCCGGTAATCCTTGAGGGCAAGCCCGTCAAAAGCGCTTCCCTCCGCCACGTCAATCGAGCCAAGCTCGTAGGGCGTGTTTGAGAAAGAGATTATGTCTCCCAAAGCGCCGTGCTCAATGGCCTTGATTATCGAGCGGGCCGCCTCCATATTGGGATGAATAAAGTGATCGATACCCAGTACC
>JAIROT010000210.1 GCA_031257385.1 Treponema sp.
GGTACTGGCCGCCTACAAGGGCCGCATGGACAACATCGCCGGGGAAATGCGGGCCCTGCAATCGTCCCTGAAAGCGGAAGACGGCCCCCTGTCCTGGGAAGCGGCCCCCTGCCCGGTCCCCTGCCTCGACGGGGAGCGGCGCCTGCTGCTCATACGAACGGTCCCGCCGGAATCTGGTTGCATCTGATATTTCCCCGTCTGATGATACGCCCGATTAATGGTACGTCCCGTGGTCTCCCCAGTGTTCAAATTCAAGCACGGACATATAGACATTGTCCTTATGTATTCCCAATTCCCCCTCCAGAACGGCGAACAGTTCTTCGGCAAATCGCCTCTTCCCCTCCGGGTCGGCTTTGGTATACACCCGTATATCCACATAGGCGCAGGGCGCCGCCTTTCCGCCCTTATACATAGAACGGCCATCGGATATATCGACAATGGTAACTTCCTCGGTTTTTCCGGGAATAACGGTAATCAACCGGCCGATTTCGGATTTAACTTTTTCCTTTTGGTTTTCCGAAAGTTTCTCCGATGTATTAAGACAAACATAGGGCATGGTAATCTCCTCCTTATATTTTTGATTCGGAATTTGGGCGCATCCGGCGCCCGCAGGGCAGGCGCCGGACCGGGCTTTCCATGGAACTTCCGGGAACCCACCAGGGTTTCCGGAAGTTCCCTGTATCTTTTGTCCAACACCCTGCAGCGGGCAAAAGGATACCGCTTCAATCCCTTGCGCGTTTACAAGTGTAAAAAATCACCCGCTTTTTGTCAATTTCTCCGACGAAAAAAATAATCACGCTTTATCACCCGCCGTCACGAATTTTTACCGGACAACAGCGATCAGTCAACATTCAGCACCGTATCGGCGGCCGGGGCGAAATCCACGGTTTGCAGGTATATTTTGCGGTATTCCAGCGGGGAAAGACTCGTGTAGCGCTTGAATACCCTGGAAAACTGAAACTGGTTTTCAAAGCCGAACCAGCGGGCAATTTCGCTCGCGCGCTTGTTTGTGGAAATAAGGAGACCGGCCGCGCCTTCAATTTTAAGGCGGAGAAAGTACTGAAGGGGACTCATCTTGATTTCCCGTTTGAAGATGCGGGTAAAGTACTCCGGCGAAAGGTCAAGCAGGCGGGCTATCTCGTTCATGCCGATGGATTGACGCAGCGATTTTTCCATGATCGCCACCGCCTTCTTAACGTGGATCGCCGCCATCTCGGACGCGGATATGTCGCGGATGATCTTTTTCGGAAGCGGAGCGTAAAAAGAAGGGGGCATCAGGTCTCCCGTGTCTTTGGTAGCCAGGAAATCGGGCAGCCTTTCGGTAATGACCTTGTGATAAACCCTGTACAGCAGACTGAGAAAACTGTATTCCGCCGCCTTGGCAAGGGCGGGATCTTTGGACCGGAAAAGCTCGGCGATTTCCTCGCACTGGAAACACAGCGAAAGACTTGCCGTGGTTTGCTGGCCAAAACGCTCAAGCAGACAGTCGAGGAAAGCGGAAAATTTCTCGTCATCGTCGTCAAGGCGGAACAGAATGGCGTAGTATGCCACGGGGCGGCCGCTTTTTCTGTTGGGAATAATCTGGTGGTAGGTGTCCCCGCGATTAAGAAAAAATTTGCCTTTGGCGATGGGGTGCTGGTTGGCCCCGATGAGAAAGGTGCCTGAACCTTCGAGGAAAAAGACAGCCTCGTATTCATTGCTCTGGTGGCGGTGGAAACGGCCGTGCCAGGCGATCCGCTCATCCTCGATCAGGTTGTACTCAAAAACCACATCCCATAAGATCATGTTTTAGTTTATCCTGGCGGGGAAATAATGTCAAGATTTGATATATAAAGTCAAAAACTGTTTAACTACGATAAATTTTCCCAGGGTATACTGATTAAAAGGCTGAAATTTCGGGTTTTGTTACCAGAGTATCCACGAGCCAAGACGTGCAAGGGACAATTCTGTGCCGCTGTATAGCGGCTCGTGAATCCTCCTTCTAATTGCCAGACCAAAGGGCTGATAGAAGCGGAAATCCCGCAAGCCCCTGCAGGGGGCTGCCTGCCATAGGCAGGCTTGGGAATTGAAGCGGATAGCCCGGTCACCGCGTTACGGCGATGCGCCCGGTATTAAATCCGATATTCGGCCTAAAAGTAAAATTGTTTACAGTGAAAAATGCAATTGGAGAACTGTAAAGATGTTTCAGGAAAATCAGTACCTCCTAGAAATGAGAGGTGTCTCCAAATCTTTTCCGGGTGTTCTGGCCCTCAGCGCGGTGAATCTTAATGTGCGGCCGGGAAAGGTACACGTTATCTGCGGGGAAAACGGCGCGGGAAAATCCACCCTGATGAAGGTACTCAACGGTACGTATGCCGCCGACAGCGGTGAAATTATTTATCACGGCAGGAACTTCAAGCCCAAAGACACCCAGGACGCGATACGGATGGGTATTGCCATGATTTACCAGGAACTAAACCCGGTACTCGATATGACGGTGGGAGAAAACATCTGGCTGGGCTGGGAACCTAAAAAGAGGCTTTTTGTGGATTTCAGGAAGATGTACACCGACACGGCCTTATTGCTTGAAAGCCTTAACATCCCGTATAACTCCAGGCAGACGATGCGAAGCCTCAGTATCGCAGGCCACCAGCTTATTGAAATTGCAAAAGCCATAAGAGGCGATGCCCGCGTCATCATCATGGACGAACCTACGTCGGCAATCAGCGACACGGAAGTGGCGGTGCTTTTTGGGCAAATAGAACTTTTAACGGCAAAAGGAGTCGCTATCCTTTATATAACCCACAAAATGGACGAGATTTTCCGCATCGCCGATGACATCACCGTATTGCGTGACGGCGCCCTCGTGGAAACAGGCCCAAAAGAAAATTTTACGCCGGAGAAGGTGGTTACCCTGATGGTGGGCCGGGAAATCAAGACGATTTTTCCCAAAAATGAAATATCGTTTGTGGGCAATGTGGTAATGGAAGTGCGCGGCCTTACCCAGGAGCCGGCCCAGGGCGGGCATTTTCGGGACATAAATTTTGACCTTCATGCCGGAGAGATCCTCGGCTTTGCCGGTCTTGTAGGCGCCGGGCGTACGGAACTTATGCGGACCATCTTCGGTCTTGATCCGTACACAAAAGGCGCCATAACCGTTAATGGCAAGCCTGTACATATCAAAAATCCGTCCGAGGCCATAAAGCTTGGTATCGCGATGGTATCGGAAGACCGGAAACTCTACGGTCTTGTGGTGAACAGGAGCGCACACGAAAACATAAGTCTTGTTAATATAAAAAAGTACATAAGAAAAGGGTTTGTGCGGAATAAGGCGATTGACGAGGATGCCGCCGCGATGAAAAAACTCCTCGATATAAGAATTACGGACTTTAAGGCGGCGGCAAATACCCTTTCGGGTGGTAATCAGCAGAAACTTGTCCTTGCCAAGTGGCTTGTGGGAAGCGTCAAAATACTGATCATGGACGAGCCGACCCGGGGCATTGATGTCGGGGCGAAGGCGGAAATACATAAACTGATGGATAAATTTGTCCATGAAGGCATGGCTATCATTATGATTTCATCGGAACTGCCTGAGATTGTGGGTATGAGCGACCGTGTTGTGGTCATGCATGAAGGGCGTATCAACGGCGTCCTTTCACGGGCCGGCCTTACCCAGGAGGCGATCATGAAATTGGCGACAAAGAGCGTCCCCCATCCTGTTGAGGAAGAAGTTGTAGCATGAGTTCGCTAAAAGAAAACCCAATAAAAGAATGTTCGGCAACTAAAGGGATTCCGGAACGGATAACCGGATATATAAAGAAAAACGGAATTGTTTTTATACTACTGCTGATTTTCCTTTTGTCGTCCGTATTTGTGCGGGGTTTTTTCTCGCCGGTGAATCTTACGAATGTGCTGCGGCAGATTACCGTTGTGACAATTATCGCTTTAGGCGCGACTTTTGTTATCATCCTGGGGCATATCAACGTGTCTTACGGTTCCTGTGTCGCCCTCATCGGCTGTCTTACATGCAAAATTATGGTTTTATCGGGCAGTCTGCCTCTGGCGCTGCTTGTTGGCCTCGCTCTTGGGCTTTTTATCGGAATCGTGAACGGGACCGTTATCACCTGGTTCCGCATTCCGGCCTTCATTATGACGCTGGCCGTCACCACGATTGCCCGGGGCATCGTACTCCTCTTCACGGACGCCCGCCCCATCACGGGGATGAACCCTGAGTTCAGGTTTATCGGTCAGGGTTCTCTGGGCTTTATCCCGGTTTCCGTACTGATAATGGTTGTGCTGTTTGTCATTTCCTGGATTATGCTGAATAAAACGGCCTTTGGACGGCACATCTTCGCGACGGGCGGCAACGAACAGGCCGCCATCGCATCAGGTGTCAAGACAAAATCGGTAGTCCGCAAGGCGTTTCTCTTTGACGGCTTTATGACGGCGGTTGCCGGTATTGTGATGATGAGCCGCCTGAACTCGGGCCAGCCGGCCTCCGGCGTGGGTTACGAATTTGACGCTATCACCGCCGTCGTAGTAGGCGGCACCAGTCTCGCGGGAGGTTCGGGTTCCATCATTGGCACGATTATCGGCGCGGTCATTGTCGGTATCCTCAACAACTGCCTGAATCTGCTGAATGTGAATACGTACGTACAGCAGATAACCAAGGGCGCGATCATCCTGATCGCCGTCATCGTGGATATGCTGTCGAAGAGGAGCCGGCGGTAGATCTCGTCACCGGGAAACAATTTTGTGTTTTAATGCGCATTGAGCGCTTAAAAAAAATTATTTTGGAGGAACTTATGAAAACAGGAAAAGTAGTGAAAGTGGCAGTCATTGTTTTGGCTTTGATTGCGTTTATGGCAGGCGGTGTCTTTGCCGGCGGGGGACAGCAAAGCGGCGGCGGGGCGGCGAATATCTTCCGTGTCGGTTACGCTAACGACGATGATGCCGACTTTTTCAGGAAACTGGTCAGAGATACCTTTGAAGACATGATAAAAAACGACCCCAACTTCAAGGTAACTTTTACAAACGCCGCAGCTGATTTGCAGGCGCAGCTCGACCATATTGACAACTTCATCGCGCAGGGAATGAATGCCATCATCGTTCAACCTGCCGACACGGTGGGCATAGTTCCCGGTATTGAGAAGGCAAACAAAGCCGGCATCCCGGTAATTAGTATCATCAGCAGAAGCGGCGGCGGCGATTCCATCTACATCGGCAACACTTACCTCGACGGCGGCATTATGCAGGCCGAGTACATGATCAAGGCCCTGCCCCAAAACGCCAAAATCGTTTATATGCAGGGGCAGCCCGGTTTTGATCACAGCCGTGATCGCCGTTCAGGTTTTCTCGACACGCTCAAGAAGGCACGTTCGGATGTTACAGTCCTTGCGGATCAGACGGCTAACTATGACAGAGCCCAAGGTATGAAACTTATGGAAGACTGGATACAGGCTTATCCGCAGATTGACGGTGTCATCTGCGGCAACGACCAGATGGCCCTGGGCGCGCTTCAGGCTCTTAGAGTGGCTAACCGCGACAAAGGCGTGCTGATTGCCGGCGTTGACGCCACGGACGAAGCCTGTCAGGAAATCAAGAAGGGCGGCATGGCGATGACCGTACTCCAAAGCGCCCCTCTTGAGGCCCAGGGCTGCTACGATGTCCTGAAAAAACTCAAAGCGGGCGAGACAGTCCCCAAAGATTATATAATCCCGCAGATTCCGGTTACCCTCGAGAATGTGGATGAATATTTAAAGTAAAGGAAACATAAAATGGCGTTAATTGCTCAGGCTGAAGATCCCGCCACGATGCAGACCGCGGCGGGGTATCCGGAAGTAAAGTCGATGGCAACCGCGTTCAGGTTCTCCCAAAAAGAAACCGACTGCCTGCGGAAGCTGGGCGGCCAGGTGGCTGAAATTTCACTGCGCCCGGATATGGCCGGGAAGAAAACCCTCTGGACGGCCCACAACGATCTTAAAACCACGGACCCGCTTGTATTTATCGATCCGGAAAACGGCTGGAATGAGATAATTGACGCCAAATCCCTGGTCAGCGAAGACCCGCTGGCCAGGGTCTGGGAGATGTCCCTCCGCAAGCAGATCTTTTGGGCGGACGGCATGAAGGACGACAAGGTCATTGAGTCGTATTTCGATGTACCCTACAGTTACAGCGACAACGGCTGGGGGCTGGAACTTGGAAAACATTCAAAAAGTAAAGACGGTTCTTATATTGTCGTCCAGGCCCTTAAAGATTACGACACAGATTTTGAAAAACTCCACTATCCTGATATAACGATTGACAAAGATCAATCCCGGATCGTTCTGGACCTGGCCCATGAAACATTTGATGGCATACTAAAAGTCCGAAGAAAAAACACCTGGTGGTGGACCCTGGGAATGTGCTGGGATTTCGTGAACATCCGGGGTCTTGAGGATTTTATGGTGGACATCCTTGCCGAACCGGATAACTTCCACAGGATGATGAACCTCCTTTGCGAAGGGAAACTTAGAATGCTTGACTTCCTGGAGCAAAACGAACTCCTCGCGCTCAATACCGGCGGGACGTATGTCGGCTCAGGGGGCTTCGGCTACACCGGCGAACTCCCGCGCCCCGGCTATGACGGTTATGTTACCACCATGGATATGTGGGGCTTTGTCGATTCCCAGGAGACGGTGCGCATAAACCCGGATCATTACGGCGAGTTTATCCTCCCCTACCACAAACGTGTCGCCGAACGCTTCGGCCTTAACTGTTACGGCTGCTGCGAACCGTACGACCCGCGCTGGAAGTACGTCAGGCAGTTACCCCGGCTCAGGCGCGTTTCCGTAAGCCCGTGGGCCGGCTGGAGTACCGTCCCCGAATTGCTGGGGACAAATTACATCGCGTCGGTAAAGCCATCCCCGACTCCGCTTGCCGTGCCGGAAATGGACGAAGCGGTAGTCCGCAGGGACGCGCGGCGTGCCGTTGAGCAGACAAAAGGCGGGATATGTGAGTTCATCATGAAGGACAATCA
>JAIROT010000246.1 GCA_031257385.1 Treponema sp.
GCATATCGGAATAATGATCATTACGGGCCAGGTCTAAAAGCTGGCGGAAGATCAGCGTTGCCCTGCCGTTAGCGGAGATGTCCCCAAATTCAGGGAGTATACAGTACCGTGAAATATGGTTCCCGGTTGGAAAAGTGTCTAAAACATTATCTTTAGTGTCAAAAACCTGGGTCAATTCATCATTTTTCATAATTTTGTATTTAACGTTTTCACTAATCCTGAAATGACACCAGTAGTAGGAAAGATCTTTTTCACATTCCTTAAAGCCAAAATGCTCATGTCCCGAAAAAAGGATGAGGTACTGATTTTCCGTTAGGGTGTAATACCGGTTATCCTGGGCTATGTAAAGTTTTCCTTTGATACAAATGATGATAACCCAGGTATCCAGGTTCCGGCGGGGATGCTTAAAATTTTCCTCGTTCAAAAGCTGGCCGCTTGAGACGTGTATCAACGGTTTTTCATTCTCACAAATCAAATACTGCATATAGATTATGGACACCTCAACTATGGATTTGTAGGTTACGTATGCTTATAATCCGGTGGTATTATAATACGCATCAAGCCTTTTGGCAAATATTCAGGAGGAAAGAAAGATGAAAAGAACGATTTTCGGCGTGGTTTTTCTGTTTTTAACGCTGCTGGCCTTTGGGCGCGGTGTAAAACAGGACGGAAAGGTACGGATCACCTATTCTTTTTGGGGCACCCCGGACGAGGCGACGGCGGTCCAAAAAGTGGCTGACAAGTTCAATGGGGAGCAGAACCGTATCGAAGTCACCGTCATGAATATTCCCCATGACACTTATATTGAAAAACTCAATACCATGGCTACAGCCGGACAGCTCCCCGACGCGGGAATCATGAGCGAGGCCGGCGTTTTACAGTTTGCCACCAACGGTTACCTGGCGGACATTTCCGGCATGTACGGCGCGGGGGAAAGCAAGCCCCTTGACAGCATCGCCTTCAGGGGTCCGGACGGCAAGACCGTGGCCTATTCCGCGGCGAACGAAGTGCTCGTGCTTTATTACAACAAAGATATGTTCGACAAGGCCGGTGTAGCGTACCCGCCTGCTTCGGCGGAAAACGCGTGGACCTGGGATCAGTTTGTGGCGGCGGCCAAAAAACTCACCTTTGACGTAAACGGTAAAACTCCGAACGATCCGGGCTTTGATCCCAACCAGATCAGGCAGTACGGCGCCATGGTGGAAAACCTTACCTGGCAGCTTGAAGTCTGGGCGCTCAGCAACGGCGGCGGTTTCTACAACGCCAACGGTACTCAGGTAACGATTGACCAGGCGGCGGCGGTGGAGGCGATCCAAAAAGTGGCCGATCTTCACCTCAAGGATCGTGTGGCGCCCCTTTCCTCCGGATTGACCGACGACGGCATCCAGCGTTCGATTATCGCCGGAACTGTGGCAATGGCGACCGGCGGCACCTGGAACGTGGGCACTTGCCTTGCCCAGGCCCGTGACAGCGAAGGGCTTAACTACGGCATCGCGGTACTTCCCTACATGAAGCAAAAAGTTACGATCTGTACCGGCGGCCCCAATGTAGTGTTCAGCCAGTCCAGGCACCAGGAGGAGGCGATGGAGTGGCTCAAGTGGTATTCCAGGGAAGAGAACAACTGGGGCCTGATCGAAACCGGTATCTGGATGCCGACCCTCCAGAAGTGGTACTCCGATGAAACCTTTACCCACAAATGGGTTGACAATCCCAACTTCCCGCCCTATCGTGACTACAAACCGGCGGTCGTGGACTATGCGATGAAGTATGCTAAATCTACTTCCTGGTATTATGTGAATAACACCGTCGATTTTAACAACCTTCTCGCCTCCATTCTGGGTGACGTGTGGACCGGCGGTAAAACCGCCCGTGATGTAATTTCAGCGAATCTTGCCGCGCTAAAAAGAGCCCATCAGGGTAATTAAAAAAGGGGTAATATGGCGGAGCGTGTGAAACATTCATGGAACGCTGCAAAAATGGCGGTCCATGAGGCCCGTACGGCGTACTTCTTTTTGATACCCGCACTGGTGGGACTTACCACGCTCACCTACGGGCCGCTTTTCGCCGTCTTTATCCTGAGCTTTTTCAACTGGAGAGGCGCTCTCGCGCCCGCCTTTATCGGTATTCAGAATTATATTCGCCTGTTTACCGAAGATCCCTATTTCATCGATTCCGTCAAGGTAACCGGTTATTTTTCGGTAATCTCCGTAATCGGCAGCATGGTTTACTCTCTGGCGATAGCGATGCTCTTAAACCGCAAAATCCCCGCCAGGGGTTTTTTCCGCGCGGTTTTTTATCTGCCCTATATGCTGCCCGCGGTGGCGGTGTATATCGGGTGGTCGTGGCTCTATGAAAGCAATTTCGGCCTGTTCAATTATTTGTTAAGTCAGATGGGTATTAACAAGGTTAATTTTATCGCGGATTCCAAACTGGTGATACCCTCTTTGGCGGTGATCGCCGTATGGCTTTCGGGTAACCTTATCGTCATATTTTTGGCGGGCCTCCAGAATGTGCCCAGGATCTACCACGAGGCGGCGGAAATAGACGGCGCAAACGCGTGGCAGCGTTTCCGGCATATAACCATTCCCTGTATGACGCCGATTATCTTTTACAATCTGCTCATGGCGCTGGTTACCAATTTGCAGGTTGTAACTCCCGCCCTCGCGCTGACCAACGGCGGCCCCGGCAATTCCTCAATGTTTCTTACCTATCTTATGTACCGTTACGCGTTTAAATCCAGCCAGCTTGGTTACGCCAGCGCCATATCATTTGTATTTTTTATAATCATCGCCATTTTTACCGGATTTCTTTTCGCCGCATCCAAAACCTGGGTTTTTTATGAAGGGAGTGATAGATGAGCACCCTTGTCAAAGGCGGCTTTTTTGAAAACCGCAGAAAACATGATACGCTGATTAATTCTGCTTCCTTTGCCGTTTTGATCCTCGTTGTCCTTGTAGTTGTGTTTCCGGTCTGGTGGATATTCCGCTCAAGCCTGATGAACAACGCCGAGCTTTACGCGTGGCCGCCGTCGCTCTTTCCAAAAAACTGGCTTTTTTCAAATTATTCCCAGGCGCTTAAAAGTTTCCCTTTCTGGCGCTATTTTGCCAATACCATGATCGTCATCGTCCCTTCAGTGGTTGCGGGCACTTCCACCGCTACCATCTGCGGTTACGCTTTTGCCCGGCTCCGGTTCCCCGGTAAAAAGCTGCTTTTTTCGCTTTGCGTGGGATCCATGCTGCTGCCCACTATGGTAACCCTGATCCCGCTCTATATATTCTGGACCAGGGGGCTTCATATTGTGGACTCGTATCTGCCCCTCATCCTGCCTTTTTTCTGCGGCGGCGGCGCCTTCAATATTTTTCTTATCAGGCAGTTTGTCCGTACCATCCCCAGGGAACTTGACGAGGCGGCCATTATTGACGGGGCGGGACACTGGACCATACTGACGCGGATCATCGTGCCGGCGATCAAGCCCGCAATGGTGGTAGTGGCGCTGCTTCTTTTTATCCAGCTCTGGAACGATCTTTTACAACAAACGGTTTATATCAATTCTACCAAAAAATTTACCATTGCCATCGGCTTAACGCAGTTCAAGGGATCGCTGTACTCCGATTGGGCCATGATCATGTGCGCCACCTGCATGTCCTTTTTACCGGGCGTGATCTTTTATTTAATCGGCCAAAAACAGTTTGTGGAAGGCATTGTACTGACCGGCATGAAAAATTAAGTCATGAACGCGAAATTAACCCTGCACAAAGAATTCTCCATCGGAGAAACAGACCGGCGCGTTTTCGGTTCCTTTATTGAACACTTGGGCCGGGCGGTGTATACCGGGATCTATGAACCGGGGCATCCTGATGCCGATAACGATGGTTTTAGAAACGATGTGGCCGCCCTGGTAAAAGAGATGGACGTTCCCCTTATTCGTTATCCGGGGGGTAATTTTGTGTCGGCCTACAATTGGGAAGACGGGGTTGGACCGCTTGAGAAACGTCCCGTAAGGCTGAACCTTGCCTGGGCCGCCAAAGAAAGCAACCGCGTCGGGACAAACGAATTTGCCCGCTGGGCGAAAAAAGTAAACGCCGAAGTAATGATGGCGGTAAACCTGGGAACCCGCGGCCCGGAAGCGGCCGGAAACCTGGTCGAATACTGTAATTTTAACGGCGGCACTTACTGGAGCGATCTCCGCCGAAGCCATGGCGTGGCGGACCCTCACGGTTTCAAACTTTGGTGCCTGGGTAATGAGATGGATGGCCCCTGGCAAATTTGCAGCCGTGACCCCGGTGATTATGGCAGGATAGCCGCCGAGGCCGCTAAAATCATGAAGCGGATCGACCCCTCGATAGAGCTTGCGGCCTGCGGCAGTTCCTTCCCCCGAATGCCGACTTTTGGCGAATGGGAATATACCATGCTGGATCATCTGTACGATTATGCCGATTATGTTTCGCTGCATCTCTATTTAGCCAACCACAACGCCGATACCGCGAACTTTTTGGCCGCCAGCCTTGAAATGGACAGTTTTATTAAAACCGTTGCCGGAACCTGCGATCTCGTCGGCGCGAAAAAACACCGTAAAAAGAAAATGAAACTTTCTTTTGATGAATGGAATGTCTGGTACCACAGTAACGAGGCGGATAAAAAAATTGAAAACTGGAACGAAGCGCCGCCCCTGCTTGAGGATATTTACACAATGGAAGACGCGCTGGCCCTGGGCTGTATGCTAATCACCCTGCTCAAAAACGCGGATCGGGTAAAAGTCGCGTGTCTTGCCCAGCTGGTAAACGTTATCGCGCCCATCGTTGCTGAAAAGGGCGGAAAAGTCTGGCGGCAGACGATCTTCTATCCCTTCAGGGATGCTTCCCGTTACGGGCGCGGGACGGTACTGCGTTGTCCGGTGAAGGTTGATAAATACGATTCCAAAGAATACTGCGACGTGCCCTTTCTGGAAGCGGTTGCGGTTTACGATCAGGAGAAAAACACGATCGCCCTTTTTGCCGTGAACCGGAATCTGCGGGAAGATTTACAGCTTGATGCGGAGATTGCGGGTTTTGAAGAGCTGCGCCTTGTGGAACACCGTGTCCTTTGCGGCAGCGATCTTGCTGCGTGTAACTCGGCAAATTCAGAGAATATTAAACCCGTGGCGGCGCCGGGCGGCAGTCTGGAGAAAAAGCCGGGATCGCAGCGGCTCAATATTGCGCTTCCTCCCGCCTCATGGAATATGATACGTCTGGAAGCCGTGATACCCGGAACGGCATTATAGCAACAGGAGAACGCTATGGACACTTCGAATCAGAGCACCCCGTTTTCCATCAGAGATACTGCCATTAACGATAGTTTCTGGAGCCCTTTTATGGAGCGCATACGCACAAAAGTGATTCCCTACCAATGGGATGCCCTGAACGACCGCATTCCTGACGCCGAACCCAGTTACTGCATGAGGAATTTCAAACTGGCCGCGGAGTTGACTCACCCGGAACTGGATTACGGCGTGCCCGGGGATATTGGGTATGGAGGCACGGTATTTCAGGACAGCGATATTGCCAAATGGATTGAGGCGGCGTCCTACTCCCTCGTGTGGCATCCCGATCCTGAACTGGAAAAGAATCTTGACGGAGCCATCGACATTATCTGCGACGCGCAGCAGAAAGACGGCTACCTGGACACCTATTACATCATTAATGGTCTTGACAGGCGGTTTACCAACTTAAAGGATAATCACGAACTCTACTGCTTCGGGCATTTTCTGGAAGCCGCCGCCGCCCATTACGAGGCTACGGGAAAACGAAAACTGCTGGATGCGTTGATCCGTTACGCCGAATGTATAAGCCGCCATATTGGCCCGGAGGAAGGAAAACTCCACGGCTACCCCGGCCATGAGATCGCCGAGATGGCCCTGATCCGGCTCTACGGCGTTACCAAAGATGAAAGGCATCTCAAGCTGGCAAGGTATTTTATTGATCAGCGGGGACAGCGGCCGCTCTACTTTGAGGAAGAAACGCAGCGGAACAACAATGATTTTCCCTGGAAAGACAGCTATATGCAATACCAGTACTACCAGGCCGGCAAGCCGGTGCGGGATCAGCACCGCGCCGAAGGCCACGCGGTACGGGCGGTGTACCTTTACGCGGGTATGGCGGATGCGGCGCGTCTTACGGGGGATAAAAAACTGCGGGACGCCTGCGAGACCTTGTTCGCCAATATCGCCGGAAAGCAGATGTACATCACCGGCAGCATAGGGCAGTCCGCATACGGAGAATCTTTTTCCTATGACTACGATCTGCCCAACGATACCGTTTACGGCGAAACCTGCGCCGCCATCGGTCTTGCCTTCTTTGCCAGGCGGATGTGTTCCATCACCCCCCGAAGCGCTTATGCGGATGTACTGGAAAAAACCCTGTACAACGGGATCATCAGCGGTATGTCACTGGACGGCAGGGCTTTTTTCTATGTGAACCCCCTTGAGGCGCTTCCAGAAGCCAGCCTGAAAGATCCCAGGATGCGCCATGTCAAGATAGAACGGCAGAAATGGTTCGCCTGCGCCTGCTGCCCTCCGAACCTTGCCCGTATCATCGCTTCGCTGGGGGCTTATGTCCATTCCCTCAATGTCGACACCCTGTACACCCATTTGTACCTGGGGAACGAGGCCAAATGTACCGTTGGCGGCAAAGAAGTTTCCCTAAAGACGGAAACCCGGTATCCCTGGGAAGGCCGCATCGATATTACGTTTACCGCAACATCAGGCGGCGCGTTTTTCGCCTACGGCCTTCGTATTCCTGGCTGGTGCCGGTCTTATACGCTTGAACTGAACGGGGAAAAAACCGCCGCCGTGGTACAAGACGGTTACGCCATGCTCAAACGTGAGTGGAGGGATGGCGACCGGCTCACCCTTGTCTTCGATATGCCGGTTACGCTTGTGGAGAGCAGCCCCCATGTGCGGGAAAACCGGGGAAAAGCGGCGCTCATGCGCGGCCCGGTTGTGTATTGTCTGGAAGAAGCGGATAACGGCAAAGAACTCTACCGCCTTCGCCTGGGTACGCCCGCCGCCTGTTCGGTAACCTATGAGAAAGACCTCCTGGAAGGAGTAACGGTTATTTCCTTCGCCGGAAAACGCGAGAAGGATTGGCCGAAAGATGAGCTCTATCGTCCCCTGGATGATCCTGTTCTTGAGGACAGGCCCCTTCGTTTCATCCCCTACTACGCTTGGGCAAATCGCGGCCCCGGAGAGATGACGGTGTGGGTGAACAGATAAAAAAGAGTAAACCCATCATTCAAAGAATTGGAAAAAGACCAGGGAATGTTTCTCACGATCAATCTTAATGAGCCGGCAATTCGTGGTTAAACTGAGCATTGCCGGGCGAACCGCAACTTCGCCGCCCGTCCATGGTTTCGTCCGGTCTATAGTCCTTTCCTTACCGCTGCCGGTAGCCGTCCAGGAACACCGCCAGCCGCCGCATGGCGTCGGCCAGGGTATCTTTGTCGGGAAGGAAGACGATGCGGAAATGATCCGGCTCTTTCCAGTTAAAGCCGGTACCCTGAACGAGGAGCAGGTGCTGATCGAGCAGGAGGTCGAGTATGAATTTTTGGTCGTCGCTTATGTTGAAGCGCTGTATATCAACTTTGGGGAAACAGTAGAGAGCGCCTTTGGGCATGACCGCCGAAAGGCCGGGAATGGCGTTGACCATGTTGACCGCGACATCCCGCTGTTCCCGCAGGCGGCCGCCGGGCAGTATGAGATCATTGACGCTCTGGTAACCGCCGAGGGCGGTCTGTATGCCGAATTGGGAAGGCATGTTGGCGCAGAGCCTCATATTGGAGAGCATCTCAAGCCCTTCAACATAACCGGCGGCGTTTTTCTTGTTACCTGAAAGCACCATCCAGGCGGCGCGGAAGCCCGCGGCCCGCCAGGCCTTGGAAAGGCCGTCAAAGCTGATCGTGAGGATGTCCGGGGCAATGGTGGACATGGGGATGTGCACCGCCCCTTCGTAAATGATCCTGCTGTAGATCTCATCGGCGTATACAATGAGATCGTGCTCCCGCGCGATGGCGGCAATGCCTTCCAGAATCGGGCGCTCGTAAACCGCGCCGGTGGGATTGTTGGGGTTGATGATCACAATCGCCCTCGTTCTGGGACTCAGCTTTGAGCGGATGTCGTCAAGATCGGGGTTCCACCCGGCGGACTCGTCGCAAAGGTAATGCACCGCAGTGCCGCCTGACAGCGTTACCGCCGCGGTCCACAGGGGATAGTCCGGCATGGGTATCAGCACCTCGTCGCCTGAGTCCAGCAGTCCCTGCATTGCGATCATGATAAGCTCGCTCACCCCGTTGCCGATGTAAATATCGTCAATTCCTACGTCCATCACTCCCTTTGTCTGGAAATCATGCATCACCGCCTTGCGGGCGGCGAACAACCCGTGCGAATCGCCGTAACCCTGGGCGTTCTGCAGATTGACGATCATGTCGTGGAGGATCTCGTCCGGGGCGTTGAAGCCGAAGGCGGCGGGGTTGCCGATATTGAGCTTGATCACTTTAAAGCCCTCGTCCTCAAGTTTTTTCGCTTCTTTCAGAACCGGCCCCCGAATGTCGTAACACACATTGTTGAGTTTTGACGATTTGTCGATGCTATTCATATTCACTCCTGTCTACATTTGTTTCTGTTTTCGCTTGACCCGCGTATGCAGCCCCGTTAAAAAGCCATGCGCCGGCTTCATCAATGTACTTTTTTATGACGGCGGCATACACGTCGGTTTCAATCTTCTCCGCCTCCCTTTTCCATCCGTCCGCGCTTTTAAGCGCCTTCCTCACCCGTTTCCGGCTATCCTCCGCGACAGACCGGCACTCGGCGCCGTTTGCCGAATGTTTCAGAAGGACGGCCGAAAGCAGATAAGCGGAAAGCCCGGCGATGAGGGGATCGGCGGAGGCCGCTGCCAGGGCCTTGAAGGAACCCTCAGCTTCGTCAAAACTTCCCGCGAGGATCAGGGAAAAACCGTAATACCAGCGGAGCCAGGGCTTGTCCTTTTTGCCTGCGGATTTTTCAAGACGAAGCCTGAAAAAATCCGCGGCTCCCGCGGGGTCTCCCCCCAGAATGCGGGCGGTTCCGAAAATCAGGGCGTTTGCCTCAAGCAGGGCGGGCCTGGCGATGCCGACCTTGTTTTCAAGCCGGATAACCGCCGGCGTGTCGCTCATAACCAGATACGAATTGAGCAAAAGACGCAGCCGCCGCGGGGAGTAACGCCCTTTGTACAGGACGCTTTGCTCCAGATAATCCGCCAGCGCCGGCCAGTCCTCCCGTTCCAGCAGCTTATAAAGACGAAAATTGATGAGAAAAAAGGCGTTCAGTGTGACCAGGGCGGCTGCCAGTATGAAGGCCAGCGGCCAGCCGGAACGCCAAAAAAGGGCCGCGAAACCGGAGCCGAAGGCAAAAGCCGGAATAAAGGCAAGGGCGGATAGAAAAAAAACGATAATTATGTTAAAAATAATAATGATGAATTTTAACTTCAACGAAAATCTCCTGCATTATGGGTTAAAATGATAGAGGAAAGCAAAGGGCAAGTCAACAATGTATACAATGCGCCTCCGGCAGACGACGGGCAGGCTGCTGCCGGAATGAAGAAGTATGCCGTGAAGGATATACCGGCCGGAAACTATTTTACCCAAACGGTATATCTCGATTCCCGTTTCGCCCTTGCCGCGCCGGAAATGCCCTTTTCCGGAGAACTGGCCAAAGCCCTTAGCGACTGGGGTTTTCGGGAGGTGTACAGCGATGGCGAGCCGAGGGAACACTATGTGCCGGACGGCGATCCGGCCGGGAATGAGGAAATCGGCGATCCTTCCACCATTATTGATCCGGACAAGATCCGCGAAGCGGAAGAATTCTATGTCTCTTTTCAGAAATACACGGAAATACTCTTTACCAGAATCAGGGTACAAAACGGACTGAATTTCAACAGTATGGCAAGACAGATCAAAACCGTTGTCGATTTTGTACGGGAGAATCGCCGTTTTCTTATGCGGGTACAGCGAAAAATAGATTCCCCCGATGATAAAAGTTACCTTGCCTCCCACGCGGTACGCTCCACGATTATCGCCGTCATAATCGGAACCTATCTCAAGCTCCCCGTCCACCGCCTCATTGAACTGGGAACGGCCGCCCTGCTCCACGAGGTCGGCATGCTGAATATCCCCCCCAAAGTATACCTCAGCAGTCGTGCTTTAAGTCCCCAGGAACAAAAGCTGATCCTTGGGCATCCGGTGTTGGGTTTTAAAATGCTCAAGTCCCTTGATTTTCCCTTGGCGGTCGGCCTTCCCGCTTTGGAGCACCACGAGCGGGAAAACGGCTCAGGCTATCCCCAGCATCTGTCCGGCGGAAAAATCAACCTCTATTCAAAGATCATAGCCGTCGCCTGTTCTTACGAGGCCCTTTCCTCAAAACGGCCCTATAAAGAAGCCAAGGACGGTTATACGGGAATGCTGGAACTGTTAAAAAACGAGGGGAAGCAGTACGATGACACGGTGGTGCGGGCTTTGGTATATTCGCTCTCGATTTATCCAATCGGTCTGTACGTGCTGCTTTCCAGCGGGAAAAAAGGGCAGGTGGTTGACGTGAATCCCGAAAATCCCCGGTATCCGGTGGTGCAGATTTTCGGAGAGCTGAACCCGGACGGAAAAAACAAAACCCTGCAGACTTTCCCGGGCGGACTTACCATTGTTCGTCCCCTCACCCGCCAGGAAATAGATGGCTAATCTACGGAGATTTTATGCCCAAACAACACGCTGAGGCCGAGGACCCCTGGCCTCTGACGGATATTCCCGCCGCCGTTTTTATCATTCTCGCGCTGATTATCGCAAGCGGTTTTTTTTCCTTGTTTGATCATGCCCTGAAGTCTTCACGAAAATCCCGGCTGCAAAAAAAAGCCGGCGGCGGGGATGCGCGCCGGGGCAAAAGCCGGGAAACCGAAAAATACCGCCGCGCGCTGGAGGCTGCGGAAAACCCCCAGCCGTTTCTCGATGCGGCCCGCTTCTGGATCTGCGTTTTCAGAATCCTCTCCGCCGTTCTGGCGGGTCTGTATGCCGCGCCCCTCCTGAAAACGCCGGCGGTTCCGGCAGGGCCTGCCGCCGCGGTCACGGCCGTCATCCTTATCACAGCGGCGCTTTCTTTCGCGGCTATTCTGCTGGGGGAACTGGTTCCCCGCTTTATCGCCCGTTCCGCGCCGGAACAGATCACCGCCGCAATTCTCCCCCTGTTCAGCCTCCTCGCCTTTCCCTTACGGCCCCTGAGTTTCGTCGTCCGGCGCCTGGGTGACTTTCTGCGCCTGGCTCTTCCCCCTGAGTATTTCAGGCTGCCTATCACCGAAGACGAACTGCGGCTTGCCCTTATGGAAGGGGAAAAATCGGGGATTGTGGAAAGCAAGGAACGGACTATGGTTGAGGGCGTATTTTATCTGGGGGACCGTCCGGTGGGCGCTTTTATGACCCACCGCTCCGAAATCCAGTGGCTTGACGCCGGCGCCGCGGCGGAGGATATCCGTTCAAAGGTTTTGGATCGCCGCTCCCAGCGCTGCTTTCCGGTAGCCGACGGAACGCCGGACGCGATCATCGGCGCGGCTTATCTGGAAGATATTATTCTTGATCAGGCTTCACCTTCCCCCGGCGGCCTGCGCGCCGTAATGAAAAAGGCCCAGTTCGTTCCCGAAACCATGTCGGCGCTCAAGGCCTTTGAAGCCTTCAAGCGGGGAGAGGCGGATTTTCTCTTTGTTATGGACGAATACGGCGGTTTTGCCGGGATGATATCGGTGCGGGATCTGGTGGAAGAAATAGTAGGGGAACTTTCCGCGTCCGGACCCGAAGAAGACCCGGTAATTCGCCAGGAAGACGGCGCCTGGCTTGCCGGCGGCAGCCTTAACATCGACGAGGCGGCGGAACTCCTCTCCCTGCCCGGTCTTGCCTCGGAACACGCCGGCTATCACACCCTGGCGGGCTTTGTTCTTTCCCTGGCCGGCGAACTCCCCCGCGCCGGCGAGAGTTTTGTGTACCAGGGCTTCCGTTTTAAGGTAGTGGACATGGACGGGAACAGAATAGACAAACTGCTGATCAGCCGGGAAGCAGGGGAAGGGGCGTAGCGGCAGGATCGGCTTGACAAAAGCTCTATTCCTGATAGCATAATCGTATAATGCCGCAGCTTCTTTCCTTAAAAGCATTGTCACTCAGGGCTTTTTTTGAGAATCCCATTTTTTTGTCTACCGCTTCCAGTCTGTTTATTGCCCAGCTTATCAAGACAGTGATATTTTTGTTGTGCCACCGGCGCCGCAGGAACGCCCGTGAGACTATTGAGATAGCGATCTGGCGCACGGGCGGTATGCCGTCGAGCCACTCGGCGGTGGTTTGCGCCCTTACCGCTTCGGTTGCTTTTGTCGAAGGGCCTACGTCCAATTTGTTTTTATTTTCTTTCTGGTTCGCGATGGTCGTGTTGAGGGACGCGCTGGGGGTGCGACGGGCCGCGGGTTTGCAGGCCAAGGCGCTGAACCATTTAGGAAGGCAGGCGGCGGAAAAATCCGGCCTTGATTTTCATGCGGTTAAGGAGATACAGGGGCACTCTCCGCTTGAAGTGGTGCTGGGGGGACTGCTGGGCATCTTTATTGCCGCCGGTTTTGCCCTGCTGTAGGCAGTGCTTTTAATGTCGTTTGCCCGTTCTTTGCCGCTTTTAGTTCTCTGCTCCCTGCTCACCGGGGCCGCGCTGTGCGGTCTGGCCTGGAGGGGAGGGATCGCCGGGTTTCGAGGCGGTTACGCAGTGCTGACCGCCGATGCGGCGGTTCCTGACCGGACTTTGCGGGAGCTCCTGGCCCCGCTTGAGGGGGATTTTGCGGACTTGCCGGTTTCGGAGTCCTCTCAATGGGCCCTACTTAACGAGTTCGGCTCTCTGACGCGAATTCCCCTGGATGAATATCCGGCACGTGTTACCCCTTTTGATCCCCGAAATGACGGTTATGCTGAAAAAGCGCGTTCCTTTTTTGTGCGGGACGGGAAGCGTTTCGTGTTTATCCCCCTCATGTCCGTTGAGCGGGCAGAAAGGACGCTTGAGGACAAGATCGCCATCGCCTTGGGCGCTATTCCTTTTTCGGTGGAGTACCTCGGCTTCGGAAAACCTCTGGGCTTTTACGTATTGCTCTTTACCGCCGCCGTGAGCCTGTTCTTGTTTCTGCTTGGATGGCGAAAGTGGCGGCATGCCGAATGGGCGCTTCCCTGCCTTCCGGTATTGGCAGTCTTCGCTTCTGACGGCGCTCCAGGCTTTGCCCTGGCAGCCCTGCTTTTGGGGCTTTCGGTCCTGCTCCGTGACCCCCTAACCGAACTCTGTGGGCCGCTCCGTCGGCGGTCCGGCGCTTTGAGTTTTTTCAAGGCACAATGGCTGCTGTCGCCGCTTTTCCTGATATGCTACACGCTTGTCGTCCTTTATTCCGGCTTTTCTCCGTTGCTTGCCTTGGGAATTTTTGCTGTATATACCGGAATATACCTTTTTTCCGTGAGGACTTTTTCGTTACCCCGTACCGAAAATCATATTCTCTTTGCGCCGGTGTTGATTGCGCGGCCTTCTCTGGCCGCCGGTTTTTCCAATGCCGGGAAAGCAGCGTTGCCAATGCTGCCCTTTGCCTTAGCCGGACTTCTTGCCGCACTGCTGGCGGTCCGTGCGGCCACTGTCCGCTCCGACAGGGCCGCCGCCGCTTTTACCGCCTCCCCGCTCATTACCGAAGCGGACTACCGTTCCCACGCGGCTTTGCAGGCATCCTTTTTGCTCCGGCCCTTGGGCCGTGAAGCCGCCGGAGATTGGGGTGGTCCTTACCCGGCCTACGAGCTAGAGCCGGACGGCCTGGTCAGTCCCGTCTACAGAACGGCGACTGTACCCTCCGCCGATACACAGGAAGAGTCTCCCTTTCCCCTTAAACAACTGATGGATTTTCTCTCTACCGGCGAGATGAAGGGCGGAATCCTGGCCGCCATGGATGGCGGCAGTATACTGAACAGCGGTGCGGGTGATCTGGCGTTGGCACTCGTACCATTGCTTTTTATCATCCCCGGAATTCTGCCCCGCTTCCACCTTTTCTAGGAGCCCAAAAATCCACAAGTCCCACAGGCTCCTGGCCCATTAACAGGTAGAAGAAACAGGAATTGAGTATTATTATACAGCCATGAGCAATATCATCAGCTTACAGGAAACATCCCCCAATCACTGGCAGGCAAAATATCAGGGCAATTACGGTGTATACACCATAAAAATCACCACCGATGGAAAGCAGACGCTTGGGTTTTCCTGTTCCTGTCCCAGCAGCTATTATCCCTGTAAACATATCGCCATGATTGAGGAGGCTATAGCCGGGCGGATAAGGCAAAGCGTCAAAAAGAGCGGCAAGGGAGAAGGCGTCAGCGCCGAAGAGGTACTTAAAAAACTCAGCCGCGAAGAATTGTACGATTTTACGGCCAGACTGGTAAAAAATAATCCGGACTTATCCAACGCCGTTTTGCTGGAATTTGCGGAAAAGATAGAAACAAAAAGCGATAATAAATATGCCCCGGTTATACGCCGCGCCCTGGAAGAGCAGGTCTTTGATGATGAAGAGTATTATTACAGTGAAGACAGTCTGGACATTGATGTCCTGGACCAATGGTTTGAAAAGGCCGGGCAGTATCTTGAGGCAAAGAAAAATCAGGAAGCGGTATTGATTGCCCAGGCCTGTATTGAAGAATTCGCATCCTGGCTTGAAAAGAACGACAGCGATATTTCCGATTATGTATCTGAAAGATATGGGACCCGACCTTTTGAAATTCTGGAAAAGGCCGCCGATGATCCGGGGATGAATATCCGTGCTCTATACGATTATTGCATGACCGAATTAACAAAGGGAAAATACGCGGGATCGGCAATGTTTGACGGCTTTAATGATCTGTTAATGAAGGTGTCGGCAGAAATTGATTCCGGCGCTTTTCTTGACTTGCAGCAGAGATTGTTAAACGATATTCAGGACAAGGCTTCTTTTGCCGCGGAAAAAATTCTGCGGCGGATAATTGATTTTTACAACAGAAGCAATCAGCCGGATAAGGCATGGAAATGTATTGAAGAGAACATACAGATAAGGTCTTTCCGCAAGGCGGTGGTAGAAAAGAAAATCGAACAAAATGATTTTGCCCTGGCGAAAAAATTTATCCGTGATTTTATTGACACATCAGAAAAACAGAATAAGTACTATTCTGATGAATGGGATGATTACCTTCTTCAAATAGCCCAAAAAGAAGGGGATGTCCCCGCCATACGGAGTATTTCCCGTTCATTTATCAACGATAAGTTTAATGATCATTATTACCGGATATATAAATCGACTTTTACCTCCTCTGAATGGACAGGGGAACTGGAAAAACTGCTTGACCACTATGGCGGCAAAAAAAATTTTTATGATGATTCCCCGGCGGATCTTTTGGCCGCCGAAGGAGCCGCGGAAAGACTGATGCTGCATATTGAAAAACACCTTTCAACGGACAGTGTAGAAAAATACCACCGTTACTTTGCCGCCGATTTCCCCGAAAAAACTCTCGCCCTCTTTCGGAAGGCCATTGATTATTACGCGGAGCAAAATACCGGACGCAGTTACTATGAACGTATCGCCGATTTGTTTAGGAAAATGTCGAAAATACCGGGCGGCAAGGCCGTAATAGCGGACATGAAAGGCCAATATAAGATTAAATACAGGAACCGGCGGGCCATGATGGAGGTTCTGGGTCTCAAATCAACAACCTCGCCCTAAAGGGACGAGGTATGTTGTTTTGGTAAGGTATTTGTCTCAGGGTACATACCCTTTATAACGCCCTGAAGGGCGGGGTATGTACCCTTCGCATACAATCA
>JAIROT010000247.1 GCA_031257385.1 Treponema sp.
TGATTGTATGCGAAGGGTACATACCCAAGAACCCGCCTTGCGGCGGGGGAGCTTCAGGGCGTTATAAAGGGTATGTACCCTGAGACAAATACCTTACCAAAACAACATACCTTGTCCCTTTAGGGCGAGGTTGTTGATGGGGTTTCAGGGGTGTTTTTTTGTAACACATCCCCTATGGTGGTGCTTCTCACTGGTATTATCCCTCCCGTGGATAGGGATATTTTATACCGTATCGTTTAGTTAAATCGCCGCCGCAGACGGCTGAATAGTTACCTTATTTTTAAATATTAGACTACTGGGCGAAATTTAAGTCGTATAGTGCATGTGAGTACCGGTATGGATTACCGGCACTCATAGTTGTAAAAGTGCCCTTAATCTTGTCAAAAGGCAGAGGTTTTCTCCCCTGCCCTGAAAACTTAAAACGCGGCCTACTGTTTTCCGTTCCATCCCTTTGCTTTTACCTTTTTTAGTATTTCGCTTATCGCCGGCGCAAAAATAAAGACAACCGTAAGGATTAGGAAAAAGCCGGAAATCTTCCGGGTAATACTGGGGGAAGCAGGGTACTTTTGGGAATCTTCATCAGATGGGCGAATCCCCGGATACCGAAATACTCAATTACAAAGGTGAAAAGGCTGCAAGCCAAAAGTATAGCAAAGAAAGTATAGATTAAATTGATGTTCTGACTATAGAACATGGGGCCCGGGCTCAAACCATTCATAATAAAAGCGCCGAGCAAAACCGCGGTGACCGTGTCGCCGGGGATACCCAGGGTTAGAAGGGGAACAAAGGTACCGCCTATACAAGCATTATTTGATGACTCCGAAGCCACAAGGCCGTCGATAATTCCGGTGCCAAATTTTTCAGGATGTTTGGAACTTTTTTTTGGTAAGGCCGTAGGCCAGCATATTGCAGGTTACACCCCCAAGACCGGGAAGTATGCCGATAAAGGTCCCTATGGTCGAGGATCTGATAAAATTCCACAGTTGGCCGGTAAATTCTTTTATCGTAAGCCAGGGGCCTGTTTTTTTTATTTCCGCTATTTTAAAAGTTCCCTTTTTTTCTCTTCTTACATTGAGAATTTCCGAAAGCGCAAAAAGCCCCACCAGCGAGGGGACTTGATCGAAACCCGCGTCAAACCCATGAAAACCAAACGTATATCGCGTAAACCCGTCAATGGGGGCTGCTCCCACGCAGGCCAGAAACAAGCCGATGATGCAGGAAATTAATCCTTTAGTAACGGACTTTCCGCAGAGGACCGATACCAGGGTCAGTGAAAAAATCCCTATGGAGAAATATTCATAGATTCCTAGCTTTAGCGCGAATTTTCCAAGTATGGGAGTCAAAAAGATTAAAATAAAAACGCCGAAAAGGGTTCCTAAAAAAGAATAGAAAATACAGACCATCAGAGCCCGCCGTCCTTCGCCCCGATCCGCCATGGGGCCGCCTTCAAAGGTAGTCGCGATGGAAGCCGGCGTACCGGGAATTTTCAGAAGTACCGCTGAGATAAGGCCCCCTGAAATACCGCCCACATAGAGGGCGATAAGGAGCACAAAACTCGGGATAATGGCCAGCCTGAAAGTCAAGGGCAGAAACAAAGCGACCGCCAGGGTAGCGGTCAAGCCGGGAATAGCGCCGAATATTATCCCCATGACAATTCCCAAAACCAACAGCAGAAATACCAGCGGTGAATTAAATGCCTGGACAAAACCATTAATAAGCAGTTCCATATTTACCCTCTAAAATAATCTCCATAACACTCCTGAAGGGAGCATCATGTTGAAGCCGTATCTAAAGGCGGCCCATACAATGGTCGAAAAAATAACCGCCACAGCGGCAATTTTGACATAATTTCTTTCTTCTTTGGGTTTAAGCACCGCTAACTGCAAAAAAAGATATATTATCGCCATGGGCAAAAATCCGATTATATTAATCCCCAGAACAAAAAGGAATATTAGTCCCAGGGTCATTTTCCCCTCCGGGGAAGAAGAGGCCACCGTAATTTCAACACCTTCAGCCGCCTGGGCTTTTCTTCCGTCCATTCCACTAATAAGGCCCTGGATCAAATGGACCAGGCTTACGATACAACCAAATATGCCGACTATCCTGGGCCAAAACTTAGCGTCCACACTGCTTATAATGAGGACTTTAATGTCCTTTGAAAAGACAATTACCAGCGCGAAAAAAACCAGAAAAAAGAGCCCTAATAGAGCTTCTTTGAACCTGCCGCAAAAACCCGCCACATCGGCCTCCTCAAGAACCCGGCGTCCGTTTTTTGCGGACACCGGGTATATGTTACTTCACCACCATCGCGTCTTTGTATTTCAGTATGGTATCATACTGATTGTCAAGAAAAGACTTGGCATCGGCTCCGATTCTCGCGGAGGGTGTTATGTAGTATTTATCACAGTGGGCTTTGAATTCCGCGGAGTTGACCGCCTTTTGCACTGCCGCGGCGAATTTGTCCACAATGGCCTTGTCGGTTCCGGGGGGCATCCAGTAGCCGAAAATCTTGGTATAACTAAAATCTTTTCCGGTGGCTTCTTTCAAGGTAGGGATATTCGGGATCTGCGACAGCCTCTTGGATCCCAGCATTACCAGCGGCACGAAATCACCGGAGTCAATGTAGGCTTTGTAGGTACCATAAACCGCCTGGGTGGAATCAATATCGCCGTTCAGCAGGGCCGGAATCCTCGCATTGGTACCGCCCAGATCGACTCTGGTCAGTTGAACGCCCAGGGCGTCCCCGAAGATGAGGGAGGCCAGATGCGCGTCGGTACCTACTTCTATGCCGTCTTTAATCGCGCCGGAGTTGGCCCTTCCGTAATTCATATAGTCCTGAACATCCTTGAATTTCCCGATTTTCTTGTTGATCAAAAAAAGGTTTGAATCATCCTCAATGACCGTTGCGACGGTTTCCAAATCTTTATAGCTGAAATCCGCGATACCCACGGCGCTGGAAATAAGGAACGATGTCTGGGACCACAGTGCCGTATACCCGTCTTTTGGGGAATTCAACACCTGCCGCGCCGCTATGGTACCGGCTGTCCCTGGCATGTTCGCGCATACAATGGTGGCGCCGAGTTCTTTAGCCACCAGTTCCGAAAGGGTCCGGCCATGGAGATCCGTATCACCGCCGGCGCCCCAGGGAATAAACACCTGGATGGCTTTATTCGGCCATGCCGCATCCGGTGATCCGCCGCCGCCCTGCTGTCCGCCGGCAAACGCCATGGTTGTGAGTAAAACTACTCCCAGAAATAAAACAACCTTTTTCATTTCTAACCTCCTGAAAATATTCTTACTACATAAAATAGTAATTGCCTGTTTTGGGATTTGGCTCATTTCCTTAAAGCCTTTATCGTCTCTCCGGTCGCTTCCGCGCCCATTTTAACAAAGCTGATATCATCACCGCAGAAAATAAAATCAACGTTTTTATCAATCCAGTATTTTATAAAACCTTTATCACATGGCCCGATGGAAACTCCGCAGGGGATGTTCCGGGCTTTACAGCTTTGGATCACCTTTTCACACTGGGACAAAACTGCCGGTTCCTTTATTTGCGCCAAAAGCCCTATGGAACCGGAAAGATCACAGGGACCGATAACTACCCCGTCAATACCTTCAACTTCAAGGATTGCATCAATGTTATGAACGCCGTCTATATGTTCTATCTGAACGATCTTTACCAGATTATCGTCTTTTGAAATATCTTCCAGATATTCCTGATCGCTCACTGCGCCGTACCTGCTGGCCCGCCGGGGGCCGAAACCCCTGCGGCCCTTAGGCGGATAGGTACACGCGGCGATAACGCCGGCCGCTTCGGCCGCGGTGCAGACCATAGGGATGATAATTCCGTCAGGCCCCATTTCCAGAACAGGTTTTATTACCGCGGGATCCCCGGAAGTAACCCGAACAAAGGCGCCGGCGCCGGCACCGTTAACCGCGATAATATGCGCCAGAATCTGCTCTTTGTCAAAACTGCCATGTTCTCCGTCTATCCACAGGTATTCGTAGCCGAAACAGACCATTGCTTCGGCCATGGCGAAATTTGGAAGAAAAATATGCCCTCCATAAAGAAATTCCCCATTTTTAAGCCGTCTTTTCCATTCTTTGCCATAGCTACCCATACGATGCTCCTGAAAATCAGAATTCAAATTGAATTATCTGTAGTGCTGTAATACAACCATACATTAGTCTATTCCAAAATTTCATCGCTGTCAAGAAAAATTTTTTATATTTTTTAAATACCCGGCAAGGGAGCCCCTGCCGGGAGGATACAAACTGAACTAACGGCCGTTATTGTTGTTAATTACCCTCTTTGTATAAGACGTTCCGGTAACAATCGAACCTGCCTTGATATTGTCTTCAGTGATTCGCGCCAGAAGTATTTCCTTGGCGCCACCGCGATCCCGATCGTAGATTATATAAATATTACCATTGCTGTCAGAAACCGAATCGGGATATGAGACGGCGGCTCTTTCGTCTATAAGGATTTTATGTGGCCAGGTCTGGCCGTCATCTTCCGAAATGGCCGCAGTCATGTGACTTCGACTTGTTCCGCTGGGCGGATCGTTATAGATAAGTAATTGATTGTATGCGAAGGGTACATACCCAAGAGCCCGCCTTGCGGCGGGGGAGCTTCAGGGCGTTATAAAGGGTATGTACCCTGAGACAAATACCTTACCAAAACAACATACCTCGTC
>JAIROT010000256.1 GCA_031257385.1 Treponema sp.
GGGGCGTTAGCCCAAATGATAAAGAAAATGCACAATTTTGTGCATTTTCTACCTTGCAGACTCCCAAAGGAGCCCAAAAATCGGGGGTTTTTGCGGTCAAAGGCCGCAAAAATCCACAAGTTCCAGAGGCTCTCAGGGAAAGGAGCGGGGAATGACAAAAATACCTGTTGGCGTTTTGGGGGCGACGGGCATGGTGGGGCAGAATTATATCGCCCTGCTCAATGATCATCCGTGGTTTGAGGTGCGCTACGCGGCCGCCTCTCCCCGGAGCGCCGGGAAAAAATACCGGGACGCGGTTGCCGGAAGATGGCAGCTTGCGAAAGCCTATGCGCCCCATGTGGGAGAGATTACCGTGGAGGACGCCAACGACGTGGGCCGTGCGGCCGCGGCTTTCAAACGGGGGGACTGTTCCTTTGTGTTTTCCGCCCTGGAAATGGGCAGGGACGCGGTCAAAGCCCTTGAGGAAGCCTACGCCGCGGCGGGTATTCCGGTGATCTCCAACGCCTCGGCTCACCGCTGGACGCCCGATGTGCCGGTACTCATCGCCGAGGTAAATCCCCATCACGCCGATATTATTCCCATGCAGCGAAAGGCGCGGGGCTGGGACCGGGGCTTTATCGCGGTAAAACCCAACTGTTCGATTCAGGGTTATATGGCGCCGCTTTACGCCCTGGCAAAAGCGGGCTATCAGGCGGAACGGCTCATTGTAAGCACCCTGCAGGCGGTTTCCGGCGCGGGTTATCCCGGCGTAGCAAGTATGGACATTATCGACAATGTCGTGCCCTATATCGGCGGCGAGGAGGAAAAATCCGAGAAGGAGCCGCTCAAAATTTTCGGGGCTGTTGAAAACGGGCTGATTCAAAACGCCGCGCTGCCGAAAATTTCGGCCCACTGCAACCGCGTGCCGGTTACCGACGGACACACCGCCTGTATCAGCCTGGAATTCGGGGCGAGGAAGCCCGGCAGTATAGAAGAAATAAAAAAAATCTGGACCGGTTTTAAGGCCCTTCCCCAGGAACTGGATCTGCCCACGGCTCCCGTACAGGCGATTATATACCGGGAAGAAAACGACCGGCCCCAGCCGCGCAAGGACCGAGACGCGGACAAGGCAATGGCGGTGGTGATCGGCCGCCTGCGGCCCTGCAACGTATTCGATATCCGCTTCACCGCTCTTTCGCATAACACGGTGCGGGGCGCGGCGGGCGGCGGCATACTCAACGCGGAGCTTTTACGGCATAAAGGCTATTTGCAGTGAGCGCGGCAGCCTGGGAGTCTGTGGGGCTTTAGCCCAAATGATGAATGCGCCCGAGACAAACCGGACATTCGGCCTGACACTAAACTGCCCGGCCTTCTTTCGGCCGGGGCGGGTATTAAACCAGGGCCTTTGAACAAAAATACCGGCAGGGGGAAAAATGAGTGAGAAAACTTTTCCGCTCGACAGGGCGGAGCTTGAAGAAATAGCGAAGCGTTATCCGACGCCTTTTCATATCTATGATGAAAGGGGAATCGTTGAGAACGCCCGCCGGATCAAGGCGGCTTTTTCGATCTTTCCGGGTTACAGGGAGCATTTTGCGGTTAAAGCCCTGCCCAATCCGTATATTCTGAAAATTCTCGCCGCCGGGGGATTCGGGGCAGACTGTTCAAGTTACGCCGAGCTGCTGTTGGCTGAAATGGCCGGAATGAAGGGCGAAGACCTCATGTTCACCTCCAACGAAACCCCGGCCGGTGAATACCGGGCCGCCAAAAAAATGGGGGCGGTGATCAACCTGGACGACATCAGTCATATCGAATTTCTGGAAAAAAGCGCGGGGCTGCCGGAACTGGTTTCCCTCCGCTACAACCCCGGTCCTCTCAAGGAGGGCAATGCGATTATCGGCAGGCCGGAAGAGGCCAAGTACGGCCTGACCAGGGAACAGATAATTGAGGGATTCGGCCTTCTCAAGGCGAAAGGCGTCAGGCGCTTTGCCCTGCACACCATGGTGGCCTCAAACGAGCTTTCCATTCCCTACCATATTGAGACGGCCCGGATGCTTTTCGGGCTTGCCGTGGAGATACGGAACAAGGCCGGAGTGCGGCTTGAATTTGTAAACCTCGGCGGCGGCGTGGGTATTCCCTACCGTCCCGGAGAGGCCGCGGTGGACTACGGGGTTCTGGCAGCGGGGATTCAAAGGGCCTACGATGAAATCATCAAATCCGCCGCCCTTGATCCTTTGGGTATACGTACCGAATGGGGCAGGGTGATTACCGGTCCCTACGGCTGGCTTGTGACCAGGGCGATCCATAAAAAGGAAATCTACCGTAATTACATCGGCCTTGATTCCTGCATGGCCGACCTTATGCGCCCGGCGCTGTACGGCGCTTATCACCACATTACCGTTCCGGGGAAGGAAAACGAGACCGAAACCTACGATGTGGTGGGCAGCCTCTGCGAAAACAACGACAAATTCGCCGTCCGGCGGCGGCTTCCCAAAATTGACACGGCCGCGGCCGGCGGTCCCGGCGACTTTGTGGTGATCCACGATACCGGCGCCCACGGCAGGGCCATGGGCTTTAATTACAACGGCAAACTCCGCTGCGGTGAACTGCTCCTCCGTCAGGACGGTTCAATTGCGCAGATCCGCCGCCCCGAAACAACGGAGGATTATTTCGCCACGCTGGATCCGGCAGGTTTGAAAGATTTTACAATTTAGCCGCGGATGCACGGGAAAAAGGGGCCTTTGCCGTCCCTGTGCCCTGATTAATGCTTAAGGAGAAATGATGGTACACCGTAATCCCTGTATAGCGAATATTAAGACGGCTTATCTGTTTCCCGAAATCGCCAGGCGGCGGCGGGAATACGAGGCGGCCCACCCCGGGGCGAAGATTATCAGTCTGGGCGTGGGGAACACCACCGAGCCGGTTTTCCCCCATATAGGCGGGGCATTGTCGGCGGGGGCGCTGGCGTTGGCCGCTTTGGAAACCTATACGGGCTACGGCGACGAGCAGGGCCTTACCGCGCTGCGGGAAAAAATCGCCGCGGTACTGTACAAGGGCATGATTGCCGCCGACGAGGTGTTTATCTCCGACGGGGCCAAGTGCGATATTGGCCGGCTGCAGCTCCTTTTCGGCGCGGGCACAGGGGCGGCGGTGCAGGATCCCTCGTATCCGGTCTATGTGGACGGCTCGGTGCTGATAGGAGCCGCGGGCGGGCCAATACAGAGGGCCGGCGCGGACAGCGCTGCCTACAGGGGCCTTACCTATCTCCCCTGCGCCGCCGAAAACAACTACTTTCCCGACCTTGACCTGATTCCCCCTGACTGCCTTGTCTACTTCTGTTCCCCCAATAACCCCACCGGTGTGGCGTCGGACCGGAAACAGCTTGCCGCCCTGGTGGAAGCGGCCCGCGGCAGGGGTTCAATCATCATCTTTGACTCCGCTTACTGTGAATATATCCGCGACCCCCGCCTTCCCCGGAGTATTTATGAGATTGAGGGGGCAAAGTCATGCGCCATTGAGGTTAATTCTTTTTCCAAGTCGGCGGGCTTTACCGGAGTGCGTCTCGGCTGGTCCGTGGTTCCCAAAGACCTCAAGTACGCCTCCGGGGAAAGCGTCAACGCCGACTGGAACAGGATATGCGCCACGATCTTCAACGGCGCGTCCAACATCGCCCAGGCCGGGGGACTGGCCGCCCTTGACGACGAGGGCCTCAAAGAAATACGCGCCCTTACCGACTTCTACCTGGGCAACGCGAAACTCATCAGGGAGGCCCTGCGGCATCTTGGGATAAGCTGCGTTGGCGGCGACAATTCCCCGTATGTCTGGGCGCATTTCCCCGGCAGGGAAAGCTGGGATGTCTTTTCGGAGATACTTGAAAAATGCCGGGTACTAAGCACCCCCGGCGCGGGTTTCGGCCCCGCCGGCCGGGATTGTATACGCTTTTCCGCCTTCGGCCACCGCGCCGACGTAGAAGAAGCCTGTACGCAGCTTGGCAATTTGAAGTAACTTGAAGTAAAGGGAAGAAAAATCCAAGTTGTTCAAAAAATGAACATTATTTCTCCCTTTTTCCCTGTTTTTTTCTCCCGCCTGCCTAAATCCCCTTTCCCCCGTATCCGCGCCCCCTGTCCTAAATTTTGCGTAAAAACCTCCTTCACCCCGTATTTACCGAATAAAAACCGCTGAATTTCCCCTTTTTACCCCTTAATACCCCCTGTTTTCGCGGTTTTTTCGAATTTCGCTTCGAAAAAGGGCCGGACAACACGATCCCTTCGCCTTTGGAAAAAGCCCCCTGCCCGGTCTGTCGGGAGCCGCGATTTTTTATGTTTTCTATACTATTATTGTTGACAAAAAAAAAAAACAATCTATATTCTTTGTGGATGCAGTTAAACACCGGGTGCTTTACAAAGCCCCTGTTTGACGGCAGAGGCCGCCGCGTTGCGGCGGCGGATTTGGGTACAAAGGGGAACCCGGTAAGGGGCAAGGACCCTGCGGTCTGTCAAGGCCGGCGCCCTGTCAGGGTGCGGGATCCTTTTTCCTCTTGGTATATAAAACGAAGGGACAGCGGC
>JAIROT010000262.1 GCA_031257385.1 Treponema sp.
CTATGCAAAATACATCGGTAATGAAGTATCTCAAAGAATGTTTAGCCGCCTTTTTCAGATTTGATTCATTCCCGAATTACATAAATCTAGCCGAATCGCCGTGAACGGTTACCTTTTTCGAAAGCCCGGTTTAATACCGGGCGGCCTGGGGACAGACCCCGCAGACTCTATGGGGACAGACCCCATGGACGGGGTAGAAGCCCCGGTATAATACATTTCCTCTCGAAAGGGCCTCCGATCAGGAAATTGCCCCGCGTTCCAGATGCCGTGCGGAAGCTCATCCGGCAAAACGCCGCGGCCGCAGGACTGAAACCTTAGCTGCAGCCGGTAGTGCCGCCGCAGGTGTCGCACTTCATACAGGTACCGTTCCGTACCAGGGTAAATGAACCGCATGAAGGGCAGGAGTCGCCCTCGTAGCCCTTGATCCTTGCCCGCGCGATTTTGAGCGCCTCGCTTTCTTCGGGCAGGATCTGGTCCAACACCTGTGCCGGGGCCGCGGCTTTAACAGTTCCGCTTCCCTTGCCGCCGGCGGGCGCGGCCGCCCCGTTTCCGTGGGGGCCGAAACCGGCGCCGTGCTTTTCACCGTAACGGTGTTTTACCGCGTTTCCCCCGGAGTCGCCCCCGGTTCCGGTGGAGAGAAGATCATCAGGTTTTACCTGGCCCAGGTCGGTACGTTTGAGGTAACTTATCGCGAGGTCCCGGAAAATATAATCAATGACGCTTGTGGCCATCTTCACGTAATCGTGGCCCTGAACCATACCGTTGGGTTCAAAACGGCTGAAGGTGAAGGCGTCCACATACTCTTCCAGGGGGACGCCGTATTGCAGGCCCAGGGAAACGGTAATGGCAAAGCCATTGAGCAGGCTGCGGAAGGCCGCGCCTTCCTTGTGCATGTCAAGGAAAATCTCGCCCAGACCGCCGTCCTCGTACTCGCCGGTGCGGATAAAGATCGAGTGTCCGCCTATTTTCGCTTTTTGCGTGTAACCCATGCGGCGGTTAGGCAGGGGCCTGCGGATTCCCCGTACCCCGGTATTCCGGCCCTCGGCGGCCGGGGGCCGATCAAGCCCCCGCTCCACTTTGAGAATCATATCGGCTAACGGATCGGCGCCGGGGGCGAAAGAAGAAAGGGGCTGTGACAATTTTGAACCGTCCCGGTACAGGGCCACCGCTTTCAGGGCGTTTTTCCAGGAAAGCATATAAGCGCCCTTTACGTCCTCATAATTCGCCGAGTTGGGCATATTGATGGTTTTGGAAATGGCGCCGGAAATAAAGGGCTGTACCGCGGCCATCATGCCGATGTGGGCGGTCCAGGGAATAGAGCGCCTGCCGTTTTTTCCCGACGGGGTAGCGGTATCAAAAACCGCGTAATGTTCTTTTTTGAGTCCGGGCGCGCCTTCAAGACCCATGGTGCCGCAGGCGTAGAGTTCCGCCCCGGCGATATCTTCGGGGCTAAAACCCAGATGCCTGAGCAGGCTGAAACCCGGCAAAGACCAGGTCGCTTCGGGAACGCGCAGGATTTTTTCCACGAAATCCTTCCCCAAAATCCAGGGATTGAAAACCCCTTCAAGGTTGAGGGCGGTCTTGACCGCATCCTCGGCGGCGGCGATTGCCTCAGGGGTAAAGCCTGCGGCTTTGAGGCTTTCGGCGTTGATTGCCGGAGCGCCGTCCAGTGTTTTCCGGCCTGTGGCGTAGGCGATGATCTCTTCGATTGCCTGCGGCGAATAGCCCAGGGCTTGCAACGCCGGGGGTACGGATTGGTTGATAATCTTGAAATAGCCGCCGCCGGCGAGTTTTTTGAATTTGACCAGGGCGAAATCAGGCTCGATGCCGGTAGTATCGCAGTCCATGAGAAGGCCGATAGTACCGGTCGGGGCGATGGCGCTGACCTGGGCGTTGCGATAGCCGTAAGCCCTGCCCAGTTCCAGCGCCCGGTCCCAGGCGGCTTTGGCCGCTTCCAGCAGATAGGCGGGACAGTAAGCGGGATCGATCCCCCGCGGGATCATGTGCAGGCCCTCGTATTCGGCGCCGGGAGCGCTGTTGGCCGCCCTGCGGTGATTGCGGATGACGCGGAGCATATTCCCGGCGTTTTCGCCGTAACGGAGAAAAGGCCCCAGTTCGCCGGCCATTCGGGACGACTGAGCATAAGCCTCCCCGGAGAGCAGCGCCGAAAGCGCGCCGGCCACCGCGCGGCCTTCTTCAGAATCGTAGGCGAGGCCCATGATCATAAGCAGGGCGCCGAGATTGGCGTAGCCCAGACCCAGAGTCCGGTATTCATAGGAAAGCCCGGCGATCCGGGGCGCCGGGAACTGGGCCATTACCACGGAGATTTCGAGAATCATGGTCCAAATCCCGATGGCGTGAAGGTAGCTTTCAACATTAAACGTTTTCGATTTTTTGTCGTATAAGGCCGCCAGATTTATTGACGCGAGGTTGCAGGCGGTATCGTCCAGAAACATGTACTCCGAACAGGGATTGGAAGCCCGGATTTCACCGCCCGCGGGACAAGTGTGCCAGTCGTTGATCGTAGTGTGATATTGCAAACCCGGATCGGCGCACTGCCAACTGGCACGGGCGATGTCCGCCCAGAGCTTGCGGGCCTTTACGGTCTTTACCGTTTTGCCGCCGGTACGGCTGGTCAGGTTCCAGTCGGTGTCGTTCAGCGCCGCCCGCATAAAATCGTCGCTCACCCGCAGGCTGTTGTTGGAGCTTTGACCGGAAACGGTGTTGTAGGCGTCGTCGTCCCAGGCGGTGGAATAGAGCGCGGCGTCCACATCCTCATCGCCCTGCTCAAGCCGCCGCAGCATCTGGTACAGACAGGCGGGCGGAATCTTGTCGGCTAACGCGGCGCGGAGGGCGGCGGCAAGTTCGTGATTTTTTTCCGCGTTGAACTTGTCTCGGTCCGGACCCCGGAAAGCGGCCAGCGCTTTTTTTATTCCCCCAAGGTGTTTCTTCACCATTGCCGAACCGGTTACCATGGAGGCGACCTTGTACTCCTCATCGGCCTTCCAGCTGATGAACTTTTCAACATCAGGATGATCCACGTCCAGCGTAACCATCTTGGCCGCCCGCCGCGTGGTACCGCCTGATTTAATCGCCGAGGCGGAACGGTCCCCGATTTTAAGGAACGAAAGCAGGCCGGAAGAAACCCCTCCGCCCGAGAGCCGTTCGTTCACACCCCGTATCCGGGAAAAGTTGGAACCCGTGCCCGAGCCGTATTTGAACAGGCGGGCCTCCCTGGTCACCAGGTCCATGATGCCGCCATCGTTCACCAGATCGTCTTCCACCGAAAGAATAAAACACGCATGAGGCTGCGGCCGCTTGTAGGCGCTGTCGGATTTTACCATCTCGTTTTTTTCAGGATCAAAGTAGTAGTGGCCCTGGGCCGGCCCGTCAATGCCATACACCGAATACAGGCCCGTATTGAACCACTGGGGGCTGTTGGGCGCGGCCAACTGGTGGGCCAGCATATAGCAGGTCTCGTCGTAAAAGGCCCGCTCGTCTTCCTCGCTGTCAAAGTACCTGTTCCGCCTGCCCCAGTCCATCCAGGTAAAGGCCAGCCGGTGGAACACCTGACGGGCATCGTGTTCCGCCCCGTCTTCGGGCAGGGAGCCGCCCGGATCTCCGGCCTGCCCGCCGCCGCTGGTTTTACCTTCACCCGGGCTCCACTTTTTCCATTCGTATATTTTGTCCGCCGGGACCCCGGCCTTGCGGAAATATTTTTGGGCGATAATATCCGCCGCGATCTGGCTCCAGAAGGAGGGCACAATCACTGTATCCTCGGAAAAAATCGCCTTCCCGTCGGGATTGCGGATTTCGCTTTTCCGCAGCTCCCAGACGATATCATGATACGGCCCGCCGGACCGCTTGGTGAACAACCTTCGTACTTTCATTCCCAAATCCTTTTACCTGTCCGCCGGGCGTGACGCCCGGAAAGCCGGCACCCTACCGTACAGGTAGCGTCCTTTTTATCACTATACCGCTATATACAGCGGGACACAAGGCCCCTTGCAATAGACCGCCAATTTTGGCTAAAATGAAGTATGAATTGATATCCGCCCCGTCCGGGGGATCGATCGGTTTCAACATAACGGAGGATTTATGACTATAGCGGAAATGTTGGGCCAAAGCGGGGTTATGACCCTCTTGGGCATGGGAACTGTGTTTGGGTTTTTGGTTATCCTGATCATCGCCGTCACTGTGATGGGGAAGATTATACATACCCGGGGAATAGCCGGGGATACGCCGCTTCCGGCGGGAAAGGCCGGTTCCGCGGCTCCCTCCGGCGCCGGGAACGCCGCAGTGACCGCGGCCATTTCGGCGGCGGTTAATGAATACCGGAAAAACAACTAAAGAGGGAAAAAATGCCTAAAGTTAAACTGACAGACCTTGTATTGAGGGACGCTCACCAGTCCCTGTTCGCCACCCGCATGGTTACCTCGGACATGCTGCCCATTTGCGGCAAGCTCGACCAGGCGGGTTTTTTCGCCCTGGAGGCCTGGGGCGGCGCTACTTTTGATTCCTGTATCAGGTTTTTGAACGAAGATCCCTGGGAACGGCTTAAGAAACTCAAAAAAGCCATGCCCAATACCAAGATAATGATGCTGCTACGGGGTCAGAACCTTCTGGGCTACCGCCACTACGCCGATGACGTGGTGGCGAAATTCGTGGAATACGCCGCCAAAGACGGCGTTGACATTTTCCGTATTTTCGATGCGGTAAACGATCCCCGGAACTTCAAGGCCGCCACCGACGCAGCCAAGAAGACGGGCAAGCACATCCAGGCGGCCATTTCCTACGCGGTAACGCCTTTCCACACCATAGAGAAATACGCGGATCTGGCAAAGCAGTACGCCGACATCGGGGCGGACTCCATCGCCATTAAGGATATGTCCGGCCTTCTCAAGCCCTATGAGGCGTACAATCTGGTGAAGGCGATCAAGAAAGTGACGGACCTTCCCGTGGAGATCCACTCCCACGCCACAACCGGCATGTCGGTGGCGACTCTGGTGAAGGCCGCCGAAGCCGGCGCGGAGATTCTTGACACGACCATTTCCTCCCTGGCAATGGGAACAAGCCACAGCCCCACCGAAACCATGGTGGAGATTTTCCGGGGCACGGAGTATGACACCGGCCTTGATATCAATCTGCTGCTGGAAATCGCCGCCTATTTCCGGGAAATTCGAAAGAACTACAAAAAATTTGAGTCGAGTTTCCTGGGCGCGGACACCCGCATTTTGGCGAGCCAGGTGCCCGGCGGTATGCTTTCCAACCTGGAGAGCCAGCTCAAGGAGCAGGGCGCTTCGGACAAGATCGACGCGGTGCTCAAAGAGATAGCGGTTGTCCAGAAAGACGCCGGTTATCCGCCGCTCGTTACCCCGACAAGCCAGATTGTGGGAACGCAGGCGGTGTTCAACGTGCTTTTCGGAAGTTACAAGCGGCTTTCCGGCGAATTCCAGGACCTGATGGCGGGTAAATACGGCGCCTGTCCGGCCCCCAAAAATTCCGAAGTGGTTAAAAAAGCCCTTGAGGGCCTTAAAATGGAAAAAGAAATCACCCACCGGCCGGCGGATGATATTCCCGCTGAATACGGCAAACTCGAAGAGGAGACCAAAAAGCTCCTGGAGACGGATACGGTCAGCGTTGAGGATGTGCTCACCTACGCGATGTTCCCCAAAGTAGCGCCCAATTTCTTCAAGAAGCGGGGCGAAGGACCGGTGGTTTTCAAACCCGAAGATGCCGCCCCGGCGGCGGCTCCCAAGGTTCCGGGCCAGGCGGAAAAATACAATGTCAACGTGAACGGAACCAACTATGCGGTGGTGGTTTCCCCTGCGGGGACGGTGGCGGTCAGCGCGGCTCCCGGCGGGGCGGTTCCGGCTGCCCCCGCTGCGGGCAGCGGTGTTTCCGGCGGAGGAACGGTTATACCCGCGCCGGTGGCGGGCACCATCCTGCGTTACGCGGTAGACGAAGGCGCGGAAGTGCGGAAGGGCGCGACGGTTATCATCATCGAATCCATGAAGATGGAACTGGAGATCAAATCCACTGCCGACGGGAAGATTCACTTCCTCGCGCCCACCGGAACGCAGATCGCGGCGCAGCAGCCGGTGGCGGAAATTGGCGGCGGCGCGGCCCCGGCAGCCCCGGCCCCCGTAGCGGAAACTCCCATAGCGGCGGCTCCGGCCCCTGCGGCGCCTTTAGGCGCGGGTACGCTTATACCGGCCCCGGTAGCGGGTACGATCCTCCGTTACGCTGCGGATGAAGGCGCGGCGGTAAACGCCGGGGACACCGTCATCATTATCGAGTCCATGAAAATGGAACTGGAAATCAAGGCAACCGCCGCGGGAAAGGTACATTTCCTTGTGGCGACGGGAACCCAGGTTGCGTCCCAGCAGCCCATCGCCGAAATCAATTAAGGAAGCGTTGTATGTTTAACTTTAAAAAGGACCCGGTATTTGTTACCAAAGTTTGTTTCATTCTCTTGATTGGCGCATTTGTCATTTCCCTGGCGGGTGCGGCGTTTAGCCCCCGCGCGGAGGCCCAATCTACGGCGTCAAAGGATGATCTGCCTTCCATCTACAACCTGGACGGGATCATCCCCAATAGCGAAAATCTTCCCAAAGTTTCACTGAAAAGCTTTCTCGCCAATATCGCGCGGACCACCGGTATTTATGCGTTTTTTACCGATGTAAAACCGATGGAAACGCCCGCAGGCCTCCCCATTACCATTTTAGGCTGGCAGGAACTACTGATGGTGGCCGTCGGCTTCCTCATCATCTACCTGGGGGCGGTCAAGAACTTTGAGCCCTTGCTCCTCATCCCCATCGGCTTCGGGACAGTATTTGTGAACATCCCTTTTGCCGCCATGGGAGACGCCCCTCACGGGATGCTCCACATCATCTACGAGAGCGGGGTAGGCAACGAGTTCTTCCCTATGATCATCTTTATGGGCATTGGCGCCATGACCGACTTCGGCCCCCTGATCGCCAACCCCAAGACGGCTCTGTTGGGCGCGGCGGCGCAGTTCGGCGTTTTTGCAACCTTGTTTTTCATCAGTGTAGCCAACTACCTGCCGGTGGTTGCCTTTAACCTCAAGGAGGCCTGCTCTGTGGCGATCATCGGCGGCGCCGACGCCCCTACCACGATCTACATCGCGGCAAAGCTGGCCCCTCACTTGCTGGCAACGGTAGCCGTAGCGGCCTATTCCTATATGGCCCTGGTTCCCATCATTCAGCCGCCTATTATGAAGCTCCTCACCACTAAGGAGGAGCGGCTTATCAGGATGAAGCAGCTAAGGCCCGTGTCCAAGGTTGAAAAGGTATTCTTCCCCCTGGTGGTGTTCATCCTGTCTATCTTCCTCATTCCCTCGGCGGCGCCGCTTATCGGATGCCTCATGTTCGGGAACTTTATTCGGGAATGTGGGGTGGTAGACCGCCTGTCAAAGACGCTCCAGAACGAGTTGATCAACATCGTGTCGATCTTCCTCTCCCTGGGCGTGGGCAGCCAGATGACCCCCGACCGCTTTCTCAACCCCTCCTCGCTTATCATCGTGGTGATGGGGCTTGTGGCCTTTGCCATCGCCACTGCAACGGGGATTTTTGTCGCCAAGATCATGAACCTGTTCCTCAAAGAGAAGATCAATCCCCTCATCGGATCTGCCGGCGTCTCGGCGGTACCCATGGCCGCCCGTGTCTCCAACAAGGTGGGTCTTGAGTACGATCCCGGGAACTTCCTTCTGATGCACGCCATGGGACCCAACGTTTCCGGCGTCATCGGCACCGCGATTGCCGCCGGTGTAATGATCGCCATATACGGATGATAATCAGGGACAAAGGGGATATCTATGGAGAGGAGAGGTATTGTTGAACGGGCGAAGGATTATGTAGCGAAGGAAAGGGACGCCGATTTTCGCTCCGAGGTGGAAAAACTTTTGGCTTCGGAGGACTGGAAAGAACTGGAAGACCGCTTTTACCGGAACCTGGAATTCGGTACCGGGGGGCTGCGGGGGGTAATAGGCGGCGGTTATAACCGGATGAATACCCTTGTGGTAAAAAGCGCCACCCAGGGCCTGGCTTCTTACCTTATCAAGGCCTTTCCCGAAAAGGCCGCGGCCGGGAAGCTCTCCGCCGCCATCGCCTTTGACAGCCGCCATTACTCCGTGGAATTCGCCGAGGCTGCGGCGCTGATCTTTGCCGCCAACGGCGTCAGTGTCTGGCTTTTTTCCTCCCTCAGGCCCACGCCGGAACTGTCCTTTGCCATCCGCCGCCTGGGCTGCGACACGGGTATTGTGGTTACCGCGAGCCACAATCCGCCCCAATACAACGGCTACAAGGCCTACTGGAACGACGGCTCCCAGGTGGTTCCCCCGCATGACACGGGGATCATCGACGAAGTTAATTCGGTCAAAATCATCAGGGAAATTACAAGACAGGAGGCTCTGGACAGGGGGCTTCTTAAAATCATCGATAAAGAAGTGGATGAGCCTTACCAGGCAATGGTGAAGTCCCGGCTTTTCAGGCCCGGCCTCATCAAGGAAAAGGCGGGGGAGGTGAAAATCGTCTACACCCCCCTGCACGGTACGGGCGCGATGCATGTGGAGAAAGTGTTAGGCGATCTGGGCCTCAAGGTTATCACCGTGCCTGAACAGCGTGAGGGCGACGGGAATTTTCCCACCGTGGCTTTCCCCAACCCTGAAGAAGAAGCGGCCCTGGACATGGCGATCAGGCTGGGAATCAAAGAAAAGGCCGACGTGGTAATGGCCACCGACCCCGATGCGGACCGTTTCGGGATTGCCGTTCCCTCGAACTTGCCAAAGGCAGGTTCGTTGGACTCGTCTCCAACAGCTTTACAGGCTGATTTTTCGAAATATGTCCTCGTTACCGGAAATCAGATGGGGGTACTCCTCGCGGACTACATTTTCCTCTCCCTCAAAGAGCTGGGAAAACTGCCGGAAAACGCCGCAATGATCAACTCCGTCGTTACTACCGGCATGCAGAAGGCCCTCGCCGAATCCTGCGGCGTGGCCTGTTTTGAGTGCCTTACCGGTTTCAAGTGGATCGCCGATCTTATGCGCAAATGGGAAAACGGCGAGGCCGGCGCGAAAAAGTTTGTATTCGGCACCGAGGAAAGCTACGGCTATCTCGTGGAAACCGAGGTCCGTGACAAGGACGGGGTATCCGCCGCAGCCCTTACCGCAGAGATGACCCTTTACTGGCGGAGCAAGGGCAAGACCCTGCTTGACCGGCTGGATGAGCTTTACCGGACTTGCGGCTTCTGGCAGGAGCTGGGAATCTCCAAATACTTCCAGGGCCCGGAAGGGCCGGCCATTATGCAGGGCATCATGGACAAATACCGCTCCAAACCGCCCGCAACACTCGGCGGCATTGAAGTGGCCAAAGTCAGGGACCTTAAAAACGGCATGGACGGGCTTCCGCCCAGTGACGTGCTTCAATTCTTTCTCAAAGACGGCACCGTCGTCAGCGCCCGTCCCAGCGGTACCGAGCCGAAGATCAAATTCTACGCGAGCTGCTGCGCAGGGGTAGGCTCCGGCGGCCTTGACGCCGCCAGGGCCGAAGCGGCCCGCAAACTGGATGCCATCAGGAAAGATATCCGCGCTGTAATTGGTGAATAGTAAAAATTCCGGTTTTTCATCGGTATGATAGTCAAAATGATTTTATATGCTGGCCCTGCCGGGGCATGGGCCTCGCCTTCCAAACACCTCATGCCCCCAAAATATCCCGCTCAATGATCTTGAACACCTTGGTCGGACACTTTTCCACGCAGGTTCCGCAGGACGTACACTTGACCAGATCCACTACCGGAATATTACTGTCCAGGTTGATGCACTGCAGGGGGCAGTTCTTCACACAGAGGCCGCACTTGATGCAGGCTATCTTACAGGTTTTTATCACCATCTGCCTGACGGGGTTCCGGTTGGAACAGAGTGTCATGGCGCCTTTTTGATCTTTGGGGATGCCCTTTAGCAGACCCTGGGGACATTCGTTGATGCAGAGCCGACAGCCGGTACATTTGGAGTATTCCACTACGGGCAGTCTTTTTTCGCTGTTCAGGGTGAGGGCGCCGAATTTGCACCTTTTGACGCAGTCGCCGAAGCCGAGGCAGCCCCAGGCGCAGAGCTTGGTACCCCCGGCGGAGAGCTTCGCGCCCCGGCAGGTCCTCAAGCCGGTGTATTCCCCCTTGAGACCGGCGTGTGTTGACGAACCCTGGCAGGCCAGTACCGTGACGGTCTGCAGCACCGCGCCGCCTGTAATGCCGGTAATGCGGGCGATTTTTTCCGCCACCGTGGGGCCGCCTACGGAACAGGAACTGACGCCGGCGTTACCCGCGGCAATGGCGGCAGCGTAGTTATCGCAGCCGGGAAACCCGCACGCGCCGCAGTTGGCGCCGGGGAGGACATTCCGGATTAGACCCGCCAGCGGGTCCTGGGGTACGGCGAAAAATTCACGGAAAAAGCCAAGGGCGGCTCCCAGCACAAAGGCGAGAACCAGGGCGAAGACAGCGGTGATTAAAACAATAGTCATTGCACTAACCCCTTGAAGCCCATGAAGGCGATCGAAAGCAGCGCTGAGGTCACAAAGAGTACCGGCGTTCCCTTCAGGAATGCCGGGATGGGACTGGTTTTAATTCTGCCCCGGATACCCGCAAGGAGCAGCAGGGAGAGGAGGAAGCCCAGGGCGACACCTGCCGCGTAGACCAGCGCCTCAACAAAACTGTAGCCGCTGGAAATTACGTCAAAAGTAACCGCCAGAATCGCGCAGTTGGTGGTAATGAGGGCAAGGTATATGCCCATCGCCCCATACAGCGCCGGGGCGGTTTTCTTCAGATAAAATTCAACCAACTGAACCAGGGCGGCGATAACCAGAATGAAAACCAGAATTTGCAGGAACACCAGCCCCAGGGGTTCCAGAATGAATTTGTAAATCGGCCAGGTGACGCAGGTGGCAAGCACCGTCACAAAGGTGACCGCCAGGCCCATACCGATTGATTTATCCTCGTCTGTACTCATCCCGATAAAAGGACAGAGCGCAAGGAAGCGCATCAGTACCACGTTGTCAATGAGGAAAGCGGTTAAAAATATTTTGAAGAGATTCATGAACGCCCTCCGCAAGCCTCACTGCCGGGACAAGACACGCAGGCGGAAGCCTCCCCGGGAACTTTCAACCGGGACTTGATAAACAGGTTGAGGGAAATAAACAGGGCGAACACAAAGAAGCCGCCGGGGGGCAGCACAAAAAAGATGATTGGCTGGTAGCTTGCGGGCAGGACCTGAAAACCGAGGATCGTACCGCTGCCCAGCAGTTCCCTTACCAGGGCGATTCCGGCGAGTACCCAGGTATAACCCAGGCCCATGCCCAGAGCGTCGGGGATCACGTCGCCCGGCGGCTGTTTGGAGGCAAAACCCTCCACCCTGCCCATGATGATGCAATTCACCACGATCAGGGGGATAAAGACGCCCATCGCTTTTGAAAGGTCCGGAAACCAGGCTTTGAGCACATAGTCGATCACCGTGGTAAAAGCCGCGATGATAATTATGAAAATGGGAATGCGTATCGAATCGGGGATCAGTTTTCTGAAAGCGCTGATCACCAGTTCCGACATAAGGATCACAAAAGTCATGGAAAGCCCCATTCCGATTCCGTTAACCACGGCGGTAGTTACCGCCAGGCTGGAACAGAGGCCGATCATTAGAATCAACAGGGGATTCTCCCGAATGAGGCCGTTGGTAAAAATACCGAAAAGGCGTTTCACGCACGAAGCGTATTTCATTTTGCCCCTCCTTCAAGCCACGCGGTAGCGCCGAGAGCCGCCGCCTTGACCGCGGCGGTAACCGCGTTGCTGGTAACGGTGGAAGCGGTAACGGCTGCCACATCGTCTTTTACCACAAAAGGATCGCCTGTTTTTTTATCCTTGAACTGGCCGTAAAAGGTAAGCCTCCTGTCTCTGTCCACAAAATACGAAGGCGAGGCGGCGTTTGCCCCCAGGCCCGGCGTATCGGAATGTTCCATTATCTTTACCCCGGTGATCGTGCCGCCGGCGCTCACCCCGGTCATTATCTTGATCGGGCCTCCGTAACTGGCGCGGGAGAGACTCAGCGCCGCCCCGACAGGGACGCCGTTTTTCAGGGCTTCATAAGCGCTCTCAATGGTAACCGAGGGATCGGGGCTTTGAATATCCGTTACCGCGCTGAAGCTGTCCGCATCGGGAAAAAGCTCTTTCAAGGCTGCTTCCAAATCGGCCCGCTGCCTTTCGGCGATGATTTTTTCAGTACCGGTGTACACAAAGGCCAGCATTACACAGGATGCGGCCGCGAACAGGGCAAGGATGAGACCAAGTTTAAGCATACTCCAGAAACCTTTCATTTCACGGCTCCTTTGCCGGCGTCTGCGTTGGCATCGTCTTTTTCTTCGGCACAAAGCCGTATTTTTTGGGCAGCAGTTTGTTGAGAAAGGGAACCGTGCCGTTCATGATCAATATCGCGTAACTTACGCCTTCGGGGTAGGTACCCCATTTGCGGATCAGAATGGAGATGAGGCCCGCGCCTATGCCGAAAATCACCTTGCCTTTCGCGGTGAGCGGTGCGGTAACGTAATCGGTGGCCATAAAGACCGCGCCGAACACGAGTCCGCCGGAAAGGACACTGAACAGCGGGTCCAGCCCCAAGACGAAGGAGCCGACCAAAGCCGCGGCAATCATGGAAACCGGCGCGCGCCAGTCGATGGTTTTGGTGATCAGCAGGAACACAAAAGCCGCCAGGATCAGGAAGATCGCCGCCTCTCCCGTACAGCCGGAATGGTAACCAAAAAACAGAGTCTTGATAATTGACCGGTAAGATGCCGAGGAAGAAAGGCCCTCGGCGGTAAAGACTCTGCCCAGGCCGTCAATGCCCTCCGCGCCGACTATCGCCAGAGGGGTGGCGCCGCTTGTCGCGTCTGCCAGGCCGGGGACAAAACCCCGCCCGGGCGGATGCCATCTGGTAAGGGCCGCGGGAAAGCTCATCAAGAGAAAGGCCCTGCCGATAAGGGCGGGGTTAAACACGTTCGCGCCAAGGCCGCCGAAGAATTCCTTGGCGACTACCACGCCGAAAACCGCCCCCAGGGCGGTCATCCACAGCGGCGTAGAAGGGGGAATAACCAGGGCCAAAAGCAGTCCGGTGACTCCCGCGGAAAGATCGCCTGTCCTGATTTCCTGTTTGGTGGCCAGCCTGAACAGGGCCTCGCCTGCTACAGCGGAAAAAACCGCGACCACGATATTGAGCAGCGCGGGCAGCCCGAAGAGCACTATCCCGAAAACAGAAACCGGCGACAGGGCGATGAGCATATTTCTCATTAGCGCCGCCGCGTTCACCGGTGACGCTATATGAGGGCTGGACTGGAGTAAAAAAAAAGGCGCCGAAGGCTTTTTCGCGGCCGGGGGCGCAGCAGCCTCCGGCGGCGTTTTTGCATTATCAGACATGCTCTCTCCTTATGATTTTGCCGCGACAAGCCGCGCCGCGGCACTGGCCGCCTGCTGCCTGGCCCGCAGACGCTGCTTGCCGATACGGAAACGCTGAACCAGCTTGATCCGCGCCGGGCATACATACGTGCAGCTGCCGCACTCAATACAGTCAAGCAGCCCTGCTTTGGCTGCGTAATCAAAGTCTTCCGCTTCCAGACTATTGTTCATGATCACCGGCGAAAGCCGGCAGGGGCAGTTGCGGATACAACGGCAACAGCGGATACAGGGACCTTCTATTTCGGCAACAGTTTCATCCCTTGTCATCAAAATAATTCCCGATGTGTTTTTCTGAATCGGAACCTCAAGGGAAGGAACCGCCGTACCCATCATGGGACCGCCAAAAAGAATCTTGGCCAGTTTATCGTAATCAATTTCCATGAACTCCGGGGGCAAATCTTTGAGCAATGTACCGATTGGGGCGCGGATATTTTTGGGTGTCCTGCATGCCCCGCCGCTCACGGTCAGGTCCCGGTCAATGAGGGGCTTGCCCAGGGTAAAGGCCTCGGCAATGGCAATGAGGGTGCCCACATTCTGCACAATGCAGCCTGAGTCCATGGGCAGACCCCCTGAGGGCACTTCCCTGCCGGTGAGAGCGGTGATGAGCATTTTTTCGCCGCCCTGGGGGTACAGGGTCCGGCAGAGACCGATGGAAATATCTCCGGGGATTTCCCCCAGCCGCAGTTCCCGCTCGATCACAGGGATAAGGTTTTTCTTGTTATCCTCCATGCCGATAATGGCGCGGCCAACACCGGTGATCTTCATCACAATGGCGAGGCCCTTCACCAAAAGGTGAGGTTTTTCGGTCATTGCCGCTTCGTCGGTAGTAAGGTAAGGCTCGCACTCGGCGCCGTCCGCGATAATAATATCGATGTGTTTGTCAGGCGGCGGCGAGAGTTTTACGGCGGAGGGAAAACCCGCGCCGCCCATGCCGAGGATGCCCGCTTCCCGTATCCGGGCCAGAGCCTCTTCCCTGGTACAGTTGAAAGGGTCCAGGGGGGGCAGCAGCTCTTCTTCCGTTCCGCCGTCGGCCTCGATAACAACGCAGAGACCTTCGGTATTGTTGGATTGGATTCGCGGCTCGATTTTCTTCACCAGCCCGCTGATAGAGGCATGCACCGGTACGGTCATCGGACCGGGCGCGGCCGCGATTTTCTGCCCCCGCATGACACGGTCGCCCACTCCGACCAGGCTCTTGTTCGGCGCGCCGAAATGCTGATTTACAGGAATCGCCACCTGTCCGGGCGCCGGAACCAGCTCTACCGGCTTCCCCTCGGTGGCGTGCTTCCTCGTGGGAAGCCGCAGACCCCGCTTAAATGTACTTACAGCCATAGGAAAAGTATAACCCTGAAAATCGTAATTTTTCAAGCAATATAATGCAGAAGCAAAAAAAACACAGGCTTCATGGACAAAACCTCCGGAAAGCCGGAGGTTTTGCGGAAATTTCTAAAAAAGCGTCTGAAAGAGCGGCGGTAAACGGCCCGAAACGCCCGTATCCCGCTGTTTTTACCGGCGCTGCAGGTCTCCCTGATTGATACTCAGCTTGCCGTTGGCCTTGCGGGAGGCAATTTGCTTGAAATAGGTGAAATACTGCTTATCCATAATGGCGATATGGGTCAAAACCCAGTCCTTTAAGAACCTGGTGAACCCGGCGAGAGTGAACTTTTTCCCTGCCTCAAAGTCCCGGATACTGTCCACCACGGTCAACACAAAAGTATCATGGGCCTTTTTGTGCTCCGCGTAGCCGGGAAAGCGGGTGGCCAGCATGATTTTTTCCTCTGTGGCAAAGTGGACCTTCACATAATTGACGGCCGTCTGGATAACCTTCTGAAAATAGGCCCTTTCCGTCGCCTCATCAGCGCTCACATGGTTGAACAGGTCGTTGACCAAATTCAACAGTCCTTTATGCTGATCGTCAATCAGCTTTATGCCCACGGAATACGTCGCGGACCATTTTACCAGTTCTGACTTAGGCATTCTTAATCACCACCATTAGAAGTTCTTCCTTGATTATACTAACTATTATCGACAAATTCAATAGTAAATTCGCAAAAATTGCATATCCCGGTTTGGCCGCGCCCTGACGCCATTATTTGATCAATACGCTTCTATACCTTGAAAAGCGCATTTTCGCATCCTTACATTAAAGCAGCACTGATTTATTCTCGATTGAATAAATCAGTGCTTCCTTAGGCGAAAAAATACAAGGTCTGTCCACAGGCAGCCGGCTTTGTGGACAGGCGCTAGGAGTCTGTGGGGCTTTAGCCCAAATGATAAAAAATCGTCTGATTGACGATTTTTGGAGGTTTTACGCGCAAAGCGCAACAAACTGCTAGGCGGCGCGCTTTTTCCCGGCGGGGAATAACAGGTTGAGTATAATACCCACTACCGTGGCCAGGGCCACGCCGGCCAGCTCGAAACGGAGGTCCTGGGCAATGTTAAAGGCAAGGCGGCCGCCGCCGATACCGATGACGAAAATCACCGAGGAGATGGTCAGATTGCGCTTGTCCTTGTAATTGACGCCGCTTTCGACAATAGTCCGCAGGCCGCTGGAGGCGATTATCCCGAAAAGCAGCATGGAAATACCGCCGAGGACGGGCGTGGGGATGGTCTGGATCAGGGCGCCGAACTTCCGGAACAGGGAAAGAATCACGGCAATTACCGCCGCGCCGCCGATTACCCATACTGAGTAAACCTGTGTAATGGCCATAACGCCGATATTTTCGCCGTAAGTGGTGTTGGGCGGTCCTCCCCAGAACGCGGCCCAGGCGGTGGCGATGCCGTCTCCGGCAAGGGTACGGTGCAGTCCGGGGTTCTTGTAGAAATCCTGGCCCACTACCTTACTCGTTACCAGGGTGTCCCCCAGATGCTCGCAAATGGTCGCCAGAGACACGATCACAAAGGTCAGGACCGGCACGAAGCTGAAAGCGGGGAGCTGAAAAACAGGAAGCCCGAACCAGGGGGTATCCCGTACCACCTGGAAATTGATGAGGGCGTAGGCCGGAAAGAAAGCTCCCATAAGCAGAGTGAAAAGATAGCCCGCCACGAGGCCTATAAGAATTGGAATGGTGCTGAAGAATCCCTTCAATAAGATGTTCGCCACTACCGTTATGGCCAAAGTTACCGCCGCGATAGAGAGGCATACGAGGCTGTAATTCCCGCTGCCGTCGTTCATCGCCATGCTCATGGCGGTGGGGGCCAGGTTAAGGCCGATGACCACAATTACCGAGCCTATCACCACCGGCGGCAGCGCCTTGTCCAGCCAGCCCGTACCGGCGAAGCGGATAATCAGCCCCACAAGACAGTAAAAAGCCCCCGCGGCCACCGCGCCGCCCAGGGCGTAGGAAAGACCGTGGCTCGCGGTAATACCGATAAGGGGCGGGATAAAGGCGAAGGAGGAGCCGAGAAAGGCGGGCACCTTCGCGCCGGTACACAGAATATAGATTAAAGTCCCGGTACCGGCGGTGAAAAGCGCCGTGGCCGGCTCCAGCCCCGTGAGTATCGGCACAAGAATAGTTGCCCCGAACATGGCGAACACGTGCTGAATGGAAAGGGGTATCCAATACCCCAAAACAGGCCGGTCCCGCGGGCCTAAGGTTTTATGATGGGCCATTACATTACCTCCCGATGGTGTTTCCGGCAGTATACACCAAAGCCGGCGTCTATGGGTAGAGCGCTTTCGGCGGCATTTTACAATGGGCGGGGGCGCCCGGTTACTCTAAGCTATAGTAACCGGTTACTCCAGGGCATTAAACCGGACTTTCGATAACGCTACTCATCCTTCGTCTTCAAAACCGCCAAAAACGCGCTCTGGGGCAGTTCCACGTCTCCGACCATCTTCATCCGCTTCTTGCCTTCCTTCTGCTTTTCAAGGAGTTTCCGTTTGCGGGTAATGTCGCCGCCGTAACATTTGGCGAGCACGTCCTTGCGCAGGGCGTTCACCGTTTCTCTGGCGATGATCTGGCTGCCGATAGCGCCCTGGATGGGAATTTTGAATTGCTGCCGGGGGATTTCATCCCGCAGGCGCTCGCAGACTTTGCGGGCGCGGTCGTAGGCGTTGCCCCGGAAAACCAGTTGGGAAAGGGCGTCTACCGCCTTGCCGTTCAATAAAATGTCCAGCTTGACCAGTTCGGTGGGCTTGTATTCGGTAATGTCATAATCAAATGACGCATAACCTCTGCTGATGCTTTTCAGCCGGTCATAAAAATCGAATAAGACCTCGGAAAGGGGCATGTCGTAAACCAGCTCCACCCGCTTCTCGTCAAGGTAGCTGAGGTTGGTCTGCACTCCCCGCTTTTCAAGACAGAGCGTCATAATGCCGCCGAGGTATTCTGAAGGGGTGATAATTGAAGCGCGGATATAGGGTTCCCACGCGGCCTCTATCCTGCCCTCTTCAGGGTATTCCATGGGATTGTCCACCAGCGCTTCCCCGTCAGCTCCCCTGAGGCTGACCTTGTACTTGACCGAAGGGGCGGTAAAAATCACCGCCTGGCCGAATTCCCGCTCCAGCCGCTCCTGTATTACCTCAAGGTGCAGAAGGCCCAAAAAGCCGCAGCGGAAACCGAAACCCAGGGCCGCCGAAGAATCCTTTTCGTACACCAGCGAGGCGTCGTTGAGCTTGAGCTTCTCCATGCTTGTTCGCAGTTCCTCATAATCGTTGGAGTCCACCGGATAAATCGAGGAAAACACCACGGGTTTTACCTCACGGAAACCGGGCAGGGGGGATCCGCAGGGGGCGTCCGCGCCGGTTACCGTATCGCCCACCCTCACATCGCTCACGGTTTTAACGCCGGCGATTATGTAGCCCACATCCCCGGCGGAAAGTTCCCCGGTTTCCACCAGGGCCAGCTTGAAGACGCCGGCGGTCTCAACCTCGTACACCGAGCCGCCTGACATAAACATAATCTTCATACCCTTTTTAATCCGGCCGTCAAAAACTCGCAGATGCACCACCACGCCCCGGTAAGGATCGTAGTGGCAGTCAAAAATCAATGCCCGCAGCGGCGCGGCGGCATCCCCCGCGGGCGGGGGTATACGTTTCACAATGGCCTCGAACAATTCGTCCACTCCCGTGCCGCATCGGGCCGAAACGAGCAGAGCGTCTTCAGCGTCAAGGCCCAGATCTTTTTCAATCTGCTTTTTTGTGCCGGGCACGTCGGCGGCCTGCATGTCGATCTTGTTGATCACCGGCACTATTTCAAGATTGTGCTCCAGGGCGAGGTACATGTTGGACAGGGTCTGGGCCTGCACGCCCTGTGTGGCGTCCACCAGCAGCAGCGCCCCCTCGCAGGAATTGATCGCCCGGCTTACCTCGTAGCTAAAGTCCACATGACCGGGTGTGTCGACAAGGTTGAGCCGGTAGTCGCGGCCGTCCCCGGCGGTATAGGGAATCGCCACCGCCTGGCTTTTGATCGTGATGCCCCGCTCCCGTTCAATGTCCATGGTGTCCAGTATCTGATCCTGAAAATCACGGTCCGCCACCAGGTGAGCCTTCTGGATAAGCCGGTCGGCCAGGGTGGACTTGCCGTGATCAATGTGGGCGATAATACAAAAATTACGAATAAACGCGGTCTCTGCCATTGGAAACAGTATAGATTAAAGAAGGGGAGGGAGTCTTCCCCCGCACAGGTAAATTCAGCAAGGCCCCCGTAACGCCCCTCCGGTGACGGGACCGGCTGTATTTTTTTGGCCCTCTGTTTAACCTGTTCCACAACGCCGTTTGTTTATACTTGTGTCGATGTATCTTCTATATGGATATCATAATCAACAACCTCGCCCTAAAGGGACGAGGTATGTTGTTTTGGTAAGGTATTTGTCTCAGGGTACATACCCTTTATAACGCCCTGAAGCTCCCCCGCCGCAAGGCGGGCTCTTGGGTAT